>NZ_SOFK01000024.1:0-141297 GCF_004402675.1 Cryobacterium sp. MDB2-A-1 | reverse complement strand
GCCCATCCGCCAGGCCAGACCCTCCCGGCCGAGCACCCGGGCCCGCCGGTCCACATCCGTCGCCGTGCTCACCCGGGCCGCATCCACCGTCCGACCGATGGCCTCCACTTCCTTCAGAGCAGTGACCGCTTCCGCATCACTGAGCAACCCCACCGGGATCGCCGCCAAAGCCTCCGCGAGAGCCGCCCGGGCTCCGGCGAGCCGGGCGACAGCATCCGCATGCACCGACGGCACCGAACCGGCCAGACCCTCCGCGCCCTCGAAACCCTCGGCAACCGCAACCGGATGGGCCGACTCCGCCGATGGGGCCAGCTGGTCGCCCGCTGCGGTGGGCTGGTGCCCCGCAGCCCCGGAACCGGGTGACTGCGGGGTGTGTGACTGGGGATCGGAAGCTCCTGCCATACCCCGATTCTACCCCGAATCGAACACGAATGCGAGACTTACTCACATAATTTTGGGTGTCCAGCCCAGCTTTCATACCTGAAAACGAGTACTCCGACCCCGTGGTGGCTAACTCAGGAGATCCGCCCGGGCGAGCAGCACCGGCCCGCGGACCAGTGCTGCCGATCCCGCCCGGCCCAAACAATCTCCTGAATTTGCAACCATCGCTGCCCGAATCTCCTGGGGCTACTGAGTGAGGCCCAGCGTCTCGCGCAGGGTCGCGCCGGCTTCATACTCGGTGCGGTAGACGCCGCGCTCCTGAAGCTCCGGGATGACCCGGTCGACGAACTCGTCGAGGCCCGTCGGATTCGTGTGGCCGACGATGACGAAGCCGTCTGAAGCTTCCTCCTGAACGTGCCGGTTGATCTGCTCGGCGACGTGCACCGGCGTGCCGACGAAGGTGTGCTTCGCGGCGAAGCGGATGACCAGGTCGCGGATGCTCAGCCCTTCGGCCTCAGCAAGGCCGCGCCAGGACTTCGCGACCGCAACCGGGTCCGCGACATGGCGCACCCGGCCGCGGGTGACGCCCTCGTCGGCGAGGACGGGGTCGGTCTCCGGCAGTGGGCCATCCGGGTCGTAGCCGCCCAGGTCGGTGCCCCAGAGCTGCTCGAGGAACGAGATCGCGGTCTGCGGGCTCACCTGCAGGAGCGCTACTTCGCGGGAGCGTTCCCGCGCTTCGGCCGCGGTGTCGCCGAGAATGAAGGTCGCCGCCGGCAGAATCTTGAGGGAGTCGGGGTGGCGGCCGACGGCCGGAAGGCGGCCCTTCACATCGCGGAAGAACCGCTGGCCGTCCTCGAATTCGGAGTGCAGGGAGAAGATCACTTCCGCGTTCGCCGACGCGAAGTCACGGCCGTCGGCAGAGTCTCCGGCCTGCACGATCACCGGGTGGCCCTGTGGGCTGCGCGGGAGGGTACCGAAGCCCTTCACGTCGAACTGCTGGCCGTGGTGGTCGACCGCCGTGAGCGCATCGGCGGAGAGGAACTCCCCCGTGTCCTTGTTCGCGGCGAGGGCCCCGGGCGCCCAGCCATCCCACAGTGCGCGCGCGACGGCGACGAACTCCTCGGCGCGCACGTAGCGGTCCTTCGGGTCGAGGAAGCCGCCGCGACGGAAGTTCTCGCCGTGGAAGGCGTCGGAGGTCGTGACGATGTTCCAGCCGGCCCGCCCCCCGCTCAGCAGGTCGAGACTCGCGAGCTGCCTGGCGAGTTCGTACGGTTCGTTGAAGGTCGAGCTGAGGGTGCCGACGAGGCCGATGTGTTCGGTCACGGCGGCGATCCCGGCCAGGATCGCGAGGGTGTTGGGTCGACCCACGACGTCGAGGTCATGGATGAGCCCCTTCTGTTCCCGCAGCCTGAGCCCCTCGGCGAGGAAGAGGAAGTCGAACTTGCCGCGCTCGGCATTCTGCGCGAAGTGCCGGAAGGACGAGAACGCGATCTGGCTCTCGGCCTTGCCGTCGCTCCAGACCGAGGTGTTGTTCACCCCGGGGAAGTGCGCGGCGAGGTGCACCTGCCGAATCGGACGCCCGGCGGCATCCTGGGGGATCGGGTGGACGGTCGTGCTGGCGGTCGTGGTCATCAGCGGATGCTTCCGGTCAGGTCGAGTTCGAAGGTGGAGTCTGCGGCGGGGTCGCCTTCGGTGTCTGCCGTAGCGGTGCCGCGAGCGTCGGCGTCGGCAGGGGTCGCGTAGCGGCTCTCCGGGCGACCGAATCCGAGCCGGGCGCGGAGCGTGGCCACCCCGTCGGGCCGGTCGAGGACACCCGCGGAACGCAGTAGCGGAACGACGCTCTCGGTGATCGCCGAGAGGTCTTCCGGAAGCCGTGCCGGGCGCAGCCGAACGCCGTCGATGCCGAGCTTGTGCCAGTGCAGGAGCTGGGTGGCGACGGCTTCGGCGGTGTCGGCGAGGATGAGCGTGTCGGAGGTCCAGGGTTCCCCGTGGGTGGCGTTGAGCCGGGCAAGGGTCGCCTGGGCCGCATCCGCCGTCTCCGCGATCAGGACCGAGATCTCGGTCCAGACCCGCAGGGGTTCGTCTGCCCCGCGCGACACGTCGTGGGCCGCCGTCTCGAGCTGCCCAAGGATGGCCTCGAGGTGCGCGTCGTCGTGCGGGGTAACGCCGACGATGTCGGCGCCGGCCACGGCGAGTTCGTACGGGACCTTCTGGTGGGCGAGCGCGTAGACGAGCGGCTGGCCCTGCGGCGGGCGCGGGGTGATCGAGGGCCCCTTGACGGTGAACCGGTCGCCCTTGAAGTCGATGTAGTGCAGCTTGTCGCGGTCGACGAACCGGCCCGTCTCCACATCGCGGATCACGGCGTCGTCCTCCCAGCTGTCCCAGAGCCGCCGGGCGACCTCGACGGTGTCGCGCGCCTCGCCGAAGAGGTCCTCGATCAGGGCGGTCTGGGCCGGGTCTGCGCCCAGGACGACGAGGGCTGGGTCGAGGGCGGGCAGCGTGCGGCGTCCGACGTGCGCGGCCTCATGGGCACGCCCGGAGACCTGCACGCGCCAGCCGGCCCGGCCTTCGCTCACGTAGTCGAGGGTCTGCACCCCCGTTGCCACGTGGAACGGTTCCGTGTGCGTCGTGGTGATCGTCGGCACTAGGCCGATCGTGCTCGTGTGCGGCGCAATCGATGTCGCGAGCAGAAGCGCGTCGAGTCGACCGCGCACCTCGTCGCGGCGGGGGTCGATTCCGCCGAAGCCCGAGCTCTGGAGGCCGAAGGAATCCTCGATCGTGACCAGGTCGATGCCGGCAGCCTCGGCGGCACGCACGAGGGCGACCCAGTAGTCGAGGTGGAACAGGTCTGCGGGGCGGGCGTCCGGCTCGCGCCAGGCCGACGGGTGCCAGCCGGCGCCGTCGAGTGCGATTCCCAGGTACAGCGACGATGTCATCGGGAGTGTCCTTTTCTCTGCGCGAGACACGGTCGTCTGCGCGGACACCCACGATATGCACGGCACTGTTCCGCCAGGCCGCAGGCAGGTCACACAAAGTCATGCGTGAAACCTGCGGTAACAATTGTTAGATGCCGAGGAGTTTTGCCTTCGCCGCCGAGAACTCCGCGTCGGTGATCACGCCGGCCGTCTTGAGGGTCGCGAGCCGTTCGATCTGGGCGGACAGGCTGTCGTCGGCGGCGGCCGCCGGTTGCGGCGCCTGCGCATACTCCTGCGGTGGTGGAGCGTAATGCGGCTGTTGCGGTTGTTGCTGGGCTGCCTGCTGGTCTGCTGCGGATTGGGCCCTGGCCTGTTGCCGACGGCTCACTCCGCCGGAAACTGCGGTCGCCGTGCCTGCGATGACCGCGGTGCGTGCCATCGTCCCCATCAGGCCGGGTCGCCCACCTCGGCGCATCATGGTGTTCCTTTCGTCGTGTTCCGAAATGTGTTGCGTGGCCTGTTGGGGTCAGTCGGTGTCGGCCCCGGGTTCTTCCAGCGCCATCAGTACCTCGTCCACGACGGATTCGGGTACGTGCACGTCTTCGAGAAGGACTCCTCCGGAGTCCAGGATCGCATCGCGCAGCGGCCTGAACCAGGTGTGTTCGAAGACCAGGATGGCCGCCGAGCTGTTGTTCTCGAGGTCCGTCGACAGCTCGTCAACATCGTCGTCGGAGAGTCGGCACGGTCTCTCCTCGCTCGTCGTCACGACCTCGTCGTCGAGACGCTCCATCAGGACGCTGGGGACACTAATCCCGTCCGATGCGGGCATCAAGGTGCCCGCGAAAGGAGACCTTTCCGGCGGACTCGGGTCGCGCTATGGTCGGGCTGCCGGCGAGATAGCCCGGCACTGGAGCGGATCTCGTGCTCGGTTCGCCCTGCCTGTTCCACCCGGCCTGGAACCGCAAGAACCCCTGGCATCGCAAGAACACAGAAGAGCACCTGAGGCAAGGAGCAGTTCATGTTTGCGAATTTCTGGGACGTCGTGTGGTTCTTCTTTTGGAGTTTCGCGTTCATCGCGTATCTCATGGTGTTGTTCTCGATCGTCGGCGACATTTTCCGGGATCACAAGCTCACCGGTTTGGCCAAGGCCGTCTGGCTGATCTTCCTCGTTTTCGTTCCCTTCCTGACGGCCCTGGTCTACCTGATCGCCCGCGGCCCGGACATGGCAAGACGACAGGCGGAACGCGTGCAGCAGGCGCAGGCATATACGGATGACTACGTGAGGTCCGTCGCCTCGTCCGCCAGCCCCTCCGCGGAAATCGCGAAGGCGAAAGAACTCTTCGACAGCGGCTCGATCACGGCCACGGAGTTCGAGGCGCTCAAGGCCAAGGCGCTCAGGTAGCGCGCTGCGAAGGGCGTGAGCCTCCAGCGCTTCCGGTAGCGGCTTCTAGACTGGGCAGATGGACGCCTCGAGCCTCGTGAATGCACCACCGATTTTGACCCTCACCATTAATCCCGCCCTCGACGTCAGCACCTCGACGGCCCATGTGACCGGGGAGCACAAGCTCCGGTGCGGGAGCACGCGCATCGACCCGGGGGGCGGCGGCGTGAACGTGGCCAGGGTCATCCGTCGCCTCGGCGGCACCGCTCTGTCCCTGTATGCGGCAGGCGGGCCAACGGGAGAGGCCTATCGCCAGCTCATCGCAGCGGAAGGACTCCCCACCGTTCTGGTGCCGATCAAGGAAAGCACGCGCCAGAGCTTCACCGTCGACGAAACCGATACCGGCAAGCAGTTCCGCTTCGTGCTCCAGGGACCCGAGTTGTCCGAGGCCGAGTGGACCACGTGCCTCGACACCCTCGCCGCGTCGATGCCCCGCGGCGGATATGTCATCGCGAGCGGCAGCCTGCCCCCGGGAGTCCCCGACGACTTCTACGCACGGGTCGCCCGCCTGGCCAGAACCAATGGAGCGCGGTGCATCGTGGATGCCTCCGGTCCGGCCCTCAGCGGAGCGCTCGCGGAAGGGGTCTTCCTGGTCAAGCCCAGCCTCCGCGAACTCGAGGCTCACGCCGGCGTGAAGCTCGAGACTCCGGAGAGCCAGGCGGAGGCCGCGTCGGCGCTCGTCGCCAGCGGCGCAGCAGAGTACGTGGCGCTCACCCTCGGCGGAGAGGGCGCCCTGCTTGCATCGAAGACCGGGGTCATCCGCTCTGAGGTTCCGAAGGTGACCGTGATCAGCACCGTCGGGGCCGGCGACAGCTTTCTCGGCGCCTTCGTGCTGCGCCTCGCCCAGGGCAGAACCGTCGAGGAGGCCTTCCGTGCGGGAGTCGCCGCCGGGAGCGCCACGGCCTCGACACCCGCAACCGAACTGTGCCACCGCGAGGACGTCGAACGACTCGAGGCCGAGCTCGCCGCGCGGGCCTGAGCCGGCGCGGCGGCAGACGGCCTACGCGAAGAAGATCGGGTCGAACTCGCGGAGAGTGTTGCCGTTCTTGGGTGCTTCCGTCAGGAACACGTTGAAGCCGTAGGGCAAGGGCGCGTCGTCGTCGTCGATGAACCACAGGTCGGTGACGCGGTAGGCCACGCCACCGGTGTAGATCCCGTCGCCGATTTCCGGAAGAGTGTCGCCATCGGCGATCTCGAGGAATTCCTTGTTCGGCAGCACATAGGTGGTCGGTACAGTCTGTTCTTCATCCATGGTTCGAGCTTACCGGGACCGGATTTGGGGACGACAGCGGGGTGATGTACGAGTAGCCGGTGCTGGTGTTCTTGGTCATCGAGAGCACGAGTTCCATGTGCGGTTCGAGGGCGGTGACCTTGTCGAGCGGCGACCCCACGATGAGCTGGAAGCCGAGTCCCTTCCACGCGGCCACAGCACGGCCGGCGAACTCGGAGTCCGATTTCACGAAACCCTCGTCGAGGAAGACCGGTGCGAACCGCGGGCGGGTGCGGCTCTCGTCGCCGAGCTGGAAGCGCAGCGCGGCCCCGACGACGAACGCCACGAGTTCCTGGGACTCTCCACCGCTCTTGCCGCCGAGCGAGGAGTATGTGCTCACCTCGACGCCGTCGGGCGTCGACCGTACCGCCGTGATCTCCACGTGCTTGCGCACGTCGAGGAGCAGGTCCCGCTGCGACTCCGTGCGCGTCCCTGGTTCCG
Organism: Cryobacterium sp. MDB2-A-1; assembly: GCF_004402675.1. Lineage (NCBI taxonomy): Bacteria > Bacillati > Actinomycetota > Actinomycetes > Micrococcales > Microbacteriaceae > Cryobacterium > Cryobacterium sp. MDB2-A-1. Next base: position 134,849 of record NZ_SOFK01000024.1, on the reverse strand, counting down.
GCCGGCGAATCTGGGCCATGAAATTGTGGAGACGGGTGAACCGGGCCTCGGTTTCCTCGTCGGTGAAGTCCTCGGTCGCTCCGGACGCGAGGACCTTGAGCTCCTTGCGGAACGCGGTGGCGTCGTCGCGGTGCAGGCGGCGCAGTGCGATCTTCAGTCGATCGCGGCCGGCCCCGAACGGCAGGGTTGCAAGGATCTCGTTGATCGGTCTGAGCCGGTCCTCGATCTCCTCGATGGCAGTGTTGAACGCCGCGGTGAGAGGCACGAGGTCTTGTCCGCTCCACGCCGACAGCCGTCGCTTCCATTCCTGGCGCCGCTCGTGCAGACCGAGCGTGTAGACGGCGTCGAGGATGTCCCGGTAGCTCGTGTACGACTCGAGCGAGGTGCCGATGTTCGGGTCTGGCCACCTGCCCTGGAACGTCTCGAAGATGCGGACCAGTGAATCCCGGGCGCTCGTGGCGTTCTCCCTGTCGTGCGCGGACTGCTCGGTGAGGCGCTCGCGCAGCCGTCGGACGCCGCCCTCGAGTGCGGCGAGGTCGCCCTGGTCTCCGACGAGGGCGAACTGGTCGGTCAGGTGCGCGAAGTGCTCCTCGGAGAGGGTGGCCGCCTGGTCACGTTCGATCCGGTCGAGCATGCCGGAGACGGCGTCCTGACGGTCGACGATCCGCGCCTGTTCGGCGGCAAGACGCTCGGCGGTCCCATCGGCCGCGTGTTTGAGCTTCTGGGCGGCCTCGAGTTCGGAGGAGAAGCGTCCTTCCTCGGCTTTGAGGGCGCGGAGGATGTCGCTGCCCGCGAGGACGCGCTCCGATTCGGCTTCCTTCTCGGCGATCCTGGCCTCGGCGCCGGCCACATCGATCGACAGCCAGGTGGTGTCCACGACGTACTGGTGGGCGCTTCGCCTGCTGCGGAGGTCGGCGATGCGGTTCCCCACTTCGGCGGCGTCACGGGAAAGTGCCTCGGCCGCGCCGGCCAGTTCGGCGCGTTCGGCCACGATCTCGGCGAGTCGACCGGCGTTCGAGAAGCCGACGATCGGCGCCTGGCCCTTGTTCCAGCCGTGTGCCCCGCGCTTGCCGTTTCGGGTCTGGCCGCTCGGGGTGACCCGCGGGCCGTCGCCGGCCAGGTCGGTGGCCTCGGCCACGCAGAGCGCGTCGAGGCTCGGTGCGCTGACCCGGTCCTGGACCCAGCCGCTGAAGGGTGAATCCTGATAGACGAGCTTGCCGGACACGTAGCGGGGGTCGCCGGTACGAGGTCGGTGCGCCCGGAGTGCGACGCCCTCGAAGTGGATGCGCACCGGGATCTGAATCGGTTCGATGGCCGCGCTGAGGGCGCGCAACCGCGTCTCGTCGACGAGCATGACGCGCACGACGGACGACAGGGTGACTTCGGCGGCCTGGCGCCAGGATTCCTCGCCGGCGGCGAGGTCGACGAGTTCGGCGACGAAGGGCAACTCGTCCGCGGGGATCCCCGCGGCCTCCGCGATCATCATCCGGGCATTGTGCAGGTGCTGGGGAATCAGGTTCTCGCGGCCCGCGAGGAAGTCGTGCTCCTGGCCCAGGGTCCTGAGCTGTTCCTCGACGGGGAAGGCGTTCCGTTGCAGGGTCGTGCGCTCGGCCTCGAGGTCACGCTCGGCCCCGGAAAACCCGGCGAGGAAGCGTTCCGCGTCGTTCTGCGCGAGGGTGAATTCGGCCGGCGAGACGATCGCCGGGGCGAGGACGGCGGTGCGGTCGTCGAACTTCGCACGCTCAGCCGCTACGTCGTCGCGCTGGTCCCGGAGCTGGCCGATCTCGTTCTGCAGGCTGACGAGGACGTCGCCGCCGTTGTCACGCTGCTGGTGCTGCACCTCGGCGACGCGGGACTTGAGCTCGGTCTCGGCGTTCCTGGCCCGGGTGAGCTCGACCTGGTTGTCCCGGCGGCGGATGCGATTGGTGTCTGCGGCACCCTCGAGCAGTCCCTGCTCGGTGAGGAGCTGCCAGAGCACGAACGGGGTGTCGCCGGTGCGATGGACCCCGAAGGTGTCGATCAGGTCGGCCTTCTCCGCAGCTGTCTCGTACTCCCGGTGCAGGTCGGGAATTCGTTCGAGGACCTTCGCCTTCTGGGCCTCGGTCAGCATGGCCCCGTAGGACCTCTCGAGGTCCTCGAAATGATCGACGGCCTTGTCTGCCGCCGCATAGGTGGCCGGCTCTTCGAGGACCATCGACTTGTAGAGCCCGTCGACCGTCTTGACCTGCTGTCCGGCCTGGATCCGCGCGAGGAGCCGCAGCGCCTTGCCGCCCTCGCCGTTGGCGCCGATTCCGAGCCGGGTGTAGAGGGTCTGGGCGAATGCCGCGTAGGTGTCGAAGACATCCAGTTCGGGGAACCGGGTCCGGAGCGCCCGCTTGTCGAAGCGCGCCTCGGTGACGTCGGCGAGGTCACGCAGGTCGAGGAGGCCGTCCTGGGTGGCCATCTTCATGGTGATGTCGGCGAATTTGGTCGCGCCCCGTGGCACGAAATAGGCGCGCAGCACCGTGAACCGGCGGCCGTTGTCGTCGACGAAGGTCATCGCGACCGCGCCCCAGGTCGCGTCGTGCGCGCCGCGGAGGACCTGGTCCTGCATCTCCCCTGTGCCGGCCTCACGGTTGGAGTCGGTCTTGCCCCTGAGGTAGGTCATCAGGTTGCGCTGGTCGAGGCTCCGTGCCCTGCCGGACCCCGCGTCGTTGGACGCACCGTTGAACGGTGTGTCCGAGGGCATCATCAGCGCGAGGTAGGCGTCGAGGAGGCTGCTCTTGCCGGTTCCGGATGCCCCAGAGAGCAGGGTCGCCGAGGGGGCGAAGGTGATCTCGTGGTGGCCTTGGAAGCCGCCCCAGTTGACCATCTGGAACAGTTCGGCGCGCCACTGCGTCGTGCCCTCAGTGGATCCGTCGATGTAGAAGAGTGGGGAATCGCTCATGAGATCGCCTCCAGTTCGGGGTCGCGGTCGCCCGGATCAAGCGCACCCTGGTCGGCGAGGCCGGGTGCGGGCACGACCGCGGCGGGCGCACCGGCTGCGTTCTGCTCGACGAGCCATTCGTGCAGTTCGGCGAGCCGTTCGAGCGGAAGCAGAACTTCGATCACGGCAGAGATGCGGAATCGGTCCGGATCGCTCGTCTTGAGCAGCACCCGCGCCTTGGCGAGGCTGTCGACGGCGGCGCTCGCCTTGCGGGCGTCGCCGTACCGGTCCATCGAGAACTCGGGGCGGAAGTGCGCCACGTTCTCCACGAGATTGTCGCGGTCGACGAGCACGATGTCCTGGCCGTTTGCGCGTTCGCTGCGGAACCGCTGGCGCAGCAGCACGAGCAGGATCGTTTCCTCGCGCGTGTATGCGACGTCGTGCAGAAGGGTCGGGAACCGGTCTCCCGCCTCCGAGACGGCCTGCCGTTTGAACGCGACCTGGTAGTGCAGGTCGATGTGCAGGTCGAGGAACATGTCGTTGAGGCGCGACTTGAGCAGCCGCTGCGAGTCGAGCAGGGTGCGCCATTCCGCGGGCTGAAGCGCGGCGGACACGTAGCGGTGCTTCATCAGGAGCACCAGGGTACGGCGCTGTTCCACAGTGAGGCCGCCCTCGTCGCCCTCGAAGAGGGAGAAGCTCGCGGGCTCGTCGTCGATGGCGGCGTCGATCCCTGCGCCGGCGTCACCGTCCAGGCCGTCGTCGTCGCGGTCGAGGTCGTCGCGGCCGTCCTGGTCGTCCTGGTCGTCCTGGTCGTCTGTCCACTCGTCAGTCATGATCGGATCCATAGTTCAGGGCGGCCAGGGCCGCCGTTTCGTCGTCGTTCAGGATGATGCGGGGAACCGAGAAAGTGCGCCGGCTGCCGTCGGGCCGCACGGTCTCGAAGCTCTCCACCTGGTGCGCGCGGCCGAGCGCGTCGACCTGGGTCGCGATCTGCAGCATGCCGAGAATCTCGACCGGGCGCCGCAACGCCGGTTCGAGGCCGTTGAACGCCGCACCGACGGATGCCGCGTCTCCCGTTCCGCGGAACGTCACGAGGGCGTCACGCATCCGTTCGAGCATCGGGCCGCCCTGCCTGCGCATCTCGTCGAGGCTCGGCGGTTCGGGGGCATACTCGGACACGTCCTCGAGGTCCGGCGGCGGCCTGTGGTTCAGCGGATCGTAGAACCGTTCGCGGAGGTGCTCGACGTCGAGAATGCCGGGCATGAGTTCTGCCGTGACCGTCGACCGGGGTCCGGCGGTCTCCATCCAGACCGCGAGTTCCTTGTTGATCTCCCGCAGGAGGCGCTCGAGTTCGCGGTCCTTGACGACGTCGTGGTTCACAATGTGCTCGCGGAGAGTGGTCGTGAGGCCGTTCCGCTGGGTCAGCACGTCGTCGATGCCCTTGCGGATCAGCCCGACGGTGCCGAGGAAGGTGCGTCGCTCCGCGGTGGTCAGCCGGGCGGCGAAGGGATGGTCGAGGATCGCTTCGAGGTCGTTCTTGACATCGGAGAGGAGTGCGTCGTCGCGCAGCAGCGTGAAGGCGCCCTCGAAGGCGCGGCCTTCCGCGGTCGCCGACATCAGGGCATCGGTCTTGGCGAGGTATTCGTCGAGGACCTCACCGATCGGGCGTTCCTCGCCGCGGAAGTCGCTCACGATCTGGCGGTGCATGGCCGCCACGGATTCCTCGACGCGTTTGAAGTCACTCGGCAGCTGCATGATCAGGTCGACGAGGTTCGCGTAGCCTTCGTGCATCTGTTCGTCGGTCGCGGTGGCGATCTCGCCGCCGCCCTGGAGTCGGTCGCGCTCCGCGGTCTTCTCGGCGATCTCCTGGTCGAGACGGCGGATCCGCGCTTCCCGGTCGGGGGTGGCCTGGGTGGCGCGGTGGCGGACGCTGTCGACGATGGTCGTGAGGCGGGACTCGCTGATCAGGGCGCGGTCCTGGGAGAGGCTGTCGACGAGGAGGAGTGCCTCGAGGGCGTGCGAGGTGAGGGAGTACTGCTCCTCACCGCCCTCCCCGGTCTCGCGGTAGAGCCAGAGGTCATTCATCCACTGGACGCAGAGGGCGCGGCCGTTCTTGCCCGGCACCTCGCTCCCGACGGACCGGAGGTCGGCGAGGTAGGCGTCGACCTGCGAGTGCAGGCGGTCGGCCTGGACGCTCCGCCGGTCACGGCTGAACGCCGACTTGAAGACGGCGAGGACAAACGGCGCCCACTTGCGATCGAGCAAGCGCAGGGTGGGTTTGTCGAAGGCTTCGCGCACGCGCGCCAGTTCACCCGCAATTTCGCTCACAGTGGTAGTTCCCTTCCCGGACCCCTTCAACCGTAACGGGCGCGAGATTCGATTCTGTCCAGGGTCCGGTCGCACGGGCTGGCGCTGGGCAGGAACGGGACGGGCACGGGGGCCGGTCAGGAGCTTAGGTTCGAGCCGCCCCAGTGCTCTCCCGGGCGCCCGCGTCGGCGGAGGCGCACCGTCAGGTGCAGCTCGTTCCGGTGCGCGAGGATCAGGGCGATGACCACCGCGGCGAGCGCGGGCACGAGGCCGGACACGAGCATCCCGGTGTCCGGGCCGAAGGACTCGACGATCCAGCCCATCAGGGGCCCTCCGATCGCCTGGCCGCCGAGCAGCACGAGCACCCAGACCGACATGACCCGCCCGCGCACCCGCACGTTGGACGACATCTGCACGAGTGGGTTGCCCGCGGTGAAGAAGAACTGGTTCGCGATGCCCGTGACGATGAGGGCGGCCCCGAAGCTGATCTCGGTGGGCATCAGGCCGGAACTCGCCTGGATCAGGGCCCAGACTCCGCCGCTGACGATGACCGTCCGCAAGCGGATGTTGGCCCGACGTGTCGAGGCGAGCGCACCCGCGACCGCGCCGACGGCGATCAGGGTGTTGAACAGGCCGTAGCCGCCTGCGCCCACCTTGTAGACGTGGTCGGCGTATGCAGCCAGGAGCACGGGCATGTTGAGGGAGAAGACGGAGAGGAAGGCGAGCATCACGATCGGCCAGAGGATGGTCGGCTTCGAGACGACATAGCGCAGGCCCTCGATGAGCTGCCCCTTCTGCCGCGGAGCCGTCGGGGTGCGGTACAGCGCGGAGGCGTCGAGCCTGGTCAGGGCGAGGACGGTCAGCAGGCACGCGGCGGCGTTGATGCCGAAGGACCAGCCGGACCCGACCGCGACGATCAGGGCACCGCTGATGGCCGGCCCGATCAGCGCGCCGAGCTGGAAGACCGTCGAGTTCACCGTGATCGCGTTGCGGAGGTAGCGCGGGCCGACGATCTCGTTCACGAAGACCTGACGGGTGGGGTTGTCGATCACGGTGACGAGCCCGACCAGAAAGGCGATCGCCCAGACCTGCCAGACCTGCACGGTGTTGGTGAGGGTGAGCACCGCGAGGACAGCGCTGAGCAGGGCGGCCGCTGACTGGGTGAGCATGAGCAGCATCCGCTTCGAATAACGGTCGACGATCACGCCGCCGAAGAGGCCGAAGGCGAGCATCGGAGCGAACTGCATCGTGACGGTCACCCCGACGGCCGCGACGCTGCCGGTCAGTTGCAGCACGAGCCAGTCCTGGGCGATGCGCTGCATCCAGGTGCCGGTCATGGCCACCGCGTTGGACGCCGTGAACAGGCGGAAGTTCGGAACGCTCAGGGAGTCGAGGGTCTGGCGCCACGGGCGGGGGCCTTCGTTCACCGGAATGGGAGTGGTGGGCGGGAAAAGATCCGCGGGTGAAGTCAAGAAATGCCCTGCGTCTACCCACGATCGAAAATCGATCGGGTCTGCTCCACGCTACGCTCCCCAGCGACGCCCGCGCTCCACGACCGGTCGCGCCCGCGCCGAATGCACGGTCAGGCGGGGAGCAGCCCGCTTGCGTCGACGAGGAGAGCCGCCGCCTTGTCCCAGAGCAGGGAGTGTCCGCGTTCACACGCCCCGTCGAGCTGGGTGCCGCTGAGCGCGCGGAACAACGGCTCGTCCCGGCGGATGAAGCCGATCACCTGGTCGCGGAACCGGATCTCCTGCAGGCTGTCATCCTCGCACCGCACGACGACGAGGCGAATCGTCCTGATCGCGTCGTCCCGGGAAATCAGGCGAAGCGACAGGGAGGCGACAGCTGGCGTGCGGCGGCGGGTGGTTTGGACTGCGGGGTGCGACATCGGATCTCCGGCTCTCACGACGGTCGGCCGGGGCTACCGGTGACCCCGGGCAGCTCATGGAACCTCTCGACTCGTGGCTGACATTAACGCCACCGCCTGCCGGAATCGGATAGTCCCCTTTTAGGAGGACCCTCCCATGCGAAGAATCCAAGGCGCCGGGATCGGTCAGACGGTCACGCCGTTCATGGCTCCGGCGGTCAGCTCGACCGAGCGCAGCCGAGCCTCGATGTCCCGCGAGGCGTGCGCGATGATCAGTTCGTCGGCGTGGGTCGAGGCGACGAAGTCGTCGAGGAAGACCCGCACGTCTGCTGGATCGCCGACGGCCGAGTAGCGCATCATATTCGCGATCTGACGCCCTTCCGCAGTGATGAGGAAGGCGTCGACCTGCTGGTCGGTGTACTCCGGCGACGCCGGACCGCGCGTAAGCATGCCGCGCACCCGGTTCCGCCGGGTCTCCTCGAACTGTCGGACGGCATCCGCCCGGTCGTCTGCGGCGATCACGTTCACACCGACGATCACGTGCGGCTCGGCGAGCTGCGCCGAGGGCGTGAAGTCGCGCCGGTACAGGGCGATGGCCTCGTGCAGGGCGTCCGGCGCGAAGTGGGAGGCGAAGGCGTACGGCAGGCCGAGCGCCGCGGCCAGGCCTGCTCCGAAGAGCGAGGAGCCGAGGATGTAGAGCGGCACGTTGGTGCCGGCACCGGGGATGGCCTGCACCCCCGGCACGATCGACTCGCCGCGCAGGTAGGCCTGGAGCTCCATCACGTCCTGGGGGAACTGGTCGGAGGCGCGGGGGTCGCGACGCATCGCCCGCGCGGTAGTCTGGTCGCTGCCCGGGGCGCGGCCGAGGCCCAGGTCGATCCGCCCAGGGTAGAGCTCGGCGAGGGTGCCGAACTGTTCGGCGATGGTGAGCGGAGAGTGGTTGGGCAGCATCACGCCGCCGGAGCCGAGCCGGATGGTCGACGTCTGGCCCGCGACATGGCCGACGAGGACGCTCGTGGCCGAGGACGCGATCGTCGGCATGTTGTGGTGTTCGGCGTACCAGACACGGGTATAGCCGTGCTTCTCGGCGGTCTGCGCAAGGCGGACGCTTCCCGCGAAGCTCTCCCTGGCAGTCTGCCCGGGTGCGATCGGAGCGAGGTCAAGAATGGACAGGGCAACAGTCATACCGTGGACAACCACGCACGGGTGCGAAACGTTACCCGTGCCATCGTGCAGACTTGCATAATGCCGAAATCTCCCCTGGCCGTCGAGCCCAGAACACTCAACACGGATGTCGCGCCGCGCCATTCGGCGGTCGAGGACGTTCTCGGAATCCTCACCGGCACCCTCCTCGCGTCGTTCGGGCTGTTCCTGCTCAAGGCGAGCGCGGCGGTGACCGGCGGCACGGCGGGACTCGCGCTCCTGCTGAGCTACGCGGCTCCCGTGCCGTTCGGTGTGTTCTTCTTCGCGATCAACGTGCCGTTCTTCGCCCTCGCTCTCTGGAAGAAGGGCTGGAACTTCACGCTGCGCACCGTCATCGCGGTCGCGCTCGTCTCCGCGTTCTCGTCCCTGCACCCGTACGCCCTCGGGATCGAGCACCTCAATCCGGTCTACGGCGTGTTGTTCGGCAACCTCGTGATCGGGGTGGGGCTGATCGTGTTGTTCCGCCACAAGGCCAGCCTGGGTGGGTTCAACATCCTCGCCCTGCTCCTGCAGGAGCGCCTCGGCTGGCGTGCCGGGTATGTGCAGATGGTGTTCGACGTGACCGTCGTCGTCGCCGCGATCACGGTCGTCGCACCGCTGAACGTCGCCCTCTCGGCGGCGGGCGCGATCGTGCTCAACCTCGTGCTCGCGCTCAACCACCGGCCGGGACGCTACCTCGGCACCTGAGCCGCGGCATCCGCTGCGGGTGGTCTCGGGCTCGCCGGGCCACTCGGGCCACTCGGCGAGGTGCGGCTCTATTCGCCTTCGCCCGTGGCCTGCTCCGGCTTGCCGATCGTGCGCACGACCCTGGCCGGGTTGCCGACGGCGATGACCCCGGCCGGCACGTCCTTGGTCACGACGGACCCGGCACCGATCACGCTGCCGTCACCGATCGTGACCCCGGGGCATACGACGACGTTGCCGCCGAGCCAGACGTCGTTGCCGATGTGGATCGGCAGCACGCGCTCGTAGCCCGCGCGGCGCTCGTCGACGTCGAGAGCGTGGATCGGCGTGTAGAGGCGGGCGCTCGGCCCGATCAGCACGTTGTTCCCGATCGTGATCTCGCCGCCGCCCAGGGTGAGGAAGTCCCCGTTGATGAAGGTGTCCCTGCCGATGTGCAGGCGGGATCCGTAGTCGAGGTACATCGGCGGCCGGAAGTCGAGGTTCTCCCCCGCCGTGCCGAGCATGCCCGTCAGCAGCGCGTATGCGGCCTCCCTGTCCTCGTCGTAGAGGGCCGTGATCCGACGGCAGGTGCGCTGGGTGCTGTTCGTCATTTCGGCGAGCTCGGGGCCGGACCGGTAGCGGTACCAGTCCCCCGCGACCATCTTGTCGAATTCGGAGCGGTCGGGATCGGGGGTCGGTCGTTCGGTGAGGTCCACGTGGACAATCCTAAACCGCATCCCGGGTATTTGTTTGCGATAACAACAAACGGGTGGCGGATACGATCCGCCTCAGAGCAGCGGCAGCACCTGCTCGCGCACCTGCCTGCGCAGGATCTTGCCGAGCATCGACCGCGGCATGTCGTCGATCTGCACGATGCGGCGCGGGATCTTGTATGCGGCGAGCAGTTCACGGCAGTGCGCGCGCAGGGCCTCCTGGTCGAGGGTCGCGCCGGGCTCGAGTTCGACGGCTGCGACGACCATCTCCCCGCCGCGCTCGAGCGGCTTGCCGAAGACCGCGGCGTCCTTGATGGACGCGTGCAGCCGCAGCGCCGTCTCCACCTCGGTGGGTGAGACGTTGAACCCGCCGGTGATGACGAGTTCCTTGGCCCGGTCGACGATTGTCGTGAAGCCGTCGGCGTCCACGGTGACGATATCGCCGGTGCGCAGCCAGCCGCCCGGCAAGAGCGCCTTCTTGGTTTCGTCCGGGTTGTTCCAGTACCCCTGAAAGACCTGCGGGCCCTTGAGTAACAGCTCCCCCGGCTGCCCCTGGGCTACTTCCATGCTCGGGTCGTCCAGGTCGACGACCTTCATCAGGGTCGAGGGGAACGGCACCCCGATCGTGCCGGGACGGCGGGTGGAGTAGAACGGGTTGCCGAGGGCGACCGGGGAGGATTCGGTCATCCCATAGCCCTCGACAAGAAGGCCGCCGGAGACCGATTCCCAGAGCTCGACGACGTGCGCGGGCAGGTTCATCGCGCCGGAGATGCAGTATTTGCAGGAGCGCAGCGAGACGCCCTGTTCCTGCGCGGCCCGGGCGGTGCGCTCGTAGATGGGCGGAACGGCGCAGTAGACGGTCGCGGGCGACTTCTTCATCGCGGCGAGGATCAGCCCCGGCTCGAACTTCGGGAACAGCACGAGCAGCGCCTGCTTGCGGATGCCGTAAGTCAGGTAGAGCGTCATGCCGAAGGCGTGGAACATCGGCAGGATCGCGTAGAAGATCTCCTTGCGATACTCGGCTCCGTGCATCCACGCCTCGCCCTGGAGCGCGTTCGAATACAGGTTGAAGTGGGTGAGCATCGCACCCTTGGGACGGCCCGTGGTGCCGGAGGTGTACTGGATGGCGGCAAGGTCGTCGACCGACGGATGCGGGTGCTCCGGGTCGATGCGACCGTGCGTGAGCAGTTCCTTCCAGGCGATCGTGCCGGGCGCGGAACCGGTGAGGGCCTCGCGGGACTCCCGCAGGCTCTTGACCGGCAGGTACAGGGCCAGGCGCTTGATCGTCGGGAACGCCATCAACAGGTTGACAGAGATGATGTGGTCGATCTCGATGTCGGCAGGGAAGGCGCGGATCGCCGCGACCGTCTTGTCCCAGGCGATCACGATGCGGGCCTGGTGGTCCTCGAACTGGTGGCGGAGTTCCCGCGAGGTGTAGAGCGGGTTGTGCTCGACCACGACCGCGCCGAGGCGCAGCACCGCGTAGAACGCGACCACGTGCTGGGGGCAGTTCGGCAGCAGGAGCGCGACCCGGTCTCCGGCGCGGACGCCGAGGTGCCGGAGGCCCTCCGCCGCGCGGTCGATCTGCTCACCGAGCTCGGTGTAGGTCGTCCGCCGTCCGAAGAACTCGAGGGCCGGGTGGCTTCCTGCCTCGGCGACGGACCGTTCGAGCATGGCGACGAGCGACTCCGCCGGAAGGTCGATTTCGGCAGGAACCCCCGGTTGGTAGTTCTTTACCCAGGGCTGTTGCTCAGTGTTGGCCATGCTCCCATCCTCCCGCGAACGGCTCCCCGGCCGCGCGCGACACGGCACACCCCGCCTTTGGTCGCTAGAGCCTCGCCATCTCGGCGTCGATGCCCTCGATCACCCGATCGAATTCGGTGGTGTCGATCCCGTCGCCGTTGTTGTTGAACGCCACGTGGTGGGCCGACTTCCAGGCGCAGTCCACGGATTGCGCCTTGGCCCAGAATGCGTCCCAGTTGTGCAACTTCCACTCGTCGCGGTGATAGCCCCGATTGATGAGCCTTTGCCGCATCTCTTCACCGTCCACGTGCACGTGAACGACGATCTTCTCGGCCTCTGGCCAGTAATACCTCGCATGCACTTCGGTGAGGAAGTCTTCGTTCGAAAAGTACTTGCCGAACGGCGCGTCGAGGACCACCGAGTTCCCGAGGGCCAGGTTGTCGCGGCAGAGCTTGAGGATCGTCTCGTACTCCAGCGGCATGATGACCGTCTGGTAATACTCGTTGTTGTCTCGCTCGTTCTTGTCGAATCCATGCAATTCCAGCAGGAGCTCGGTGAAACCGGTTGTCGCGGTGTCCTTGTCGATGTACGCCGCGTGGTTCTGTCGGGCGATGAATTTGCTCACGCTCGATTTGCCGGAGCCTGCGGGTCCGACGACAAAGAATACTTTGGGCTTCATGGTCTGCAACTATCTCTTCTTCAGTGAATTGATGTGCTCATCGGCCTGGATTGTGGGGCCCGGCGCTTGGCCGGGCCCCACAGGGCGATGGTCAGGCGGTGATGCGCGGGCGGCGGTCCTTGACGAAGAACCCGTAGGAGAGTGCACCGACCAGCAGCATGATCCCACCGATCACGAATACGAGGGTGTAGTTGCCCCCGGTCGCGTTCAGGATGTAGCCGGTGACGATGGGGGCCAGTGCGGCGCCCAGGAATCCACCGAAGTTCTGGATGGCGCCGAGCGATGCCACCTGGTTCTTCTCTGCGAGGTCGGCGGCCAGCGTCCAGATGACTCCGATGGGGACCTGCGCTGCGAAGTACCCGATACAGAGAAGAGTGATCGCGAGCGGCGTGTTGTCGACGTATGCGACCGGCAGGACCGCGACGGCTGCCAGGAGGGCACCACCGACGATCGGGATCTTGCGCGCCCTGATGGTGGGTATGCCCCTCTTGATGGCCTTTCCTGAGATGATACCGCCGGCCAGGACGCCGATGATGCCGCAGAGGAAGGGCAGCGCGGCGAGCCAGCCGGTCTGGCTGAGGCTGAACCCGCGCGCGGTCTGCAGGTAGCTCGGGAGCCAGGTCAGGTAGACCCAGACCGTGTAGAAGATACCGAAGGCTCCGATGATCATGAACCAGGTGTTGCGGTGCTTGAGAAGGTCGCCCCAACCAACCTGCTTGTCCTTGGGGTGGTTCTCCTCGTGGAGCGCCGCACCCTTGATGCGGATCTCTTCCATTGCCGTCGGGTCACGGTAGATCTTGATCCAGATTGCGGCGACCACGATGCCGAGTGCGCCGACCATCACGAACATGCCTCGCCAGCTCATCGTCAGGAGCAGGAACGTCAGCAGCGGCGGCGCGATCGCGTTAGCGATCTGCGAGCCGGTATTCACAATCGACACGGGCAGGGCGCGCTCGGTTTTGTTGAACCAGCGGTCGGAGACCTTCAGTCCCGACGTGAAGAACGGGGATTCCGAGATGCCCAGGGCCATTCGCATCACGTAGATGAACGTGAACGAGTTCGCCAGGGCAGTGGCCATGGATACAACCGACCAGGCGATCGCCGCCCATGCGTACATGCGCTTCGGACCGAACTTATCGACGAGGTAGCCGGCAGGCAGGTTCGCAATGGCATACGGCCACGCGAATGCGGAGAGCAGAAGTCCCATTTCGATGGCGTTCAGGTGGAACTCCGCAGCGATAGTGGTGTTCGCGATGCTGAGCGTGCCCCGGTCGAGGTAATTGACGATGCCACCGAGAACGAGCAGGGCGATGAAGAACCAGCGGATCTTGACGCTTTTCGGTTCTACCAGTGCGGATGAATCAGCCTCCATAGACAACTTGGTCATGGGGTTCACTCCTTTGTGATCTGACCAACGATTATCGTCGGCCTTCTTGGTGATTGAGGGGGTTACTTGCGGGCTTCGCTGATCGCGGCAAGGAAGGTTTCGGCGGCGCTGGTGACCTTCGAGTAGTCGCCATCGGCCTGGGCGGCTTTCGTCACGAAGCTCCCGACGCCCACTGCGGTGACACCAGCGTCGAACCAGGCCTTGACGTTGTCCTTGGTGACTCCGCCGGCAGGCAGTATGGGCGCCTGAGGCAGAGGCGCAAGGATCGTTTGCACATATTGAGGTCCGGCGATCTCGGCAGGGAAGAGTTTGACGATGTCTGCGCCGGCCTCGAGAGTGTCGAGGATCTCAGTCGGGGTGAACGCGCCACTGATCGTCACCGCCTGATATCGATTGGCGAGGGCGATCATCTTCGGGTTGAGCTGTGGGCTCACCAGGAACTGGGCACCGGCGGAAATGGACGCGTATGCGGACTCGGCGTCGATCACGGTTCCGGCACCGATTGCCACGCCCTGGTGCGCGTACTTCGCCGACAGTCTCTCGATTACTCCCAGGGCTCCGGGCACCGAAAGTGTGATCTCGAGTGCGCGGAATCCGCCTGCGATGGCGGCCTCCGATACTGCGAACGCTTCCTCGGCATCATTGAGGCGCACGATGAGGACGGCGCCGGTCTGGACGATGGCTTCTAAAGTTGCATATTTCTTTAACATTGTTTAACAGAGTACCCCAAATGTGCAAACGTGTGACACATATGTGAAATTAAGTTAAGCTGAGGGGTGTACCCACCAGAAAGGCAGGGCCATGAGCGCCTCTCTTATGCCACTGATCCCCGAGCAGCGCCAACAGGAGATACTTCGCGTTCTGCGCGCCCAGGGTGTTCTCGGTATCCGAAACCTCACCGACCTCCTGAATGTGTCGCACATGACTGTGCGCCGGGACATTGCCGCCCTGGAGGAGAGCGGCCTCGTCACATCGGTGCAGGGAGGTGTGCGTCTCGCCGATTGGACAAGCAGAGAGCCGCCGCGCGAGCGAGTTTCTCGCGCGCAATTGGAACTCCCCCGGAAACAGGCCGTCGCCGAACTCGGCGCCGGTTTCGTCGAGGATGGAATGGTCATCTTCCTGGACGCCGGTACGACCTGCCAATCCATTGTCCCGTTCCTCCGGGAGCGCAAGAACGTGACCGTCGTGACAAATGACTTCTACGTCGTGACCAGTTTGTTCGACTACCCCAATATCGAGACGATCCACACCGGTGGCCTCGTCGATGCCTCCAGCGGCTCGAGTTGCGGGCGTCTGGCCGCCCAGACGCTCTCCTCGATCAACCTCGACCTGTTCTTCCTGAGTACGGGAACGTGGAGCCTTCCCCGCGGCGTCACTACTCCCTCGCTCGACAAGGTCGAGATCAAGTTGGCGGCTCTCAAGGCCGCGTCGGCGTGTTTCCTGCTGGCCGACAGCACCAAGTTCTGCACTGTCTCGAAGTTCCTGGTCGCCCCGCTCGAAAGGCTCGATGCGATCGTCACCGACGAGGAGCTTCCGGTCGATGCTCAGGATCAGATCAGAGGCCTGGGCGTCAATCTCCACCTTGCACCAGTAGAGCGCTCGCTTTCAGCAACGCAAGACTGACGCTGGGCTCCTGACCGCCGAGGTCAGCACGAAGGACGCCCCTAAAGTTGGGCGCGCCCGAAACGGCGGCATAGGTCTGCCGAAACGGGCGCGGCGGCGGCGAATTCGGAGCCTGAGTCGACTACTCCCCGAGCACCTGCACGCGGTGCCGGTACTCCTCGGCGTCGAGTTCGCCGCGTGCGAAACGTTCGTCCAGAAGGAGTCGTGCCGCGCTGCGTCCGGTCGAGACCGGCCCGGAAGGGACGTTGCCCTGCGGCCCTTCCGCACGGGTCCCGCTCCCGCTGCTGAAGACCCGGATGGTCACGATGGTGAGCAGGACTACGCCCAGGATCAGGACCAGCCCGACCGGCCACACCCACCACATGAATCCCATGCCGTACCCGTTGCCCCACATCATTCTGTTCTCCTTCGTTATACCGTCACGCTACTCGCCATACCCGTGGGGGTACGAGGGGCAGCGGCCGGCAGGGTCAGTCCGCGGAAACCGCGGAGGCGGAGGCTGTTGCTCACCACGAAGACCGAGGACAGCGCCATTGCGGCGCCGGCGATCAGGGGGTTGAGCAGGCCGAGCATGGCGAGCGGGATCGCGGCCACGTTGTAGGCGAAGGCCCAGAACAGGTTCGCCTTGATCGTGGCGAGCGTGCGCCGGGACAGCCGGATGGCATCCGCTGCCGCGACGAGGTCGCTCCGGATGAGAGTGAGGTCGCTCGCCTCGATCGCGACGTCGGTGCCGGTGCCCATGGCGATGCCGAGGTCGGCGGTGGCGAGCGCGACGGCGTCGTTCACGCCGTCGCCGACCATGGCAACGACCCGTCCCTCGGCTTGCAGGGCGCGGATGACCTCGGCCTTTTCGGCGGGGAGCACGCCGGCGCGCACGTCGTCGATGCCGACGAGGGTGCCTACGTTCCGGGCAACGGTGTCGTTGTCCCCTGTCAGGAGCACCGGGGTGAGGCCGAGGCGGCGGAATTCGGCGATTGCGGCGGCGCTCGTGTCCTTGACGGCGTCGGCGACGGTGAGGATGCCGCGGGCCACTCCGTCCCAGGCCACGGCGACCGGGGTCTCGCCTCTGTCCTCGCCAGCGGCGAGCGCCGCCTCGAGGTCGGGCGTGAAGACGATGCCCCACTGCTCGGTGAGCCAACGCGGCCGGCCGACGGCGACGAGGCGACCGTCGACGACGGCCTGCACTCCGAGGCCGTCCGCGGAGGCGAACGATTCGGCGGCCGGGAGGGTACCGACCCGTTCCCTCGCCCCGGTCACGATGGACTTCGCGATCGGATGCTCGGACCCGGCCTCTGCGGCCCCGGCGAACCGGAGCAGTTCGGCGGCCTCGAGCCCGGAGACGGGGACGGCCTCGACCAGGGACATCCGCCCGGTGGTCACGGTGCCGGTCTTGTCGAGCACGATGGTGTCGACGCGCCGGGTGGATTCGAGCACCTGCGGGCCCTTGATCAGGATGCCGAGCTGTGCGCCGCGGCCGGTGCCGACCAGCAGCGCCGTCGGTGTGGCCAGCCCGAGCGCGCAGGGGCAGGCGATGATGAGTGTCGCGACGGCGGCGGTGAAGGCGACGACGGGGGTTGCACCGACCAGAAGCCAGACCGCGAGGGTCGCGAGGGAGAGACCGAGGACGATCGGCACGAACACCCCGGAGACCCGGTCGGCGAGGCGCTGCACGTCGGCCTTTCCGGTCTGGGCCTGCTCGACGAGGCGCCCGAGCTGGGCGAGTTCGGTGTCGGCGCCGATCCGGGTGGCCCGGACCACGAGCCGTCCGCCCGAGTTGAGGGTCGCCCCGACGACGACGGCGCCCGGACCGACTTCGACCGGCACGGCTTCGCCGGTGAGCATACTCGCGTCGATGGCGGACACGCCCTCGACCACGACGCCATCCGTGGAGATCTTCTCGCCGGGCCGCACCACGAACTGGTCGCCGACGACGAGGGATGCTGTGGGCACGATGACCTCGACGCCGTCACGGAGCACGGCGGTCTCCTTGGCGCCCAGTTCGAGGAGGGCGGTGAGCGCCGCCCCGGACTGCTTCTTCGCGCGCGCCTCGAAGTACCGGCCCGCGAGGAGGAAGACCGTGACCGCGGATGCGACCTCGAGGTAGATCTCGTTCGCTCCGCCGCCGGCCTGGGCGGTGAGGCTGAACGTCATCCGCATGCCCGGCATGCCGGCGGTGCCGAAGAAGAGCGCGTAGAGCGACCAGCCGAGTGAGGCGATGATGCCCATGCTGATCAGGGTGTCCATGGTCGTCGCGCCGTGCCGGAGGTTCATCCACATGGCGCGGTGGAAGGGCCAGGCGCCCCAGACGGCGACGGGCGCCGCGAGGGTCAGGGCGAGCCACTGCCAGTTGGTGAACTGCAGGGCGGGAATCATCGACATCGCGGCGACGGGGATCGCGAGCGCCGTCGACACGAGGAGGCGGTGACGCAGGCTCGCCACCTCGAGCTCCTGCGCCGTGGGAGCGGGTGCGCTGCCAGAGGTCCCGGCGGTCGGCTCCGGCGGGCGCGGGCGCTCTGCGGTATAACCGGTGTCCTCGATCACGGCGATGGCCTGGTCGACGGTGGTGCCCTCTGGCAGGGAGACGCTCGCCTTTTCGGTGGCGTAGTTGACGGATGCCTCGACTCCCGGCATCCGGTTCAGCTTCTTCTCGATGCGGGTCGCGCAGGAGGCACACGTCATCCCGCCCACGAGAAGGTCGACGCGTTCGGTGGTCATCGTGACTCAGCGACCAGTTCGTAACCCGCTTCGTCGACGGCGGCTGCGACGGCAGCACGGTCGACAGGGGCGCCGGTTACCGTCAGGACGGACGTGCCGCCCGGAACGAGGGTGATCGCGACGTTCTCGGGGCCGGCGAGCTTGCCGACCTCCTTCGTCACGGCCGCTACACAGTGCGCGCAGGTCATCCCCGTCACCTGGTATTCGCTGATGCCGAGGTCGTTTTCCGTCTGTCCGATCATGGAATGCACTTCTTTCTGGTTCCTTGTAGTGAATGGGTGAGCCGTGGCTCAGGACCGCACGAGCCGTGCGATGGCGTCGAAGGCCTCTTTGACCTTGGCGTCGGCCTCGTCGCCGCCCTTGACGGCGGCCTCGACCACGCAGTGGCTGAGGTGGTCGTTGAGCAGGCCGAGAGCGACCGCCTGCAGGGCGCTCGTCATCGCCGACACCTGGGTGAGGATGTCGATGCAGTACTTGTCGTCTGCGACCATGCCCTGCAGACCGCGGGCCTGGCCCTCGATCCGGCGGAGCCGTTTCAGGTAGGCGTCCTTGTTGGACATGTAGCCATGCGGACCGCTGTGCGGGTCTGCACTCGCTTCGGCGGCGATCGTTGCGGTCGCACCTGCTGCGGTCGCACCGACCGCGGTCGCACCGACCTCCGTAGAACTGATATCCGTCATCGCGCTGTCCTCCTCGTCGGATCCTTATACCCCCCTATGGTACACCCGATACCCCCCTATGGTACATATTCGGCCCGATTCGTCCCGATGGCCCGGTCTCCCTAATAGGGGGGTGAGCTTCGACCGACTACCTTTGATAACATGACGCCTCCTGATACAACAGCGCCGAGCGAGGCAGCAACTGCCCTCGTCGCGAAGACCTTCTCCGAGCTCGGCCTGACCGATGCCGTGCTCAAAGCCCTCAAGGACGTCGGGTACGAAACTCCCTCGGCCATCCAGGCCGCGACCATTCCCCCCTTGCTCGCCGGCCGCGACGTCGTCGGCCTCGCCCAGACCGGGACCGGAAAGACGGCAGCGTTCGCGCTGCCGATCCTGTCCCGCCTCGACATGGCGCAGAAGAACCCGCAGGCCCTCGTCCTCTCCCCCACCCGCGAGCTCGCACTCCAGGTCTGCGAGGCCTTCGAAAGCTACGCCTCGCACATGCGCGGCGTGCACGTCCTCCCCGTTTACGGCGGACAGGGTTATGGCGTCCAGCTCTCCGCGCTCCGTCGCGGCGTCCACGTTGTCGTCGGTACTCCCGGTCGCATCATGGACCACCTCGCCAAGGGAACCCTCGACCTGTCCGAGCTGAAGTACCTCGTGCTCGACGAGGCCGACGAGATGCTCAAGATGGGCTTCGCCGAAGACGTCGAGACGATCCTCGCCGACACCCCGGAAGACAAGCAGGTCGCGCTGTTCTCTGCGACCATGCCCGCGTCCATCCGGCGCATCGCCAAGAAGTACCTGCACGACGCCGAAGAGATCACGGTCAAGACCAAGACCACGACCTCGGCGAACACGACCCAGCGTTACCTGATGGTCTCGTACCCGCAGAAGGTCGACGCGCTCACCCGCATCCTCGAGGTGGAGAACTTCGAGGGCATGATCGTCTTCACCCGCACCAAGAACGAGACAGAGACCCTCGCCGAGAAGCTTCGCGCGCGCGGCTACTCGGCGAGCGCCATCAACGGTGACGTCGTGCAGGCTCAGCGTGAACGCACGGTCGAGCAGCTGAAGTCGGGCAAGCTCGACATCCTCGTCGCAACGGATGTCGCCGCTCGCGGCCTCGACGTCGAGCGCATCAGCCACGTCATCAACTACGACATCCCGATCGACACCGAGTCCTACGTGCACCGCATCGGCCGCACCGGCCGCGCCGGGCGGAGCGGTGCCGCGATCAGCTTCGTCACACCCCGTGAGCGTCACCTGCTCAACGCCATCGAGAAGGCGACCCGCCAGCCGCTCACCCAGATGCAGCTGCCGAGTGTCGAGGACGTCAACATCACCCGCCTGGCGCGCTTCGACGACGCGATCACCGAGGCGCTGGGCCAGACCGCCCGCGTCGACCGGTTCCGCGACATCATCGCCCACTACGTCGAGCAGTACGACGTGCCGGAGGCCGACGTCGCCGCAGCTCTCGCGGTCGTCGCCCAGGGTGAGACCCCGCTGCTCCTCTCCGAGCAGGATGCCCGCAACCAGCGTCGCGACGAACGCGAACGCTCCGAGCGCAACGACAGCGGCAGCTATGCGCCCCGCAACGATCGCAACAACCGCGACAGCCGTGACGGACGCGACGACCGTGGCGGACGCGACGATCGCTGGGACCGCGACGACCGCCCGCGCAAGAGCGAGCGCCCCGAACCGCGCCCCCGCGACAGCACCATCCCGCTCGTCTCCTACCGGATCGAGGTCGGCAAGCGCCAGAAGGTCGAGCCGCGCCAGATCGTCGGCGCGATCGCGAACGAGGGCGGCCTGAGCCGCGAGGACTTCGGGCACATCCAGATCAACCCGGACTACTCGCTCGTCGAGCTGCCAGAGAACCTGTCCCAGGACGTCCTCGATCGTCTCGTGGGAACCCGGATCAGCGGCAAGCTCATCGAGATCCAGCCGGACAACAGCGGCCCGGTGCGCCGCGAGGACCGCGCCCCGCGCCACCCCCGCCGCGACTAGCGCTCGGAGGCCGTCGGCGCGGTGATGGAACATCTGCGACACGAGCGGTGTTCTATCCACTGACCCGCGGGCGACGTGAGAACGCAGCCGGCGGTCACCCCAACGTATGTGGAGGAATCATGAGTACAGAACAAGCGATCCTGGCCGGAGGGTGTTTCTGGGGAGCGCAGCAGTTGCTGCGCCGGCGCCCCGGCATCATCTCCTCGCGGGTCGGCTACTCGGGAGGCGACACCCCGAACGCGACCTATCGTCATCACGGTGACCACGCCGAATCCGTCGAGATCGTCTTCGATCCCGCGGTGATCAGCTACCGCGAGCTGCTGGAGTTCTTCTTCCAGATCCACGACCCGTCGACGAAGAACCGGCAGGGCAACGACGTCGGTCGCAGCTATCGCTCGGCCATCTACTACACGACGCCCGAGCAGGAACGGGTCGCCCGCGACACGATCGCGGACGTCGACGCCTCCGGCCTGTGGCCGGGCAAGGTCGTCACCGAGGTCGAGCCTGCTGGCGATTTCTGGGAAGCCGAAGACGAGCACCAGGACTACCTGGAGAAGTACCCCGCCGGGTACACCTGCCACTATGTCCGGCCGGGCTGGCGCCTGCCCCCCCGCACGGAGACATCCGTCTAAGAACTGCACTCGCGGCCCCGGTGATCTGATCGCCGGGGCCGCGCTCGTCTCAGGCACCTCCCGTCCACTGCCGGGGTCGGGAGCGGCCCACACCTCTGCGGCTACAGGTCCGGCCGAACGGTCCGGCCGAGGTCCCACGGCTCGGCCCAGCTGAGCTCATCGAACATCCGCGACAGCACGATCGCCGTGAACCCCCAGATCAGCCGGCCGCCGACGGTGAAGGCCGGCGAACGGTACGCGGCTCCCCCGACGGTGTGAGCCGTGCTCACCCGGTTGGCGGGGTCGAGCAGGTCTGCGACGGGCACCCGGAAGACGTCGACCGTCTCCAGGTGATCGACGGCTGCCACCTCCGACTCGCGCGTCCACCAGGCCGGCACCGGGGTCACGAGGTGGTTGCTCACCGGCACGGGCAGTGCCGGAAGGGTGCCGAGCGGCTCGAGGCCCTCCGGGTCGAGGCCGGTCTCCTCGACGGCCTCCCGCAGAGCGGCCGCGATCGGGCCGGCATCGGAGGCTTCGAGCCGTCCGCCCGGGAAGGCGATCTGCCCCGGGTGGCTCCCGAGCGTTGCAGCACGACGCAGCAGCAACACGTCGAGGTCCCGTGGGACCTGCGCTCGCGCGCGTCCCTGCACCGGTGACTGGGCAGGCGAAAAGTCGAGCACCCCGAAGAGGACGAGCACCGCAGCGTGCCTTGCCTGCGCCGCATCCGGCAGGGAACGCGTCACCCCGGTGTGCCAGTCCAGGCCGCGCTCGCACAGAGCCGCGAGCTGCGCCCGGGGATCGTCCGTTACGTCGAGCATGACCCCAGCCTAGAGAATCGCGACGAAGGTCCTCCAAGGTGACACAACGGATGCCCCCGCCTCAATCCGCTGAACACGATGCAATATCCAATGCTAAGTTGTTGTGCATCGCGAGTGCTGGGGGCCGCATGTCATCCGATACTGTCTTTGTCTGGGTCTGCGTCGCTGTGGGCTGGCTGATGATCCTGGGCTCACTACTCGTCACGCGGACCCGAGGGGCGCAGGACCGGCGCTTTCTGCAGTTCTGGCACACCACCGGTTTGCCGATCGGCACTGAACTGATGGCGGCCACCGTCCGCCGCCGGATTCGCACCTCAGGAACCGTCGTCCTCGTCGGTGCGCTGACCGGTCTGCTCGCGGCATCCGTGATCCTCCTTCTGCGACCGGAACTCGCCTCGCCCCCGTTCGTCTGGCTGGTCGCCCTGCCGGCGACCCTGATAGGAGCGTCCACACTCGACCTGGGTCTCACCCTTCGACAGTCGCGATTCCTGCCCTCCATGAATGGCACTCGACCGGATCGGTCGCCCGCGGTCGTTCTCGCCGATTACGTCAGCCCTGGACGGTTGCGCGCGGCCCCCTTGCTGGTGATCGTCGCGGCCGTTCTCGCGGGCACAGCCCTCTGGCTGGGGTCCGTCGGCGTTCTCGATCTCGCCGTCTTCCTGCAGAGCGCCGCGCTTCCGGTTCTTGTCGTTGCGGGCTCCAGCCTCGTGGCCGGCAGGTTCGCATCACGGCGGATCCTCCGCCAGGCCCAGTCGGCGGGTACCGACCTCGAGCAGGCCTGGGACGACGCCTTCCGCGCCGAGACCTTGCGCAGCGCGAGCATGTTTCAGACCATGATCGCGTGGCTGGCCGTTGGAGCCGTCGGCCTGGGAATCCTCAACGGCTGGGACGCGGTGACGGGAACGACCTGGAGCACCGGACTCGGGTCCCAGCTCTTCACCTGGGGCTATCTTGCGACGATCATCTGGTTCAGTCACGGGAGCGCAACCGGGTACTCCCGGAGGCACCTTTGGTCGAATCTCGCCCCGACAGGACCCAGTACAGACCACGCGGCCTGACCTTCCCTGCCCAGACGGGTCGGCTACAATCGGCGCATGCCGGTCAGAACCGTAGCCCAGTCCGCCCGCGACCTCATCGGGCGCAACCGCACGGTCGACCGCGTCTACCGCACCTCCGTCGGTGTCATCGGCGGGGGAACCGTCGTGCTGGGTGTCGTGCTCATCCCTCTCCCCGGGCCCGGCGCGTTGATCAGCCTCGGCGGCCTCGCGCTGCTCGGCACCGAGTTCGACGGTGCCAAGAAGGTCAGCCGCCGGGCAAACGACCTCGCCAAGCGGGGTGCCGCCAAGGTCTCCCAGCTGCGTCAGGAGCGCAGGGACGCCCGCCAGGACTGACCGGGATCCGCGACGAACGTCACTCGCGAGCGATCGTGCCCTGCGGGTCAACGGATGCCGCGATCGCCGTGACGCTCCGCTCCAGGAACGACACGATCTCCTCTGAGGGCATCTCGGTGTCGAGCGCGAGGTCGACGAGGATGTCCTCGGCGAATCCGACCCAGGAGCGCAGGGCGAGACGAAGCAACTCCGAGTCCGCGACTCCGAGTTCCAGGAAGACCGTGATCACGCGATCGGCCTGGGCCGCCCGTGCTTCTTCCAGCACCTCGCGCACCTCGGTGTCGCCGCTCGCGACACCGCGCACGAGGGAGAAGAATGTCCCGCGGTACTCGCGGACAAAACCGACGATCCGCGTCAGGGTGTCGCGGAGTCGTTCGAGGGGCGGCAGTTCCGGGGCAGGCTCTGTGGCGTCCAGCATGGCGTCACGGGCTGTGCGCACCACTTCACGGTGCAGGCCCTTCTTCGAGGTGAAGTAGTGGAACAGCAATCCGCGGGAAACGCCGGCCCGCGCGGAGAGGTAGTCGATGGTGAGGGATTCCAGCGGCTGGTCCGCGAGGGACTTCACTCCGAGCGCGACCAGCTGGGCCCGGCGCTCGTCCGGAGTCAGCCGCGTTCGCCGCTCCGTTTCCATGGTTAGAGCATATCCGCGTTCGGCAGCGGGCCGTCCTCGGCACCCCCGAACCGGGCACTCCCACGCGAGTGCCCGGTTAGCAGATCGCAAAAAGCGTTGCCAAACCGTGATGTTTCGCAAATCCGGCTATTAGTACACTCGTCAACAGCGCTTATTGGTTGGCGAGTCAATAACGACCTGCCGGACTGTTTGCCCAGATCAAGGAGGATCTATGAAGTTCACCAAGCTCACCGGCACCCACGCCGGACGGATCGTGCTCGCTGCGGTTCCCGTGGCCCTGCTGTCCACCGTCCTCATGGCGGGGGTGGCCAACGGCGCCGTCCCCGTCTCGTTCGCCGTGTCGGGAGGCCAGTTCAAGATCAGCGCTTCCCAGCTCGATGGGACGGGCTTCTCTCAGTACGGAGGCGTCGCCCAGGAAGGCAAGACCGGCACGTACCACCCCGTCGCGATCGCGAACATCGCGACCGCGAGTCTGGCCGACCTGTGCCAGTCCGTGGTCGCCGTGACCCCGCTCGGCAAGGTCGGCCTGCTCATCGGTGCGGGCGGCGGCGGCAAGCCGGCCACCGCGACCGACCTGCAGATCGGCATGACCGACCTCAAGGGTGACGCGACCTTCGGCAACATCCGCATCGGCGTGGACGCCGCCGCGGTGAAGACGGCGGCCAAGGGCACCACGGGCGACTTCGCCCAGGACGCCGACACGATCAAGGTCGCCGGGCTTCAGCAGACCGCATGGAGCACCCAGGCCTCGGTGTTCACCCTGAACGGCATGCACCTGCAGCTGACCAACGGAACTGAGTGCTTCTAATCGAAGCACCCCGTCACCACGGAGGAGACCGGATGAAAACCAGCACGTGGGCCACATTCACTGCCTGGTGCCGTCAGAGACCGTTCGTCGGTGGCATCCTCGTCGTGCTGGCCGGAGTGGAGATGTTCTTCTCCGGCCAGCTCGACGTCGGCACGATCCACGTGCAGGTCGGGATCGAAGGCATGCAGGCGATGATCATCCCGATCATCGTGGTGCTGCTCGGTATCCTCGCGATCGCGATGCCCACGCACCGGATCTTTTACGGGGTGATCACACTGGTGTTCTCGATCTATTCGCTGGTCGGCGTCAACCTCGGCGGATTCTTCATCGGGATGGTCCTGAGCGCGATCGGCGGCATTCTGGTCGTCGCCTGGATGCCGAAGCCGGCCAGGGCGGGAACCGCCGTCGAGCTGTTTGCGAGCCCGGTCGAGGAGCCCGACATCCAGTTGGGTGAGCTCTTCGAAGAACGCTCGCGTCCGCGGCGTGCCCTGTGATGCGCGACCGCGGGCGCACCCGCGATCTGCGACCGCGCGTCGTCGGCGTCTGGCTCGTACTGTCGCTGTCGGCGATCGGGGCGGCGGCGATGCCGTCGCCGGGTCAGGCCGTGCCGTGCGATCTGCTCCTCGTGGACTGCGGCGTCCCGACGCCGACGCCGAGCACGACCGCTGACCCAACCGTGACGGATGCGACCCCCACCACCGTCCCGACAGCTCCGGTCGATCCGGCTCCCGTCGTTGCCCCGATCCCGGTCCCCACCACCGGTCCGACCGTGGGCGTCACGGCTCCGGGCCCGAACACCCCGGCCGCGGCGGCGGTTGTCGCCGTGGCAGACCCGAATGCACCCGTGTTCGGCAACCCGGCGGCTCAACTCGGCGCATCCTCGATGACCATCACCGGGCTCGCCTCAGTGACGGTCGTGACCGTGTCGCACGCCGACGGCACCACCGTGCCCGCGCTCAGGATCGTGGCCGATGACATTGTTCTGACGGACGCCGTCATCGACGTGCGGTCGACATCCGGCTCCGGCCTCGTGACGAGCTCCCCGCGGATGGAATTGCACGGCAACGTGCAGGTCTACCTGGACTCGATCACCACGACCCTGCCCGACGGAACCAGCGTCAGCTTCGGAGCGGCCACTCCCCCGCCGGGCGGGCTACCGTCGACACTCGGCTCCGTGACACTCGGGCTCGTCGGGACCCTTGCGGATTCCATCGGCTACAGCCAGGTGCACCAGAGCGTGAGCTGACCGCATGGCAGGACGCGGGGCCGGTCGCTTCAGGCGACCGGCCCCGCGCTGGCGGATCAGGCGCTCTCCCGGTGATGCTTACGACGGCAGCGGGGATTCGTAGGCGCGCAACCACCGGGTCAGGATCGCCTCGAGCCGGTCACGATCGTCGTCGGAGAGCTGGTCGACCAGGCGTCGCTCATTGTCCATGTGGTCTGCGAACGCGGCATCGATGACGTCGAGGCCGCGGGGGGTGAGCGCGACGACCCGGCGCCGACCGTCTCCGGCGACGTGCCTGCGCACGATCAGTCCGGCCGCCGCTAGCCGGTCGAGTCTCTTGGTCATCGCGCCCGTCGTCACCATCGTATGGTCGGCGAGTTCACGAGGCGCTCGTTCGTAGGGACTGCCGGCGCGACGCAAGGCAGCGAGCACATCGAATTCCCCCTCCCCGAGATCGTGGGCGCGATAGACACTCGCGAGCTCCCCGGTGAGGTGGGCGGCGAGCCGGTGCAGTCGTCCGATGACCGCTTGCGGGGCGACGTCGAGATCCGGGCGTTCACGTCGCCATTCAGCCTGGATGCGTGCGACCCGATCCGATGCGTCTTCCGTCATACTGCCACTATACCTTCCATGGAAGTTATAGTAGCTTCCATGGAAACTAAATGGCGCTGGCTGCTCGTCACCGCGATCGCCCCGATCGCCTGGGGATCGAACTACTTCGTCACCCGGCAGTTCCTGCCCCTCGACTATCCGCTATGGGGCAGCACGCTGCGCGCCCTGCCTGCGGGCCTCCTCCTGCTGGCGCTGGCGCGGTCCGTTCCCCGCGGCGCCTGGTGGTGGAAGTCCCTGGTACTCGGGGCTCTGAATGTCGGAGCGTTCTTCGTCCTCATCTACATTGCCTCCCACCTCCTGCCCTCGAGCCTTGCGGCCACGATCATGGCAAGTTCGGCGGGAGTCCTCCTGCTCCTGGCCTGGCCGATGCTGTCCGAACACCCGACCTGGACGGCCGCGCTCGGCGCGGGTGCCGGATTCGCCGGCGTGTGCGTCCTGCTCCTCGACGGCGGCAGCGCAGTGAATCCCGTGGGGGTACTCGCCTCGGTGGCCGCCATGCTGATGTCGTCGGTCGGCTACATCCTGGCCAGGAAATGGGCGGCCCGGGAGTCCACCATCGCGATGACCTCCTGGCAGCTGGTCGCCGGCGGACTCCTGCTCCTGCCGTTCGCCGCGTTCGTCGAAGGCCCGCCGCCCGCCCTCGACGGTCCGGCCCTGGCCGGCTTCGCGTACGTCACGGTGATCGCAACAGCCGTCGCGTTCGTCGCCTGGTTCTCGGGTCTCCGGCACCTGCCGGCGGCGACGGTCGGGTTGGTCGGTCTCCTCAATCCCGTCACCGGGGTGCTCCTGGGCACGCTTGTCGCCGCCGAGCCCTTCGGCGCGCGCCAGCTGATCGGTGCGGGTCTCGTTGTCGCGGGCGTCCTGATCGGCCAACGCCGGCGACGGGTGCCGACCGGACCCTCGCGCTCTGGGCGCATGCGCTGTGGCTCCTGCTCCCGTTGGCGGCCTGGGTCGCCCTGATCGCCATGCCCGTGCGCAGCATGATGGCCGGGGGCTGGCCGGACGGGTTGCGCGGAGACCAGTCGACCGCGGTCTGGCTCTTCCTCGGCAGTTACGGCGTGATCGCGGGCGGCCTCCTTGCGACCATGCTCGCCTCCCTGATCAAGAAGTCGTTCTACCTGGCCTGGGTGTGGGTCCATCCCGAGGCGGCCTCCGGCGGTTCAGCGCAGGGATTCTGGCGGTGGATGCCATACCGCTGGCGCTTCGACCTCTGATTCGCCGGCCTCGGCGGCCTCGGCGGCGGTTTCCTCGGGGCATGCTGGATCGCCCTCGCCTTCGAGGAGCAGCCGTTCTTCCAGGCCACTGTCCTCAGTGGAGCGGTCCTCTTCCTCGTCGGGGGCGCGCTGAGCCTCAACTACTGGCACGCCGACGAACCGCTCGGCGCCGGGGAATCCCAGAGCTGAGCCTCGGCTCGGCCGGCAGTCAGTGCGCCTCGGGATCCTGCGGCGCGGCATCCGCCCGCAGGGTGCTGACGGTGTCGGCCGGATCGCGCTGGCGCCGGCTGGCGAACAAGAACGGGATGCCGATCAGCTCAATAAGGCCTCCGATCACGAGCGACGTTCCGTAGCCCCAGAGGTCGGCGGCGCGGCCGAGTGCCGGCTGGACGAAGACCCCGCCGAGGCTGCCGAACAGTGAGTCGAACGACAGCACCGTCGCGCGCTGCTTCGACGGGATCATGTCATTGAGGTACGCCTGCCGCACCGGGCCGGCGACGGCGAAGACGAACCCCCAGAGCACCAGCAGCACGATCGCGAGCCAGAAGAGGCTGGTGAGCCCGAGAGCGATGAGCACGACGATGCTCGTGACGGATGCCCCGATCACCGTGGTCGTCCGCCGGTGGAATACTCCCCGGATACGCGGGGCCAACACCCCGCCCGCGACCTGCGCGAGCGAGAGCACGGCCGCGGCGAGACCGGCGATCGAGTACGCGGACGGGTCGCCGGAGAGCACCAGCAGGTAGGGCTGCAGGGCGTAGAACGAATAGACCCCGACCCCGGAGGCGAAGGGCGCGGACAGGATCACCCACCGGACGGAGCGCCTCCGGAGGCCGTGCTCGATCGACTCGGCGAGAACGGTCCTGGTCGCCTTCAGCGGTCCCTGGGATCGATCCGGAGTGAATCCGAGGTCCTTCATCACGACCGCCGCGAACACGAGCATCACGACGAGCACCCCGGCGCGCAGCAGGAAAGGAACGCCGAGATTGGTCGCCTGGGCGATCACGCCGCCGAGGACCGACCCGGCGAACATCGCAATGCCGGTCACCACGAGTCCCCTGCCGAAGACCGCCTCGAGGCCGTCGGTGTACCCGCTGAAGGTCAGAGCATCGACGAGCCAGGCATCCACAGCACCGGAGAAGAACGTGAAGCCGAGCCCGAGCAGCACGGACACGAGCGCCCACCAGCCGAAGGGCGCGTGCCAGAGCCACAGCAACCAGTACAGCGCGGTGGTGACCGAGAGCGTGATCGTGCCCAGCAGGTAGGACGCCTTCCGCCCGACCGTGTCCGCGACGACCCCGGTCGGGATCTCGAAGAGCACCATCCCGGCGGTGAAGAATGCGTTCGCGGCGAAGGCCTCGAAGTTCGACAGTCCGGCGTCGAGCAGGAACAGCGTGTTGATGCCCCAGATGAAGGACGCGGCCAGGGTGTTGCCGAGCAGGAGGATCAGGTAGATCCTCTGCACGCGCCGCGCCGCGGGGTTCATGGTCGACCTGGTTCCTCCGAGTTCTGCCTCAGGGTTCTGCCTCAGGGTTCTGCCTCAGGGTTC
This sequence comes from Cryobacterium sp. MDB2-A-1, assembly GCF_004402675.1. Taxonomy (NCBI): domain Bacteria; kingdom Bacillati; phylum Actinomycetota; class Actinomycetes; order Micrococcales; family Microbacteriaceae; genus Cryobacterium; species Cryobacterium sp. MDB2-A-1. Next base: position 105,516 of record NZ_SOFK01000024.1, on the reverse strand, counting down.
TGCCTCAGGGTTCTGCCTCAGGGCTCTGCCTCAGGGGGCGTCCGGCCCCTGCCCGATGCTCAGCCACGCGTCCGGTCCCGCGCGCTGGGCGCGAGCGGCGCCGTCCTCGGTTGCTGCGCGGGCGTTCTTCAGTTCCTCAAGCTGGCGTTCGACGGATGCCTGACGCACTCCCGCGGACAGCTGCCGGTCGATGTCCGCGTCCGCGGGCGCCGTGAGATCGTTCAGGACGCCCCGGGCGAGCAGTTCATCGGTCGCGGCAGCACGCGCCTGCATCTGCGCAACCCGGTCCCTGGCCCGATCGAGGTTGGCGCCGACATCACCCAGATTGGAACCGATGCCGGCCGCCGCCTCATTCGCCCGCGCCTGGGCCTCGGAAGCTGCATAGGTGGCCTTGAGAGTCTCCTTCTCGGTCCGGAACGCGGTGACCCGTTCGGCGAGTCGCCGCTCGTTGTCCTGCAACTGCCCCTGCTGCCGTTCGAGCGAGGCGTATTGCTCACGAATGGCACCGACCTGGGTCTCGAGGTAGGAACGGCGTTCGAGAGCGGTCCGGGCGAGATCCTCGCGTCCCTGGTCCAGGGCCTCCTGGGCCTGGTCGGCCAATCGCTGGTACCGGGCTCCCATCTCCTGCCCCTGCAGCTCGATCCGTTTCTTCGCCGTCGTCACCTCGGCGAGTCCCTGCCGCACCTGCTGGAGCATCTTCAGCTGCTGTTCATAGCTGTCGTCGAGGGCCTCTCCTGGGTCTTCCAGCCGGTCGAGGGCGCGTGACGTCTTGCTCCGGAAGATGATGCGCAGCCGTGACGTGGCGCTCATGATTCGCTCCCTCTCGTGGTGTCGCGGTGATCGTGCAGGTTGAGTGCGTGCAGTTCCTGGATTCCGGCTTCCAGGGCCAAGACCTCGCGGTCGACCTCCGAACGCAGCGCCAGCAGGACATCATCGGTGAGGTCCCCGCGGCCGCCTGCAACGGTCGCCCGCAGCCGACCAACGAGTCCGGCGACGTCGTCCACACGGCGTCTGGCCATCGGAAGTTCCTCTGCGAGGACGACGGCATCGGTCTCACTCGTCAACAGCACCAGTTGCGCGTCGAGGGCAGCGCCTTCATCCTGGATCCGGTGAAACAGGCGGGGAAGCTCGCCCCGCGGCCCGTCACTGCCCAGCGCGAGATCGACTGCGGCCTGACCGCTTCCCAGAGTGTCTCTCAGTCGGATGCGCAGTCCCAGGACCTCGCGCTGCGGTCCCCGGCTCAGGGCGGCCCGGGTGCGAAGCGCCGCACCGGCCACGGCACGGCTGCGACGAATGCGTTTGTACAGCATCCGCGCCACCACGATCGTCGCGCCTGCGGAGACGACGAGGATCGCTGCCAATGCCAGAATCACCGCGGCCACTGCTGTCATGCCGGCCACCCTGCCCTTCATGTCCATCCCACGAGCGAGACCCCGTGCTTCACCGAACAAAATACGCTCGCGTCCGCCGAATTGTCTGTAGGCGGTGCGAATTCTGCCGATTCTGGTCCCGCCCGGCTTGGACCCCAAACGGGGGACACGATGTGCGAGGATAGGTATGGGACGATCAGCTCGGACGTACGCCCGAGGCGCAGAATTGGAATCCCATCGACGAGTGGGGCGCCTCGATCGCCCTGCACGATCTGCCGGCCCTGTCGGCCCTGCGCACGGGCGCGCCGGTAGCAGAAACCCTGATCGGATTGTTCGTTCCCGGCGATGACACCGACCCGGCTCGTCTGGCCTGGCTCAGGATCTCGGGGATTCCGGCCGTCGACGAGGCCGGTGCGACCGTGGGCGCCTTCGCTCTCCTGGACGTCCGCGAGGACCGACCGGAGGACCCTGCAGGCATCGTTGGCCGGCCTGGGCGACCCGTACGTCCTCGTCCACGCGGTGCGCAACATCCACGGGACCATCATCGACTTCGTGGTGGACGAGGCCAACCCCGCGGCCTGTGCATTCCACCGGATGCCGCAGGGGCAGTTCATCGGCGGCTCGCTGCTCAACCCCATGCCGGCGGCGATCTCCGGGGCGCTCGGCGACCTCTGCGCGGAGGTCCTCGAGCAGGGTGTCCCCTGTCATCGCGACGGTTTCCGGGCCGCCTCACCTCACGGCGACCGGCCGGACCGGTGGTACGACTTCCACGCCGCTCCTGTCGGTGACCGCGCGTCCGTGATCTGGCGGGATGTGACCGGGGAGCACCTCGCCCTCCAGGCCCTGCAGGATTCGGAGCAGCGCTACCGGCTGCTCGCCGAAAACGCCTCCGACGTCGTACTCATGGTCGACTCCGCCGACCGGTATGTCTGGGCTTCGCCCTCCCTCGAAGAGGCGCTGGGCTGGAAGCACGATGACCTGCTGAATCGGATATCCGCCGAATTCGTGCACCCCGACGACCTGCCGGGCGTGCTGGCGGCCCGCACCAACCAGAACGAGGGCGTGCGGCGCCATCGTCCGTTCCGGGTTCGGCGCAGTGACGGCACCTATCGCTGGGTGTCGACCATCACGCGCGACCTTCACGACGCGGCAGGCCAGACCACCGGCCGGGTGATTTCCCTGCGCGACGTGCACGAGGAGACCGTCGCGCGGCAGTCCCTCGAGAAGTCGGAGGAGCTGTTCCGGGCCGTGCTGACGTCATCGACGACGGGAATGATCCTCTGTGACCTCACCGGACGCATCCAGGTCGTGAACGAGGCCTTGTGCACCATGCTCCTCAGCGACGAGGCCTGGCTTCTCGCCAGGCGCACTGACGAGCTGGTGCACCCCGACGACAGGGCGACAGTGATCCAGGCCAGGGCCTTGACTATCGCCACCGCCGCCAGGGCTCCTTTCCGCGAATTGCGCCTGGTCAGGGCCGACGGGGCCATTATCTGGGCCCGCCGGACCGCGTCGGTGATCCGGACCAGTGCGGGCGCACCGGAACGTTTGGTCGTGCAGCTCGAAGATGTCACGGCCGAGCACGAGTCCCGCGAGGAGCTGCTGTTCCAGGCACACAACGACCGGCTGACCGGGATGCACAACCGGGACTGGATCCTCCGCGTTCTCGAGCAGGACCTCGAGGATTCCCGGAATTCCGGGCTCGCCGTCGGCGTGCTGTTCATCGACCTCGACAACTTCAAGCTCGTCAACGACTCGCTCGGCCATGTCGCCGGTGACGAGGTGCTCGCCGTGATCGCAGACCGGATCGCGTCCGCGATGCTCCCCCACGACCGGGTCGGACGCTTCGGCGGTGATGAATTCGTCGTCGTCGTTCCGAATGCATCCGAGCCCGCGGATGTCGAACGTGTCGCGGTGAACATCACGGCTGCTCTCAGCACCGAGCTCTCGATCCACGGACACCGGATCATCCCGACGGTGTCGATGGGAATCGCCCTCTCCACGGACAGTTCCACCGCCGCCAGTCTTCTTCGGGACACCGACTCCGCTCTCTTCCGGGCCAAGAAGTCGGGCAGGGCCCGGTGGCAGTTCTTCGACGACACGATGCACTCCCAGGCGATGGAGCGGCTCACCATCGAGGACGAAATCCGCATTTCGCTGCGGAAGGGCGATTTCGTCGTCTACTACCAGCCGATCGTCGCCCTCCTCGATCGCTCCACCGTCGGCTATGAGGCACTCGTCCGCTGGCAGCACCCCGGGCGGGGACTCCTTGCGCCGGCCGAGTTCCTCCCGATCGCCGAGGAATCCCGGCTCATCCTCGGAATCGATCGCTACGTGCTCGACCAGGTCTGCGCCGTCCTGGCCTCGGATCCCAACGGTGCGACAACGATCAGCGTCAACGTGTCCGCCGTCGACTTGGCCCACGAGTCCTGGGCCGAGACCTTCCGGTCGGCCCTCCGGACCCACGGCGTCGACCCGTCCCGACTCATCGTCGAGGTCACCGAAACGGCCGTGCTGTCACTGCGGCCATCCACCACAGGAAGCCTCGATGCGGTCCGCGATCTCGGCGTCGGCCTGCACGTCGACGATTTCGGCACCGGGTTCTCCTCCATCTCGCTGTTGCGCGACCTCCCGGTCACGGGACTCAAGCTCGACGCGAGCTTCGTCGGGGGCCTCGGTGACGGCAACCGCGGCGCAGATGCCCTGGCGGCAGGCCTCGCGGGGCTCGTCGCGCACCTGGGCCTGACCGGTGTCGCCGAGGGCGTCGAGACCGAGACGCAGGCGCGGACCCTGCTGTCACAGGGCTGGCTGCACGGGCAGGGCTATCTCTTCGGCCGGCCGGCGCCCTGGCCCGGACAGGCCGGGCGAGCCCAATAGCCTGAACGACCCGAACGACGCGAGCAGGTCTAGCCGATCCTGGATAGCCCGACCAGGACCATGTGAGTGCTGTCGCCGTTCAGGCAGGTCTGAAAGACGAGGTCGTGGCCACGCGGAACGTCGCTGACCATCGCGGTGCCAGCGCTCAGGGAGCCGATCACACCGGTCACCCGGTAGACGCCGGCGTCGATGCCGGCCAGGCGGACCTGCGCCCCGGTCCACCGCGGGAAGAGTTCGCCACCGCAGCCCCAGTGCTCGACGAGCATCGGCGTGCCGTACCAGGCTGTCGTGTCCACGAGCCCGGAACACAGGTCGATCTCGGGCTGCCGGCCGGCGATCGTGACGGTGGACGTGAAGTCGTCGCCCATCGACGATCGAGGCTGGACCGGGCCAGCGCCCTGGTCCACGATCGACGGGGAGGAGAGTACATCGACACTGAGCTCGATCCCGGAGTCATGGGAGTTGTCCAGGCCATCCACCGACTCCGCTGCGTCAGGGAGAGTCCCGGCCGCCACGGTCACGACGGAACCCGGTCCTGCCGACGTTGCGCTCAGGTGCTGGCCGGCTCCGAAGACACAGACCGCAGAAACGACCGCCGTCGCGACGCAGAAACTACCGACGATGAGGAGCCGGGCTCGAACCGACTGGCTACTGTCGCGCTGCGCATCTCTCGTGGGGTACTCCGGTCTCGGAAGCCCGGAGCACCGTGAGGGATCCGGTCGGCGTGACGGACCCGCGAAGCCCCAACGCTCATCGATACCAGCTCACGTTCACCGATCGATCAGGCTTCGTTCACCCTTTGTTCACCTTTTCAACATAGTCCGTTAAGAGTCGGGCAGGCGGCAGCCACGCCCCTGACGAGCAGGCAGGCCACCCGAAGGCTGAATCAGCGGATGAGCCCGGCCTCGCGCGCTGCCGCAACCGCCGCCGTGCGACTCGTCGCACCGAGCTTGGGGAAGATATGGGCGAGATGCGACTTGACGGTGGTCTCACTCAGGTGCAGCCCGCGCGCGATGTCGCCATTGCTGTGCCCGGCCGCCACGAGGGTCAGGACCTCGAGTTCGCGAATGCTCAGCGCCGACTGCGCGTCGCGCACCCGGGCGAGCAGCCGGGTGGCCACGGCCGGTGCCAGTGCCGACTGCCCGGAGGCGGCGGCGATCACGGCAGTGATGAGATCGTCCGGCGGGGTGTCCTTCAGCAGGTATCCGGCGGCGCCGCTTTCGATCGCGGTGACGATGTCGCTTTCGGCGTCATAGTTCGTGAGGATCAGCACGGCGGGCGCGTTGTCGAGCGCGCGGATGCGCTGCGTCGCCGCGGCGCCCTCGAACTGGCCCTGGAACTGCAGGTCCATCAGCACGACGTCAGGGCCCAGGCGCACGGTTTCGGCGAGCGCTTCGGCGGTCGTACCGACCGCGGCGACGACAGTGATCGACGGTTCCGTGTCCAACAGGGCAAGCAGCCCGGTTCGCATGATGGGATGGTCGTCTGCGATCAGCACCCGGATGGTCATCGGGCGAGCTCGAAGCTGGCTACGACGCTGGTCCCGTGCCGGTTCCGGTCGCCATCCGGGCGCGTGCTCTCGACCGTGAGCGTCCCGCCCAGCTCGGTGACCCGCTCCCGCATGGCGTGCAGGCCGAAGGTGTTGCGAGCGGTGGGGACGGCAGCGGGTACGACGGCAGCGGGAACGGCCTGTGGGCCGGACTCGGGGTCGAACCCCACTCCGTCGTCGACCACGTCCAGAATGACCTCCGAATCGAGCCGGCTCAACGTGAGGTCGATCCGGCCGGCCCGGGCATGCTGCACGGCGTTGGCCAGCGACCCCTGCGCAATCCGGAGCAGGGCCGTTTCGAGCCGGGTCGGCAACAGGCCGATGTCCCCGGAGATCGTGACGTTGACCGGTACTCCGCTGGCCGCCTCCGTCTCGGCGGCAAGCCGACGGAGCGCCTCGACCAGCGTGGTCTGCCGCAACGCCGGTGGCGAGAGTTCGTCGATGAAAGAACGGGTCTCGCCGAGGGCCTGAGTCGCGGCATCCCTGGCCTGGCCCACGCGCATGCGCACGGCGGCACTCGAATCGGCGGAGCGCTCGGCAGCGTGCAGCAGCAGGACGATGCTGGAGAGGCTCTGGGACACCGTGTCATGGATCTCGCGCGCCAGCCGGCCGCGTTCGTCGAGCACTCCCGCGGCCCGCTCGGCCGCCGCGAGCTGGGTTCGGGTGTCCTGCAGCTCGGCGATCAGAAGGTCCCGCTCCCGGGCTTCCCTGGTGAGCGACCGGTACGCGAGCCCGATGACGACGGCGACCACGGCACCGATCACGGGACCGATCACGCCGCCCACGCTGAATCCGCGATGCACGCCGAACGCGACGATCGCGATCCCGGTCGCGAGGGCGATTGCTGCGGGGCCCGTCCAGCCGGGAAGCAGGTGCAGGTAGATGAAGAAGAGCGGGAAGAGCAGGTAGATGGCCTCTGGGCTGAAAACCGTGAGGACAACCCATTCGAGGCTCAGCGCGGCCGTCCAGGCCAGTGCCCACCCGGGCAGGGAACGGCTCGGGAGGTTGTATGCGACGAGTGTGCCGGTGGCATAGGTTCCGAGCAGCACGGCGGAAAGGCAGATGATGACTCCCGCGGCGGGCATCCCCGCCTGCCCGGCCATCGCGACCACGAGCACGACGAGGCCGAGCACCAACAGGTGCAGGCTCACGCGCAGACCCAGGAAGACGGAGTCGAGTCCGGAGCCGTGCGCGGTCATGGCGTTGCTTCTCTCACTCGGCGATCACCAGTCCACCGTACGGGGAATAGGCCGGGACGGCATCCTTCGAAAGGTGTAGCGGATGCTCCGCCCTTCGTCCCGGAATGACCGTTCGGGTGCACGATGACCGGGCGTTCGGTTCTCGGCAGAGTGGTCAGTGGCGGGCACGGGCTCGCCATCTGCAGCCGGTCCAGTGACGGGACCGGCGTGAAAAGGAGTCCTCTGTGTACGTAGCGTGGCGCGATCTGAGATTCGCCAGGGGGCGATTCGTCCTCATCGGAACCGTGGTGACCCTGATCACCCTGCTGGTCGGATTCCTGTCCGGCCTGACCGGCGGCCTGGCCGACCAGAACATCTCCGCGATCACCGGCCTCGGCGCCGATCGGATCGTCTTCTCTGCCCCGGTCGCGGACTCCGAACGCAGCTTCGCCGATTCCGCTGTGACCGAAGCGAATGCGATCCGGTGGCGAGACCAGGCCGGGGTCCGGGACGTGCACCCCCTGGGCATCAGCCAGCAGAGGGTATCGGCCGGCGACAACCAGGTCGCCGTCGCGCTGTTCGGCAGCGCCTCCGGGTTCGGTTCCGGCAGCGCTCCCGCGAGCGGGCACCTGACCCTGCCGCGGACGGCCGCTGCGAAACTCGGCATCGGGGCAGGCGATTCGGTCACCATCCTGGGTTCAACATTCGTCGTCGACCGGGTCACCGACGACACCTGGTACTCGCACACGCCGGTCAGCTGGCTGGCCCTGACCGACTGGCAGAAGCTCGCCGCCACGACCGGCAGCCCCGGCGCATACGCGACCGTCCTGGCCGTGACCGCCTCGGGAACCGACTGGTCCGCCGCGGACACGGCGACCGGCACGTCCTCGGCCGGCGTCCTGCAATCGCTGACGGCCCTGTCGGCATTCCGCTCCGAAATCGGCTCGCTGCTCCTGATGGTGGCCATGCTCTTCGGCATCTCCGCCCTCGTGGTCGGCGCGTTCTTCACCGTCTGGAGCATGCAACGCCAACCGGACGTCGCCGTCCTCAAGGCGCTCGGTGCGTCCAACCGGATGCTCGTCGGCGACGCTCTCGGCCAGGCCGCCCTCGTCCTCATCGTGGGCGTCGGGCTCGGCATCGCGCTCACCGCCCTGCTCGGCGCACTGGCCGGCACCGCGTTGCCGTTTGTGATCAGTCCCCTGACGACCCTCCTTCCCGGTGCGGCGATGATCGCGCTGGGTCTCGCCGGCGCGGCCTTCGCGCTCCGTTCCGTCACCACCGCCGACCCCCTCACCGCCCTCGGGAGCAACCGATGATCCGCCTTGACCACATCACTCTCAGCTTCCCGGACGGCGACCGGCGGATCACCGCCGTCGACGACGTCAGCCTCACGGTCGATCGCGGTTCCGTGGTCGGGATCACCGGCCCATCCGGATCGGGAAAGTCGAGCCTGCTCGCCGTGGCATCGACCCTGATCAGCCCGGATGCAGGAACCCTGCACGTCGATGACGTGGACGCGACCGCCCTCTCCCTCGCCGAACGGGCGGAGCTGCGGAGGGACAGCATCGGCATCGTCTTCCAGCAATCGAACCTGATCCCGTCGTTGACCGCAGAGGAGCAGCTTGTCGTGATGGGGGAACTCGACGGACCCCGCCGGGGTCGCAGTGCCCGCAACGCCGCACGGGCGCGGGCCAGGGAGCTCCTGGATGCCGTCGGCCTCGCCGATAACGCCGCCAAGCATCCGGCGCAACTCTCGGGAGGGCAACGCCAGCGGGTCAATATCGCCAGGGCACTGATGAATGAGCCGAGCGCACTGGTGGTCGACGAGCCCACGAGTGCGCTGGACCAGGAACGCGGTTCGAGCATCTTGGCCCTGATTCTGCGGCTGACAGCGGAGTTCGACACCGCCACGATCCTCGTCACCCACGACCAGCGCCTGCTCCCGCTGATGACCTCGGTGCATTCGATGGTCGACGGCGCGCTCACGACACGGTGAACGCCCGGTGTCGCTACCAGGTCGCATCCCCCCGGATGACCACATCCGAACCGCCGTCGATGAAGATGACCTGACCGCACAGGTGGGCGTTTTCCTCGCCGGCGAGCCACGCCAGGAGGTAGGCGACCGAGCGCGGTTCGAAGATCCCGTTGAGGGGCATCGGAACCATCGTGGCCATCGCCTCGCGCTGCTGCGGCGTCTTGATCATGTCGGAGGTCATCGGGGTGTCCACGACCCCGGGTGCGACCGCGTTCAGGGGGATCGAGGCGCCGGCCCAGTTGTCCGTCGCAGCGTTCCGGCGGATCCACCGGGCCAGGGCGCGCTTGGTCGTGCCGTAGATCAAGGCTCCCAGCTCCTCGCCGCCCGCTTCGAGCTCGGCGGCGCGGGCCAGGGCATCCGCTTCGTTGCCGGCGAGGAGTGCGGCGAGCAGGATGTCGTCCGGCGGGAAGAGCGAGGCCATCGACGAGACGGCGACGGCGCGGGGGGCGGCCGAGCCGACCAGCAGGGGGCGCAGGTCCTCAAGCGTCGCGATGGTTCCGAAGTAGTTCACGGCCACGGTGGTGGCCGTCGGCGAAGCCAGACCGGCAACGGCGTGCACGGCGTCGATCGCACCGCCGCTCAGGTCGCTCACCTGTTCGACGAGGGACGCGCGCCCTGCCGCGGTGGACAGGTCGACGACCACGTCCGCATCATGGATATCGACGCCGATGACGGTCTCACCGCGCTCCATGAGAAGTTCTTTGGTTGCCTTCCCGATGCCGCTTGCCGAGCCGGTCACAACGGAGGTACGAGGCATGGGAACGACCTTTCGACGGTGAATCGGGCACGGTGTCCACGATGCATGGTGCCCCCACGACCGGGAGCACACAAGGGCGCCGGGCAGGGCGCCGGAACGGGGTGCACGGGGGCCGGCCCACTGTCGACGGTCACCGCACCCCGCGCCGTCCCCGATAATGGAAAGGGTGACTCACCTCCAGGAACCCGCCGATATCCGCCTGATCGTCTCGGACATGGACGGCACTCTCCTCGATGATTCCGGCCGGGTGCCCGACGGCTTCTGGCCCGTGCTCGAGGCGCTGCTCCGCGCCGGAGTGATGTTCTCCCCTGCCAGTGGACGCCAGTACCAGACCCTGCGGGAAACCTTCGGTGAGCGCGAGGGCCTCGTGTTCATCGCCGAGAACGGCACGAACGTCGTTCGCGACGGCACGAGCATCGCACTGGAACCCGTAGTCTTGTCCGTCATCCCCGCCATCGTCGAGTGGGTGCGCACCGCGGCCGCCACGGGCTCCGACGTGGGCATCGTCGTGTGCGGGGTGCGAACGGCGTATATCGAGCGCACCGACGCCGAGTACTTCGCCAGGGTCAAGCCGTACTACGAGGCCCTGGCGATCGTGGACGATGTCCTCGCCGCGTCCTCCGACGACGAGGTGGTGAAACTCGCGATCTACGACTTCGCCTCAGCGGAAGAGCACACCGGGCCGTCCCTGCGCGGCCTCGGACTCGAGGCCGATGTCGTGGTCTCGGGCGAGCACTGGGTCGATGTGATGCGTCCAGGGGTCAACAAGGGGCGGGCGCTGATCCGCCTCCAGCGCGAACTCGGGATCACCCGGGAGCAGACGATGGCGTTCGGCGACTACCTCAACGACGCCGAGATGCTCGACGCCGCCGGAGAGTCCTACGCGATGGCCAATGCGCACCCGAGCATCCGTGCCCGTGCCCGCCACCTCGCTCCGTCGAACGACGATGACGGTGTCGTCACCAGCATCCTCGCCGCTTTTCCCGGCCTGATGCTGGGCGCTCGTTGAGCTGACACGCCCCGTGTCGGCCGGGCCCGATCGGGACCCGGCCGAGGCACGAGTGACTACTTCAGGATGCGGATGAGCTTGCGGTTGGCGAACTCTGCGATCCCGAAGCGTCCCAGTTCCCGGCCGAAGCCGGACCGCTTCACGCCGCCGAAGGGGAGTTCCGGGCTGTCCAGGAGCGACCCGTTGATGAACACCATCCCGGCCTCGATCTGGTCGGCGACGCGCAGTGCCTGCTCCGGGTCGGTCGTGAAGAGGTAGGAACCGAGGCCGTAGGGGATGTCGTTGGCCACCTGCACCGCCTCCGCCTCGTCCTGCACACGGTAGATCGCGGCCACCGGGCCGAAGAATTCTTCCCGGTAGGCGTCGCTCTGCGGGGAGACCCCGGTGATCACCGTCGGCGAGAAGAAGGCGCCGTCCCGCGTTCCCCTGGCAACGACGGTGGCGCCCTGGGCCTCCGCCCGCTGGAGCTGTTCCTCGAGGTTTTCGGCGGCGCCGAGGGAGGAGAGCGGTCCCAGTGTCGTCTCCGGTGACGTCGGGTCTGCCGGCACGTTGCCGGTGATCTTGGCGGTGAAGCTCTCGGTGAAGGCGTCGAAGAGAGCGTCGATGACGATGAAACGCTTGGCCGCGTTGCAGGACTGCCCGGAGTTGTCCAGGCGGGCCGCGACGGCAGCGTCGACGGCTTCCTCGAGGTCGTCCGCGCTGAGCACGATGAACGGGTCGGATCCGCCCAGTTCGAGCACGACCTTCTTGAGGTTGCGGCCGGCGACCTCCGCGACGGCCGCGCCTGCCCCCTCCGACCCGGTCAGGGAGACGCCGTGCACCCGGGGATCGGCGATGATGTCGGAGATCTGGGCGTTGGACGCGTAGAGGTTGCGGTAGGCGCCGGCGGGGAACCCGGCATCCGTGAAGATCTCTTCGATGGCGGCGGCGGATTCCGGGCACTGCGAGGCGTGCTTGAGCAGGATGGTGTTGCCGAGCACCAGGTTCGGGCCGGCGAAACGGGCGACCTGGTAGTAGGGAAAGTTCCACGGCATGATGCCGAGGAGAACGCCGAGGGACGCGCTGCGCATGAACGCGGTGCCCTCGCCGCCCAGCAGTTCGATCGGCTCGTCGGCGAGGAAGGCCTCGCCATGAGTCGCGTAGTAGGAGTAGATGTCGGCGGAGAAGTCGACCTCACCGAGGGCCTGCTCGACGGGCTTGCCCATTTCGCGCACGATGAGCTCGGCCAGGTGCTCGCGACGCTCGGTGTGCAGGTCGGCGACGCGCTGCATGAGTGCCGCCCGCTCCGCGACGGATGTGCGGCGCGAGAACTCCGTGTGGGCGCGGTCCGCCACGCCGATCGCGTCCGAAACCTCGTCGTCGGTTGCCAGCGTGAAACTGGGGCCGCTCGTCCCCGTGGCGGGGTTGGTGACAACGTACTTGTTCATGAATTTCTCCCTGGGTGTCCTCGTTAACGCCGAACGCACTCGCAGCATACCTGTCCGGGCAGGGCTCACGAGGCCGGGCTATCCTGTCATTTTCATTCCGACGATTCTTTGAAGGAGATCCCTCTTGCCGTACTTCAGCACATCCGACGGAACCGAGATCTACTACACCGACCAGGGCGAAGGACAGCCGGTCCTCCTCAGCCACGGCTGGCCGCTCTCGTCCGACGCCTGGCAGGTCGAGGTGAAACTGCTCGCCGACAACGGGTACCGTGCCATCGCACACGACCGCCGCGGGCACGGTCGCTCAGCGAAGACGTATACCGGAAACGACATGGACACGTATGCCCGCGACCTGGCCGAACTCGTCGAGTCGCTCGACCTGAAGAACCTCGCCGTGATCGGTCACTCCACGGGCGGCGGCGAGGTGGTGCGCTATGCGGCGCAGCACGGGGTCGGCCGGGTGACCAAGGTCATCACCGCCGGCGCGGTGCCGCCGCTCATGGTGAAGACGGAAAGCAACCCCGACGGCCTTCCGATCGAGGTGTTCGACGGCATCCGTGCGGGTGTCCTGAGCGATTCGTCCCAGTTCTACATCGAGCTCACCGAAGCGTTCTTCGGGGCGAACCGGCCCGGAAGCGCGGTCTCTGAGGGTGCCAAGCGCGAATTCTGGCGCCAGGGAATGCTGGTGAACCTCGCCGCGGCCTACGACTGCGTCAAGGCGTTCTCGGAGACCGACTTCACCGCAGACCTCACGGCGCTCGAGGTACCGATCTTCATCGCCCACGGAGACGACGACCAGATCGTTCCCATCAAGGACGCAGCACTTAAGTCGATCGAGCTGGTCAAGAACGGCACCCTCAAGGTCTATCCCGGCGCGCCCCACGGCATCTATGGCGACTACCAGGCGGAGCTCGACCAGGACATCCTCGCCTTCCTCGCGACCTAGGCCCCCCACGAACGGTGTGACCGGGCACCGGCCGACGGATAGGCTCGGCTCGTGCCCGTCACCCTGGAACCCCTGTCCCCCAAACGTCTTCCGAAATGGCTGCGACGCAGCGCGGAGGAGTACGCATCCGATCTGATCAGCCTCGGCCGCTCCCCCTCAGATGCTCATCGGCTCGCCGCCCGGAGTCTCGGAAATTCCTTCCCCGGCGGACAACCGGCATCCGGTCAGTACGTGTTCGACGTGCACGACGGCCCTGGCCGCCCGGTCGGCTACCTCTGGATCGGCCGCGCCCAGGGTGAGGACGATTCGGACTGGTGGGTCTGGGATATCTCCATCAACGAGGACGAACGTGGCAAGGGGCTGGGCCGGGAGACCATGCTGCTCGCGGAACAGTTCGCGAAGTCCCACGGCGCCAGGACCCTCGGCCTGAGCGTCTTCGGTTTCAATACGGTGGCGCGGCGGCTCTACGAGACGCTGGACTACGAGACGACATCGATCAAGATGAAGAAGACCCTCGGCTGAGCCACCCGCTCACTCCGAGGCACCCGTCTCCGGGGCACAAGTCTCCGGGAGCACCGGCAGGCTGCGCACTCCTTCGAAGTGGCGCGGATGCCCGTCGATCGGATCGGTGAAGCTCACCTCGCTCGCCAGGAGCTGCAGCGGCCGGGAGAAGTCGTCGATGGCGACGTCCTGGACCACAGGGTAGAGCGGGTCGTCGATGATCGGGATGCCGAGGCCCAGCATGTGCATCCGCAGCTGGTGGGTGCGTCCCGTGCTCGGCGTCAGCCGGTAGACGGCGGCACTGCCGAGCGTGGTCTCCAGCTCGATCAGCGACTCGGCGTTGACCGGTGCCCCGGGCACGACCTCGGCCTGCCAGTGGCCGCGCCGGGTGAGCAGGTGGTTGCGGACGGTGACGGGGAACTCAAGCCCCGGTCGGGCCGGGGCCAGGGCCCGGTAGGTCTTGTGGACTTCACCGCGCTGGAACATCGACTGGTACGCCCCGCGCCAGCGCCGCTCGGTCGCCAGCACCAGCAGCCCCGATGTCACCCGGTCCAGCCGATGCAGCGGAGAGAGCTCTGGCAGGCCGAGCTCGGCGCGCAGGCGCACGACAACACTCTGCACGACGTGCCGGCCGCGCGGGATCGTGGAGAGGAAGGCCGGCTTGTCGATCACGACGAGCCGCTCGTCGCGGTGGATCACATGAATGGTCCCTGGCACGACCGCCTCCGCGGCGAGATCACGATGAAACCAGACGAAGGTGTGCGGCCGGTAGGGGTCGCTGGTACCGACGGGCGTGCCCGTTTCGTAGGCGAAGCGCTCTGCGGCCAGCAACCCGGCCACGTCGACGAACCCGGCCAACCGTTCTGCAAGCCAGGCGCCCATGGTCGGCCACGGCTTCGGCCGGGATGGGTCGCGCTCCGGGGTGCAGACCCAGGCCGCGTCGAGCCCGTGACGTTGCGGAAGGGGCGAACGCGGGGGCATCCACTGATCGTACCCACCCGACGATCACAGGTCAGGGTCGCAGGGTCAGAACAGCGGCCAGGGGACCGCGGGCATCTGGCCGCGCGGGGCGGGGAACCGGCCCGCCGCCCGCAGCCGGTCACAGCGGGCGGCCAGGGCCTCGAGCTCGTCCGCGTCGAGCAGTTCCCCGAGGGTGACACCGAGGTCGCCGTCGAGCCCCGCGCGCACCCGGTCGACCCCGTCGAGCTCCTCGGCGCTGAGGGCATCGCCCAGCCAGCCCCACAGCACCGTGCGCAGCTTGTGCTCGACGTGGAACGTCAACCCGTGGTCCACGCCGTGCCGGTGGCCATCCGGCATGGCGAGAATGTGGTTGCCCTTGCGGTCGGCATTGTTGACGACGATGTCGAACACGGCCATCCGGCGCAGCGCGACCGAGTCTTCGTGCACGAGCGTGACCGCCCGGTCCTGCTCGTCGCGACCGTCGAAGACGCGGCGCCAGCCAGCGCCCGGCCCGATCTCCCAGGGCACCAGGTCGACGGCGTCCTGTTCGGGATCCGCGTCCTGCCACAGCTGCACCATCCCCGGGCCCATCGGACCGTCGCGAAGCCAGGTCCGGGGTACGACCTTCCACCCGAAGGCCTCGGAGACCCGGTATGCCGCAACCTCCCGGTTCGCGAGGGTCCCGTCGGGGAAATCCCAGAGCGGATGCTCGCCGGCGACCGGCTTGTAGACCACCGGGACGCCGCCAATGCTGCCGAGGAATGTCGCGTTCGAGGCGGTCGTGATGCGGCCCGTGAGTTCGAGCTCACCGCGTTCAAGCCCGCCGGCCTCGAGCTCGCCGGAGCCCGGCGTCATCAGGGCTCGTCGCGCAGCACGCAGTCGTGCCCGTCCGGGTCGATGGGGTCACCGCAGAGAGGGCAGAGGGGGCGCCCGGCGCCGACGACTTCGTGGGTGCGCTTCGCGAAGGCCCTGGCCGTGCCGACCGGAATCCGCAGCAACAGCATCTGCTCGGGGTCGGCCGTTGCGGCATCGACGACGGCGAGGGGGTCGTCTCCGAGGCCCTCCTCGTCGACCACCACGATCGGGAAGGCCTCGATCACGATCTGCACGGTCGAGGGGTCCCAGCCCAGGGTCATGGTTCCGGTGCGGAAATCCTCCTCGACGGGTTGCTCGAGCGGTTCGTTGTCCACGAGCTCCACAGGTGTCGTGGTGGGGACGCTGAAGGGATTTCCCTCGGTGGACATCAGCTGATCGAGGATCTCGTCGATGCTGTCGGCGAGGAGCGCCGACTGCTGCTTCTCCATGGCGATGCTGACGATCTGGGTTCCGCTGCGCACCTGCAGATAGAACGTGCGCGACCCCGGCCGGCCGACGGTACCGACGACGACCCGGTCCGGCCAGTCGAACTCATGCAGGATTGTAGGCATGGGGATATTTTAGGCTCCGGTTTCCTGCGGCCGCTCAGTGCCGGCCCCACCGCCGACCGGCGCATCGGCCACCGGGCCGGCCGCCGCCAGCCAGGACAGGTCGCCTGCGTCGGTGTTGATGGCGTGGACACTCGGGCGATGGGGCCCGTAGCGCACGATCGAGACGGATGCTGGTCCGACGTTGATCCGCTGGAACAGGTCCAGGTGCATCCCGAGTGCGTCGGCGAGGACGGACTTGATGATGTCGCCGTGGCTCACCGCGACCCACACCGCACCGGGACCATGCTCGGCTTCGAAGATCGCATCATGGCGCCGGATGGCCGCGACCGACCGCGCCTGCATGGCGGCCATCGATTCGCCGCCGGGAAAGACGACCGCAGAGGGGTGCGCCTGCACCACCGGCCACAGGGGCTCCTGGGCGAGGTCGATCAGGGTGCGGCCCTGCCAGTCGCCGTAGTCGCACTCGGTGATGTCCTCGTCAACGGGAGTCGAGGGAGTGCCGCCCTGCAGGTCGAGGATCAGCCGGGAGGTCTCCCGGCATCGCTGCAGGGGGCTCGAGACCACGCCGACCAGAGGCACGACGGAGAGCCGCTCGCCGGCGCTCGCGGCCTGGGTGCGCCCGATCGCGTCGAGTCCGACCCCGAGAGATCGCCCTGCCAGGAGTCCGTCGGCATTCGCGGTGGTGCGGCCGTGCCGCACGAGGATGACTGTGGCCATGCGTACAGCCTAGGGAGTCGGCGGCCCGAGTCGCCGAACCCATCGGGCGCCGATGCGTGCGGAGTGCCCTCCCCGCTGTGATGCGAGGATGAGGTGCCGGCTGGCTCTCGGCCTGTCGCCGACTCTTCTCAGCGCAGCCGGGCCAGTGCCGACCGGAACGCGTCGATCGCGTGAGCGTTGAACAGCACGAACGTGACGACATCCACGGCCGTGGAGCTCGCGGCCACCGTCTCGACGGCGATACGCGCCGCGTCGTCCATCGGCCACCCGTAGACGCCGGCGCTCACCGCAGGAAAGGTCACGTGGTGGGCGCCGAGTTCGTCGGCGACCCGCAGCGACTCGACGTAGCAGGAGGCGAGCAGGTCCGATTGGTCGAGGGTCTTCGCCCATATCGGGCCGACGGTGTGGATGACCCACCGGGCGGGGAGGAGCCCCGCCGTAGTCGCGACGGCGGCACCGGTCGGCAGCCCGTCCGGCAGCGTCGTGGCACGCAACCGGCGACATTCCGCAAGGATGCTCGGGCCTCCGGCCCGGTGAATCGCGCCGTCCACTCCCCCGCCCCCGAGCAGCGTGTGATTCGCCGCGTTGACGATCGCGTCCGCGGGCAGCGCCGTGATGTCGCCTCGGACCAGCTCGATGAGTGCCATGATCCGACGTTACCAACCGCGTGCACGGGCGACGCACGAGGCTGATACGGCTGGAGCTAGGCCAACGTCGGCTGCAACAGCCCCTCGAGGCGCTGGTAGCTGGTCTCCATTCCGCCGGTCATGCCCGTAGCAAGCACCGCGTCACGCTGCTCCGCATTGGCGTAGGTGATGACGAGTGAGAGCAGGGTTCCGCCCTCGACTTCCGTGAGGGTCAGCTCGTTGAGCGTTGCCGGGAAGTCCATCCCGATCATCGCCTCGGTCGTGACCGCGCGGTGCGGTTCGACCGACTCGAGGAGCTCACCGGTGAAGCCGAATCGCTCCTCGCCGCCGTCCCGCTGCCACTCGTAGCGGTAGCTGTCACCGACGGCTGCTGCGATCTCACAGACGGGCATCGACCAACCATCCGGTCCCAGGAGCCACCGCTTCATGAGGGCGGCATCGTTGTGGGCCCGCCACACCTGGTCGACGGTGCCGCGGATCACCCGTGCCACCCGCACCTGGGTGTCGCTGAGGATCTGCGCCTCCGCCAGATGGTCGGCGGCGTATGACGCCAGGTCGGCCAGCACCTGGTCGATCTGGGCCATCGCCTGGCGGGTGCCTTCGAGCATTCCCATCTCGATGAGCTGCTGCATCTGGTCGAGGGAGCCGAAGTACGACGTCGTCTTCAGGCGACTGCCGCCGGGCGTCTCCTCGAAAGCGAAGTCCATTCGGGTGGTGGGGTGGTCGGCGTTGGGCACACCCGCCGCATCCGAGAAGCTGTCAAGCACTTCAAACGCGTGGGGAGCATCGGTCGAGGTCCAGTCCCAGCAGCCGTAGTGCGTATCGCCCTCCGGCCCGGTCATCGCATACACGCTGCGTCCCCCGGTCAGAGCGTCGTGCCGGTAGAACGTGGCCGGATAGGTCGGCGGGCCCCAGAACCGTTCGATCTGGCGTGGATCCGTGTACGCATCCCAGAGCCGGCGGAGGGGCACAGGGAAGTCGGCGACGATCGTGATCGTGAGCTGGTCGAGGTCTTTCTCGACGGAGGTGACGGGCATGATGATCCTTTCGGTTAGGTGTCAGGTGTAGCCGGAGAGTCTTCCGCGAGCAGGCTGTCGAGGCGGTCGATGCGCGAACGCCAGAGCTCCTCGAAGTGGTCGAGCAGGCGCTGGGCCTGACGGATGCGATCAAGGTTTCCCCGTACCATCCGCTCACGGCCCCGCGCTGCCTTCGTCACGAGATGGGCCTCCTCCAGCACGGCAATGTGTTTCTGGACGGCCGCGAAGGACATCTCGTAGGAGTCCGCCAACTGCGACACCGAGATGTCGGTGACCAGCGTGCGGCGCACGATATCCCGCCTCGTCGCGTCTGCGAGGGCGCGGAAGAGGCGGTTCACATCCTGTTCAGAAAGCTCTGATACAACCATTTGATTGTACGATACCCAGCCACAACGAATCGCGCAAGCGATCACCGCGCTCGCCTTGACCGGTTTCGGAACGGCTCACTATGGTGTTGACGCGGAGTACCGGATCGATGATGCCTTGGAACGGCTCGTCGCAGGGTGGACTGTTGAACTCGAGCCGCACCGCTTCGCGGCGCCGAGCAGGTGTTCGGCGCGCTTCCCGCGACGGCTACGTCAGCCGCGCGATCGCGAACGCGAAAGGAGCACGCAGAGTGGACGGTGCGTGCATCGGGCTCACCTCCTCAGATCGTGTCACGTTCAGGACGATTCCAACGCCGGCCCCGCTATATTCGTGTCATGAAGCGCATCACGTACGCAGGCGGGTCCATTGTCACCGGTGATGCCGTTACAGCGGCCCTACTGGATTTCGCGACGCACCTGGATCCGGGCGCGGGGAGCCTGACCGTGGACATACCCGTTCGTGAGACGAACGGGGCTACGACTACGCACACGTTCCTGTTCGGTCCGGCAAGCCAATTCGAGGTGGCCGATGCCGAGAACTTGCCAACCGTCGACGAAGGCGAGCTTTTTCCCGTTCCGGTCTTTCCGACCAGCAGACCGGTCGCCGTGACCGAGCCGTCCCCCGCCGCCGAAACGGGGGCGGAAGACTTCAATCGGGCAATCCTGGACATCGATGGCGGACTGGGGCAGGGCGCCACGACCTGAATCAGGAGAAGACCGGGGTTTCTCAATATGCACCGCGGCCGCTTCGGCCTATGGTCAGAATAATCGTCCACCCAAGCGCTGTTGCCCTCACCTCCGCCCTGTCGTCGATGTATTCCCATTCTCCCGATCAAACGAGGTTTCCCGTGGGTAAATTCATTTACGGAACCCCGGCCATGTCGGTAGAGATTGACGATCGCACCCTGGCTCACCTGAAGGTCGTGATCATCGCGAAGCTGCGCCGCGGCGAGAGCTTCACGTTCTCCTGGGAGAAGTCGCCGGAATCGGGAAGCGGTCGCAGTTCAATCTGGCTCAACCCGGCCGTACCGCTCCAATTCGAATTCGCCGGCAGTCAGGAACCGCACCTGAACCGGGCCTGGTTGGAGCAATTGGTCGGCCTTTCCAACACGCCGGCCGGCCTGCGCATAGTCGCAGAACCGGCTGCGGCCGCTGCTCCTGGTGACGCCGAGTCGAGGCAGTTACATCAGCGACACCCGCACCCTCGCCCGTGACCCGTCCCCTGGCTGAGTAAGACGGTCCAAGCGCTGGGCTGCGTGCTCACCGCGGGGAAGGCTACCCGGCGGGCACCGACTTCGTCGGCCACCCGGAGCGACTCGACGCAACATGACGCGAGCTGCTCCGGGTGGTCGATCGCCCGACTAGCGGGCCGGGTCGGTCACCCGGATCAGCGGTTGCTTCCCCTGACGGCGCGAAGGACCCACCCGATGATCGCGATAATCAGGAGGACAGCACCAACCCAGAGCAGGAACTGGAGGGCTTGAACGAAACCACCCACCACAAGCAAGACAACCGCGATGATGGCGACGATGACAAAGAGATTCATTTTTTGCTCCCTTGACTTGCGAGAAAAACGGAGCTGCCGGGGTCTGGGGCAACCAGCGAAGTGTGTGTGAGTGATGCGGCACACGATGCCATGATCCAGCCTACGCGCGGGCATCGACGGCGGAGGAGCGGCGTCCCACCGTTCGTCCAACCTCCACAGCTCCGCGCACATACCCGTGACGACTCTGAACGGTAGCCAACCACAGTCGATTCAACGAGACTGGGGGTAAGCCCCCGAGAAAAAGGAACCCCCACCATGACTCGCAGCGACATCGGCCCCCACCCGGACTCTTTCGACCTGGAAACCGCCACCACCGAGAACACGAACTATCGAACAGTAGCCTGGAGCGGCAAGTATTTGCAGGTCACCCTGATGTGCATCCCTGCCGGAGAATCCATCGGACTTGAAATGCACCCCGACACCGACCAGTTCCTGCGCCTCGATGCGGGCGCCGGGAGGGCACAGATGGGGCCGGAGAAAGACAACCTCGTTTTCGAGCAGGACGTTTCTGACGGGTGGTGCATCCTCGTCCCCGCGGGCACCTGGCACAACGTCACCAATATCGGTGACGGACCCATGAACCTCTACGTCATCTACGCACCGGTCCACCACGCCGCCGGGAATATCCACAAGACGGCCGCCGAAGCCGCGGCCGACGAAAAGGCTGGAACGGACACACCGCCCGCCTGGACACAGCAACCCGCCTCGTCCCGACCCGACGAGGAAGCAAGCTCCTCGTAGCTCTCCTGAGCCCTGAGGCGGCTTCCTTCAGCGCCAGAACTCGGTAAGCCCCTCCGCACGGACCCGGCCTTGGTTGAATCCGGCCTGGGCGGCGGACGGGCGCAACGAGACGTCCATCGCCCTGGCGCCGAACAGGTATTCGGCGTTGCTCTCGGGGAAGATCGTTTCGACGCGGCTGCCGCCTGCGCGCAGCGCGTCGACCTGGGTTGCAAGATGCAGGCCCCACTCCACCGGCGTCAGTGCCCTGCCGCCGAACGGTGACAGCACCAGCACTCGCTCGTACCCGGCAGCCAGATCGGCGTTCTCGGCGTTGGACCGGTAGCCGCCGTCGATATATCGACCGCCGCCGATACCGTAGGCGAAGCCACTGGCACAGCTGGCGGCCACGGCGTCCACCAGATCGACCCCGCTGTGCCGGTCGAACACCACCGGCGCACCGGTATCCGCATTGACCGCGGTGATCTGCACCCTTCGTTCGGGCCAGTCGTGGCTGGGCAGGCGCGAGGCGACGGTGGCGCGCCACCGGGCCTGCACCGCCGGGTCCGATGCCGCAGCCAGGTCGAGCGCAACTGCACCCATTCTGCGGCGCATGTCGGCCGCGTCCTCGGCGGCGGCGATGATGCGGCGCCGACGTTCCAGGTGATCGGTCACCGGACCACCCTGAGCGCGATGGCCGTCCGAACCGGCCGGGGCGGTGCGCTGCGCAGACACGGGCACGGGCACGGCGACCAGAGTGGGCGCCAGGAGGTCAGTGGGGTTCGCGCCCGTGAACTGAGCCGCAGCTGTCGCTCCGGCCGAGGTCCCGATGATGAGATCGGCGTCGGTCACGTCGAGACCGGCCTCGTACAGGCCGGCGATGACCCCGATCAGCCACGCGTTACCCGTCGATCCGCCGCCACCGAGGACCAGGGCCGTGCGGGAAGGGCGCGGGGAGACGTCGCGTGAGATCGGCTCCGCATTGTGCAAACGGTGTTGATTCATAGTCGTAGCTTTCTGAGAGTGCGCGAAGCGCTCCCCGCGACGGCTACGTCAGTCGCGCGATCGTGAACTCGAAAGGAGCGCCCAGAGTGGACAGTGTGTGCATCGGGCTCACCTCCTCAGATCGTGTCACGTTCAGGGGAACTCTACCGGTTCGGGGTCGGCGAGCCAACCGATGAGCCTCCTGGGAGATCATGCGGCGCCGGTCCTGTCGCATCGGGCCCGCCGCATGCGCCTGAGAACCCGACGCTCAGCGTCGAACGCTGTATCGGTGCTCGGGGCGACCGGTCGAACCGTAACGAAGGGTCACGTCGACATCACCGCGGGTTGCCAGGGCGGCAAGGTGCCGCTGCGCCGTCGCGCGCGACAGACCGGCACGGCCGGCAATCAGGCTTGCGGACGATTCCCCGTCCTGGAGCAGTTCGATGAGCAACTTCTCGGTCGTGGACCGCGACACCGACGCGACTCCACCATCCCGCCCGTGCAGCACCCGCTGGGCCCTGTCGATGGAATCCTGGTCGAGTTGGCGGTCCTCGGCGACCAGGGTGCGGAACCGGCGATATGCCCCCAGCCGTTCGCTCAACCGCGCGGGTTCGAACGGTTTGATGAGGTAGTCCAGCGCGCCGGCGCGGAGGGCACGGCGCACGGTGGCGCCATCCGACGCCGCACTGATCATGAACGCGTCCACGTCGATCTCCGCAATGAAGGCGATCCCGTCGCCGTCGGGAAGGTAGACGTCGCAGATGACGAGGTCGGGAGACAAATCCCGCACCGCCGCGCGCGCGGCCCGCACTCCCCGAACCGGCTCAAAAGCGGTGTAGCCGGTACACGCATCGACGATATCGCGATGAAGGCCGCCGACGTGGAAGTCGTCGTCGACGACGAGGACGGAAATCGGATCGGTCATTGTTCTTCTCCTTGTAGTGGGCGTGCCTGCTCCCCCATAACCCCGGGCAGCCGGGCGCAGAACACGGCACCGTGTCCTTCCCGGCCTCCGGCGTCGACCAGCCACACCTCTCCGCCGAGGCGCGCCGCGATCTCGCGCACGAGCGGAAGGCCGATGCCCCGCCCATGCACCGCGTCCGGGTCCAGATCCGTGCTCCGCACATCACTGAACACGCGTGCCCCGTTGGGCACGCCCTGCCCGGAGTCGGCCACGGTCATGACGAGCGTGTCGCCGTCGTCGAGCAGCTCCACCTCCACCCAACCCGGCTGCTGACCGCACACGGCCGCACTCACTGCGTTCTCAATGAGGTTGGCGAGCACGGTGGCCACATCCTCGGGCGCAGAGACGACCCCGCGCACCAGTGAGTCCAGACCCACCGACAGGCGGACTCCACGCTCACCGGCCTGAGCGGCCTTGGCTTCCACCAGCGACACCAGGAAGGGCTCGGTCAGGTGCTCGCCGGCGAACGGACCGCCGGGGGTGCGTGACGCCTGAAGCACGTCGTCGAGGTAGCCCCGAGCGTCGGACACGCGGCCCGCATCCATCAGACCGGCCGTCACGTGCAGGCGGTTTGCGAACTCGTGACGCTGCACCCGAAGTGCGTCGGTCATCGACGCCACGGTTTCCAGGCGGTCCGTGAGACTCACGATGTCGGTGCGGTCGCGGATCACCGCGATCAGGCCCAGGTCCCGATTCGCCCGCGACACCACGTGAGTGTCGATGTAGACGACATGGTTGGCGATTACGACCGGATCGGCGGCATCCGTTCCCCGCTTTCCCCGAGACGGTGGCTTCGGCTCACCGGCCAGAGCTGCGACCACCGGCCCCGGCAATTCGAGGTCGCGGATGCGCCGTCCGACCAGGTCCGAGATGCCGAGCAATCGCGCGGCCGTCGCGTTGGCGACGGTCACGACGCCGTCCGGTCCGGATGCGAGCACTCCGTCCCCGACGCCGTCGAGCACCGCCGCCTGATTCTGGACCAGCGCGGCCAGTTCCTCGGGCTGCAGGCCGAGGGTGAGTCGCTCGAGGCGGCGGCGAATGACGAACGACACGACAGCGCCCAGTGCGAGGGCAACGGCGGCAGCCAGCGCGACGCCCCCCAGCAGCAGGGGAAGCTCCTTGAAGACACTGCTCGGAGCGAATCCAACGCTCACGTCACCCACCGGCGCGCCGGTGGTGGGATCGCGGACAGGAACTTTTGCGCGAGCTGACTCGCCGAGGGTGCCCGATTCCCACGACACCGTCTCGCGTCCAGCCAGAGCCTCGGCGAACTCTGTGCTCACCACCGCTCCGAGCAGCTGAGGCTCGGGGTGTGCGAATCGGATTCCGTGATCGTCGGTGATCACGATGAACAGTGCACCGGTATTGGCTTCTGCCGCCGCGGCGAGGGTTGACAGCGGTCCGCCGCGGAGGCCCGCGTTCGTCGGCGTGCCGACGTCTGCAGAAGCGCGGGCGATACCCTCGCGCACATCGGAGTCGGCGGCGACCGTGCGGGCGATCGACAGCGCCGACGCCTCGGCCTCGGCCCGGAGCTGTTGCACGCCGATCCAGACGAACACGCCGGTGCAGATCACGACGACCGCGCTCACGCAGGCGAGTTGCAGCAGCAGCATCTGCGTCGAGAACCGCATCTCCGTCCCCTTGCGGCGCATTGAGCAGAATGCGCACAACCAACCATATGCGCAATACGTGCAGCAAAGGGAGATACCGGATGCTTCGTCATCGGTCTGCCTAAGCTTCAGGCCATTCGTCATACGCCTCGGCAGTGACTGCCGATCGGGATCCGCCTGGCTCGGCTGCACCATTCAGACATAGACAAAGGAGTCGATGTGCTCGTCATCCTCGGATGCACCATGATCCTCACCTTCATGGTGCTCATCATGACCAGGCGGCTCACGCCGATGGTCGCCCTCATTCTCGTCCCCACGATCTTCGGCCTCTTCGCCGGTGCCGGCCTGGGCCTCGGCGACATGATCATCGAGTCGATCGGGGACCTGGCCCCGACGGCGGCGCTCCTCATGTTCGCGATCATGTTCTTCGGCATCATGATCGATGTCGGGCTGTTCGATCCCCTCATCCGGTTCATCACCCGCTTCCTCGGCAACGACCCGGCCAAGGTCGTCCTCGGCACAGCGATCCTGGCCGGCGCGGTGTCGCTCGACGGCGACGGGTCGACGACCTTCATCATCACGACCTCAGCGATGCTGCCGATCTACCTGCGTCTGGGCATGAGTCCGGTCGTACTCACCTGCGTTGCAGGCCTGATGAACGGCACGCTCAACATCGTGCCGTGGGGTGGCCCCACCGTGCGGGCGGCCTCGGCACTCGGCGTGTCGCCGACCGACATCTTCGTGCCGATGCTGCCGTCTCTTGCGACGGGAGTCATCATTGCACTGGCGTTCGCCTGGTTCCTCGGGCTCGGCGAACGCAAGCGCATCGGGTCGCTCGAATACTCACAGGCTGCGCAGGCGAATGCCGCCCCGCTGGCGTCGCCCGGCTTCTCGCGCGGCTTCTTCGGCGGCAACCGCGTCGTGCGCGGCACGGAGGTCAGTCCGGGTGCAGCGGCAACCCTGTCGACGACCGGCATCGTGACGGTGCGGCCGGGCCAGCGTGTGCCGGTGGGTCACACGGCCCTGGCCGAACAGAAGGTGCTCGACGCCGAAGATCACGACACGATGATGGCCGACACGATGATGCGGGCGGATCGTCCGACGCTGCGGCCCAGACTCATTTGGGTGAACCTCGCGCTCACCGTCGCCGTCATGATGCTGCTCGTGCTCGATGTCATGCCCTTGGCCTATATCTTCATGGTGGGCACCGGCGTGGCGCTCGTGATCAACTTTCCGAAGCTCCGCAGCCAGGCCGACGAGATCGTCGCGCACGCGCCCAGCATCGTCGGCGTCGTCTCGATGGTGCTCGCCGCGGGCGTCCTGGTCGGAGTGCTGAACGGTACCGGGATGGTCACGGCGATGGCCGACTGGGTTGTCCAGGTCGTGCCGGCATCGATGGGCGAGTTCCTCGCGGTCATCACCGGAGTGCTCTCCATTCCGATGACCTTCTTCATGTCCAACGACGCGTTCTACTTCGGCATTCTTCCCGTGCTCGCCGAGAGCGCAGCAACCTACGGGATCTCCCCGGTCGAGATGGCCCGCGCCTCGATCATCGGTCAGCCCGTTCACCTGCAGAGCCCGCTGGTACCGGCCATTCTTCTGCTCGTCTCTCTTGCAGGCGTCAACCTCGGCGACCACCACAGGAAAGTGCTCTGGCGAGCCTGCGTGATCTCGCTTGTGATGCTGGTCGTCGGAGTGCTTGTCGGCGCCGTCCCGTTCGGCTGAACGCGGTTACAACCCGGACAGCCAGAGAGTCCCGGAGACCTTTGCGTTTCCGGGACTCGTGGTCGGGCCGACGGGATTCGAAACTGAGACCGGGCTCAAGTCCTCAGTGGGTCACCGGATGCATCGGAAGCCGATGGGGCCGGTCGGGCGGCGTGTTCAAACAAATCGCGCAATCTGTTGAGTACGGGAATCGCGGACGCCAGAACGTCTTGTTCGGCGGGCGAGAGCATGTCGATGGCCGCGGCCACGGTCGCCGTGCTCGTCCGGTCGAACCGGTAGAGCATGTCCCTCGCGTGGGGCGTCGCGACGAGTATCGCTGAGCGGAGGTCCCCGGTCGAGGCGCGCTCAACCAATCCAGCCGCCGTCATGGCTTTCACGAGGTTGCTGACGGTCGGGCGAGCGATGCGGAGAGCGATCGCGGCGTCACGGGTATTGACCGGGCCGGAGGCGACGAGAACTCGCAACAGTTCAATCTGCGCTTCGGGGATGTCCGGCAAGTCTTCGGCGGCCCGGGTCGCCCGGGACATCTCCCGACGCAAAGGCCCGAGCAATCGGGTGAGTTCGGTCGCGATCTCGCTCACGGACAGCCTCCGGTATCGATGTAGGTTTGCCACAAACATAGGTTTGTGGCAATCTCAGTTTAACGCGAATTTCGGGAAGCGACCGTTTCCGAAATCGCCCTGAGAGAAGGCCCTGACGATGCTTGAAGAAAAATACCGCGTTCTATTCGAACCCCTGAAAATTAGGAACCTGGAGATTAAGAACCGCTATGTGATGGAGCCGATGGGCCCCGGCGGATTCTGCGACGAACAGGGCGCCTACACGGAGCGTGCCGCGGACTATTACGTGGAGCGAGCCAAGGGTGGCGCCGGTCTCATCATTACGGGTACGACGATGGTCGAGAACGAGGTCGAGGTCTGCTCCCTGCCCTCCCTCCCCTGCGCCACATTGAACCCGAACCACTTCATGCAGAACGCGAAGCAGATGACCGAGCGTGTGCACGCATACGGCGCCAAATTCTTCTGCCAGCTGACCGGAGGCTTCGGCCGCGTGTCGATTCCCTCCATTCTGGGTAAGACGGCCATTGCTCCATCACCCATCCCCCACCGCTGGATAGACGGAGTGGTCTGTCGCGAGATGACCGTTGACGAGATCCACTACATCGTCAGGAAGTTCGGTGAGGCCGCCCTGGTCTGCAAGAAAGCCGGGTTCGACGGTGTCGAGATCCATGCCCTCCACGAGGGCTACCTGCTCGACCAGTTCGCGATCTCCTTCTTCAATCACCGCACCGATCAGTACGGCGGATCGCTGGAGAATCGCCTCCGATTCGCGACGGAGATCGTTCAGGAGATCAAGAAGACCTGCGGCGCGGACTACCCGGTCTCCCTGCGCTTCGGCCTCAAGTCGATGATCAAGGACTGGCGCCAGGGCGGACTCCCCGGGGAGGAATTCGAGGAAAAAGGCCGCGACATCGAAGAAGGCATCGAGACGGCCAAGGCCATGGAGGCTGCCGGCTACGACTGCCTCAACGCGGATGTCGGCACCTACGATTCCTGGTACTGGACCCACCCGCCGATGTACCAGGCCAAGGGCCTCTACCTGCCATACAACGAAATCCTCAAGCGCCACGTCGACATCCCCGTGATCACAGCCGGACGAATGGAAGATCCCGACCTCGCCTCGGACGCCATCCGGAACAAGCAGACCGACTTCATCGGCATGGCCCGCCCGCTCCTCGCCGACCCCGACATCCCCAACAAGATCCGTGCGGGCAAGTACAACACGGTCCGCCCGTGCCTGTCCTGCCAGGAGGCCTGCATGGGCCGTCTGCAGCACTTCACGTCGATCTCCTGCGCCGTGAATCCGGCCGCCGGTCGCGAGAAGACCTACGCCCTCGAGCCCGCGGTCACCAAGAAGAAGATCCTGGTGGTCGGCGGCGGGGTCGCCGGTTGCGAAGCAGCCCGCAACCTCCACCTGCGCGGCCACGTCGTCGACGTGTTCGAGAAGTCCGATCACCTCGGCGGCAACCTCATTCCCGGCGGAGCGCCTGACTTCAAGGAAGACGACCTCGCTCTGGCCCGGTGGTACACCAACGAACTGGTGACCATGGACATCCCCGTTCACTACAACACCACCGTGACCCAGGAACAGGTTGAGGCCGGCGACTACGACTGTGTCATCATCGCCACGGGCTCCAAGCCCAAGCGCATGACCCTCGAGGGCTCCGACAGGGTCTTCACGGCGGAAGACGTCCTGCTCCTGAAAGAAGACGTCGGCGAATCTGCCGTGATCATCGGTGGAGGCCTCGTTGGTTGCGAGCTGGCCTTGTGGCTGGAGGGCCTGGGCAAGAAGGTCACTCTGGTTGAATACCAGCCGGACATCCTGCAGCTCGGTGGCCCACTCTGCACCGCGAACTCCGACATGATCCGGGACCTCATCGCGTTCAAGAACGTCGACCTGGTCGTGAACAGCATGGTGACCGGCGCCCGCGATGGCGGCTTCGTCATCAAGGACCGCGAGACCAACGAGGAGACGGTCCTGATGGCGGATTCGGCAGTTGTGGCCGTCGGCTACGTCTCGGAGCGCTCACTGTACGAGGAGCTGCGCTTCTCCGGTCCCGAATTGCACCTGATCGGAGATGCCGGCGAGGTCTCCAGCATCATGTACGCCATCTGGAATGCCTATGAGGTCACGAAGAACATCTGATCGTCATCGGTGGAGGCCCCCATCCCGCGTGAGCGTGGGTGCGGGGCCTTCACCGTGATTTGTGCGGTGACGAGCGCGTCATCTGTGCCTGTTCGCTGATCGCCATCGTGTTCACGCCTCCGGAATCACGAAGCGGTTCTCGTCGATGCGGCGGGTGTCGGGTTCGGGGCCGCGGCGGATGCCGAGGTCGAGCCCGTCGATCGCCGCGAGTTCGGCATCCGTCAGTTCGAAATCGAAGACATCGAAATTCTCGACGATGCGGGACGGCGTGATCGACTTCGGGATGGCACTGCGCCCCTGCTGGACGTGCCAGCGGATCATGACCTGCGCCGCCGACTTGCCGTGCACGGCTCCGATCGCCTCGATCACCGGGTCATGCAGCGGGTTCTTCGCAGTGCCGTCGCCCCAGCCCGGGTAGAAGTTGATGCCGCCGATCGGAGACCAGGCCTGGGTCAGGATGCCGCGGGCAGCATCCGCCGCCTGGGTCTCCTTCTGCACGAAGTACGGGTGCAGTTCGATCTGGTTGACGGCAGGAACGATGGTGCGCGCCTCGAGGAGCGCATCGAGGTGTTCCGGCTTGAAATTGCTCACGCCGATCGCCCGCACCTTGCCCTCGGCGAGGAGGGTCTCAAGCGCGCGGTAGGCCTCGAGAGTCTTGTCGAAGCTCAGCGGGACCGGCTGGTGCAGGATCAAGAGGTCGAGGTAGTCGAGGCCGAGCTTGCCGGTCGCGACGTCGAAGGCGTGCAGGGTCTCCTCGTAGCCGTACTGGCTGATCCAGACCTTGGTCTCGACGAAGACCTCGGCGCGATCGACACCCGAGTTGCGCAGTCCTTCGCCGACCTGCCGCTCGTTCATGTAGGCGGCAGCCGTGTCGATGTGGCGATACCCGGTACGCAGCGCGGTCTCGACGGCGGCCGCGGTGTCCTCCGCGGAACTCTGGAAGACCCCGAGACCTACCGCGGGGATATCGACGCCATTGTTGAGGGTGAACGAAGTAGTCATGCTTCGAGGCTACGTGCGGTCCCGTCAACGAGGGAGGGTGGCTCAGTACCTCCCTGTGCCACCCCGGCCCGCTGCCCGGCGAGGCCTGCTCACCACCGTTGCCGGGCACGCGGTTGGAGAGAATCGTCAGAGGACCTTCGCGCCCATGGCGATGTCGAAGCCTGCGCCATGGGCGGCCAGGCCCACCAGGAGGATGCCGGCCCATTCAAGGGCGTGGGCCATCTCAAGCGCTCCTGCGTCGAGGGGCCGCATGCCCAGGCTCTCCACAAACGCGGCGACCTCTGCCTTCGCCCCGGCGCTGTCGCCGGCGAAGAACACATCGACGGCCTTGTCCTCAGCAATGACGCCGCCGAAGATCGTGTTGAATGCCTTCACGACATGTGCGCCCTCGGGGGCGGCCGCTGCCATCTGCTGCGACACAGAGTTACCCGGGGTCGTCACGACTCCACTGGCGTCAGCGTTGAACGGGTTGGTGATGTCGACGAGGATCTTGCCGGCCAGCGCATCGCCGTAGTGCGCGACCACGTCAACGGCGCCGGCGTAGAGGACGGCCACGATGACGATGTCCCCCGTCGGCCGTGCGCCGAACGCGCCGACGGTGGCACCGTTGCCGATCTGTTCGGCGAGAGCCTGCGCCTTGGCGGCGTTGCGGCTCATGAACTCGATGGTGTGGCCGTGCTTCGCCGCCCGTGTGCCGATGGCGGTCGCCATGTTGCCCGAGCCGATGATGCTGATGGTGGTCATGAGGTGTCTTCCAATCGCCGCGTCGATGTATGTACACCGATCTGAGTACCTAACCTAACGGGCTGATGCGCGGCGAGTCAAGCTATGCACACCGATCGGTACCAACGGGCTACGCTAGGGACTATGACGGAGTTGGAGAAGGGACCGCGCGGCCTGCGGAGCGGCAGGGGCGCTCGAGAGCGCCTTCTCAGCGCGTCCCAGCAACTGTTTCCCGATCAAGGCATCAACTGCACCGGCGTTGACCAACTCTGTGCGGTGGCCGGGGTCTCCAAGCGGACGCTGTACCAGCACTTCGACGGCAAGGACGAGCTCATCGCCGAGTATCTGCGCCGTTTCGATCCCGACATCCTGCCCGAAGTCTTCGACCGCTCCGACCTGACGCCGCGCGAGCGACTCCTCGCCATCTTCGACATCCACTCCCCCCTGTGCCCGTTCATCGGGGCTGCCGTCGAAATCCAGGACCCGGGCCATCCAGCACGCGTCTTCGCCCGCACCTATAAAGAGGGCTTCGCCGCCCGGCTCGCTGATACCGCCCGCGAGGGCGGCGCCACCAACCCCGAACAGCTCGGCGAGCAACTGGCACTGCTCCTGGACGGTGCCTCGGCTCGCAGCCGAGTCCTCAACACCGACACGTTTGCCACCGCGGCCGCCATCGCGGTCGTCCTCATCGACGACGCCCTCCCCAAGGCGTCGGCATAAGCATCGATCCTCGTCGACGCACGACAGTCCGAGCTTTGGTGTCACCGGCGGCAACGCTCCGGAGGACACGGGAGTGGAGACTCGCGTGTCCTGGCAGTGAAACCGCCGGCCTGGCGCGGTGATCAGGCGTTGCTCAGGGCGCTCAAGCAGAATGGCCGCAGAGCCCCTGACGGTTCCCGGACGATGGCCAAGTACCCGGTGCGCGACAAGACTTGCCAGTGGAGTCATCATGTTGCCGTGGATCGTTCTGTCCCTCTCCGGAGTTCTCGAGGCCGTCTGGGCAACCGCCCTGGGCAAGTCGGCGGGATTCACAAAGCTCGTCCCGACCCTCGTGTTCGGTGCGGGGATCATCGCAAGCATGGCGGGACTCGCTTTCGCACTGAGAGAGATCCCGATCGGGACCGGCTATGCCGTCTGGGTCGGGATCGGTGCGACGCTGACCGTCGTCTACGCGATGGTCACCGGGACCGAATCGCTCAGCATCCTCAAGATCGTGCTCCTCCTGGGACTGATCGGCTGCGTGATCGGACTGAAGCTCGTGAGCGACGCCGGTCACTAGCATTCAAAACAGATACCCCGGCCGTTCGCTTTCACCGGCGAATGTCCGTGCCCGACGGCTGGAACCAACGCCTCGAAGCGCATTGGGCTCACCGTTTCGTGCCACGGGTCGAGCGCGGCATCGTTGACGATCGATCAGGTGTAGCCGCGGGTGCCGAATTGGAGTTTGTCGCCGGGATGGATGGTGGACATCCCGACCTTGCCGCCGACGAGGGTCTCGACCTGCTCGGGGTAGACGCCGAAGCGAGTGGCGATCGTGCTTGCGGAGTCCCCACTGACGACGGTGTAGATGATCTTGCCCGAACTGTCCGTCGTCGCGGTCCCTTCTGCGCCCTCAAACGGCCCTTGGTCTCGCGGCGTCGGGTACGTCGACAGGTGCGAGGTTGCCGTCGGCGAGGGCGTGCTTGTCGGAGACGACGCAGGCGTGCTGCCGTTAATGCTTGTCGAACTTGCGCACCCGGCGAGTGCAGCCGCGAGCGTGAGCGTCAGTGCGGTGGTCACAATGATTCGGTGGGCGTCCATTGCCATGGGTGTTCAGTCCCTGAGGTGTTCGGGCATTTGTGGGCATTGTTTGTAGATGCCTTGATCGGGGGGCCCCTGGTCGATGTGTGCATAGGGCTGCCAGGTCACGGTTGCGGGGCCTTGGCCGGTGTAGTTGGCCATGAAGGATTCCAGGGTCGGTGGCGGATCAACCCGGATGTGGGCGGCTTCCAGGCACGGCATGAGGACCGTTGTTTGGTACTGGTAGAGGTAGGTGACCTGCGACTCGTTCAGCGGAACGGAGTTCTTCGGGTCGCTGGGAAACCGGGTATTGCAGACGTAGTCCGCGATCGCATGACGCTCCTCATCGCCGAGCGCCACGTAGGTTTCGATGCCGCCCTCAGGGCTCGCGACCGCAGGGACTCCTGCGGCGGTCAAGCAGGCGGCGATCACCGACGGGATTTCCTCCAGACTCAGGAACCTCTCCCGCGTCGCCGTCGGCACGGCCACGTCCGGATAGCTGGCGACGAATCCGTCGCGCAAGGCAGTTTGCGCCTGATCGGCCAGCTCCTGCCGGGCGGCCTCGGTCATCACGGGCGGGATGGGCGCCGGGATGGGCGTGGCCGACGGTGGAGCGACCGGCGCGGCGGCGCATCCGCTCAGCACGAGGAGCACGAGCGCAATGCCGAGGACCTTCCAGGACACCCGTGCCGCGCGCGGAGCCGGGACCTTCAGTGTTGGGCGCACCCGATGGATGCTGCCGTCAGGGAGAGACGCGGAAGGTGCCGAGAACGGTGGTGCCGTCGCTTCCGAAGAGCGGACACGGTCGAACAGCAACCCGGACGCGCGGCGATCCGCACTATTCGACCCGCGCGAAAAAACCAGATCGGACTCCCCCGCAGTCTTCATGACCACCCCCATGACTATTGAACGCCATCCGCGGGCAATTCACGGCAAATTGCCCCTGATCGGGTCAGAAAATTTCAACGCGCCTTGTGCCGATCACGTGTCAGCATGGTCGCGTTCCCGCAGCCTGCGTCACGGTGTTCGGCGACTCACTCACGGCAACACCTCAAAGATGCCGCGCGCGCCCTTCTCGGCGTCCGACATGACGTGGCTCACGAACGGATAGTGCCCAGCCTCGGAGAAGGACAGCTCCACGAATCCACCCTGCGCGGAGGCCAGATCGAGCACTTGCGAGCCACCCGTCCCGGTGCTGCCGCCGTCCTTGAGCGGGTAGTCGCCCTCCTTATAGACGGTATGGAACTGGCCGCCGACGATGTGGAAGGCGCTGCCCACGTTCGGGCCGGCATCCAGCACCCAGACCCGCACGGTCTCGCCGACCCGGGCCGGAAGCGGACGGGCGGCGTACTGGTTGGCGTAGCCGTTGAAGACCATCAGGTCGGGGGTCTGCGCCTTGACCTTGACGGCGTCGACCTCGCCGCCCTGCGCGCCGAGGTAGAGCTCGGACTGCACCAGGAGGTACTCGCGGTCTACGTCGGCCAGGCCGGGCGGGTCGATGATCACGGCACCGAACATGCCGTTCGCGATGTGCACCGACATGGGCATGGTGGAGCAGTGATAGAGCCAGATGCCCGACCGGGTGGCGGTGAACGTGTAGACCAGGCTCTCACCGGGCTGGATGGTGCGCATCACGGCGTCGGGGGCGACGGCGCCTGCGTGGAAGTCGATGGAGTGCCCGACCGTGCCCTTGTTCACCAGGGTGATTTCGAACACGTCGCCCACCCTGCCGCGCAGGGTGGGGCCGGGCGCGGTGCCGTTGAAGGTCCAGAGCATCTGGGTGACACCGGGGGCCACCTCGGTTTCCACATTGCGCACGACCAAGGTACGGCGATGCACCGTGGCGTCGGGAGCGGGCGGCAGCACGGCATCGTGCGCCTCGAAATTCGCGTCGGGTACGGCCGTGGGGTCGATGTCGGTGGCGGCGGAGGGTCCGGTCACTGCCGCGTCCTGGCCGGTGTGACTGCCGTCCGCGGACATGCCCGCCATGCCGCCCATCGAGGTGCTGTCGCCGGTGGCGGATGCGCCCGCGTCGCCCACCACGACGATGCTGATCTCCATGCCCAGCAGCCGGTGTCCGGCGATCGAGCACCAGCCGTCCACGCTCGCGCCGATCACGCCAACGGCCACGGTCGTGGTGGTGCCCGGGTCAAGTGACCCCGACACAAGGCCGGACTCCAGCACCAGGTTGTGCGCCATGTCGTCGCTATTGGTGAGGGTGATCATAAGTGCGTCGCCGAGCGGCACCTCGATGCGGTCGGGCACAAAGCGGGTGTGCACCATGTCCACGGCGACCGTGGTGGTGTGACCGGTCGCGGCAGCGGTTCCAGAGGAGCCCGCGGCCTGGGTCGACACCGCCGACAGTTCCACCGAGGCCGGGTCGACAACGATGCCCACGGTCACCGTGAGCAGCAGCACGCTCGCGGCCGCGAGCATCCGCCCGGTGCTGCGCGGTCGCGGGCCCTGCACCGGCCGTTCGCCCGGCGCCACGCGCACGAGCGGCAGGGCGCGCACCCGCCGGTTGGCGCGGAGGGCCCGGGTGAACAGCACCAGGAAGCTGGCCAGGGTCGCCACGATCAGCATCGACAGCGCCACGGTGAGGGTGCTGGAGACCGGCAGCAGCGACAGGAGGAGGGCGCCGTTGACGACCACGACCCGGAACAAGCCGCCGCGATCGAGCTCGGCGGCGGCGGCTTTGAGGGCGGCCGGGCCGCCACCGAGCACGACGGGCACGAGGTGGCTGAGGGCGCCGAGCAGGATCTGGGCGGCGAAGCCGATCGCGAAGTACGGCACCAGTGTTTCCACGCCGGCGGCCGCGACCGTCCAGCTGGGGGCGGACGCCACGCGCAGACCGAACCCGAGGGTGCAGAGCGCGAACCAGATCTGCGCGGCGCCCAGGCTCCAGGCTGCGAAGGTCACAGCTGGCGCCCGGCGCAGGTGCCCGACACCCTCCCAGAGCACGCGGCCGAGGGCCACCAGGTAGACCAGAACACCGAGTGCAACGACGAGGCGCAGGTCGGCAAGGCAGCCCAGCCCGACGAGAACCAGGCCACCCGCCAGCACCGTCAAGGTGCTGCCGGCTGCCACTGTCGCGCCCGCGACGCGGGTGTGCAAGACGGTCGGCCAGAGCAGTGCGATGGTGCCGATCACGGTGAGGCCGACCCAGCCGAGCAGGTTGAACGCGAGGTGACCGATGAACAGGCGTTCGTAGTCTTCGCCTCCCCCGTCGAGCCGGGCCATCAGGATGCCCAGGGTGACGCCGGCGGCGAGCATCACCGCGCTCGCCACGTAGTAGCGCACCAGCGGGGCGAACCGGCCCGGCATCGCACCCCGGGTCTGACCCACGATGACGGCGGCGTGGGCCAACGCGTTCAGGCCCACCAGGATGCCGCCGACCAGCACGAGCGGATACCAGCCGATGACAATGCCCGTCATCACCGCGATGGCGCCGACGGTGTGCGTACTCAACCGCAGTCCGAGCGAGAGACGATGGCCGAGGGCCTTGCGCCGTAGCAGGGTATCGGCGAAGTGCTGGCTCCAGATCAGGATGGCCGTGCTCACCGCGCCGAGGAGCAGCAGGTGCACGAGCAGCCAGCCCGACGAGGGCAGTTGGCGGTGCAGCAGGGTGAGGATCACCGCGGCAGCCAGCCACGCGGGCACCAGGCTGCCCGAGACGATGTGCCAGAGCTTGTCTTTCACAGCAGCGACCTCCCCAGGGGCGCTGCTGACGGGGTCGCAGTGTTGCGCGGTGTCGTCCGCACGGGCGGCACGGTGGTTCCGCGCAGAACCGAGACTGCGGCAATCGCCACGAACAGCAGCACCGCGACGATGTTGAACACTCCGCCCCACTGCACCAGCACCGGCCGGCCATAGGCGTCGCCGAAGAGTACCCGCACCAGCAGCGACACATGCAGCAGCGACGCCGGCAAGTACATGACCGGCCGATACGGCAATGGCCGGCGCAGCACGGCCGGCAGGATGGTGGGAGCGTGCGCCATGATCATCGACATGACGAAGCCCAGGAACACGGCGTGCATCATGGCGTCGTAACCGGGGCCGGAGTAGACCGGACCCCGCAGCAACCAGATGCCGCCCACGACGGCGAGCCAGCCATACCCGGCCAGCAGGCACCAGGCCATGTAGCGGGGTAACCCGACCGAGCGCACCATGCGGGTGGCGATGTCGTGCCGGAACAGCCAGGCCACCAGCGCCAGCATCCCGGCACCGAGCAGGGGGTAGCCGGCGATCGGCCAGACCAGGGCGACGACCGAGCCGAAGCTGAGCGCGAGGCTGATGCCGAGCATCCACTGTTCGGCGCGCCGGTTGACGGTGGGCGAGATGCGGGACAGTTCGAGGCGTTCGCCGGCGATCGTGAGCACCAGGAAGAGGATGAGCAACGGTGCGAGCTGCGGGATGCCGATTCCGCGCAGCCAGAAGATCGTGGCCATGAGCCCGGCCAGGGCGCCGAGCACCTGTACGGCGGTGGAGACCGAGCCCTGCTTGCGCCAGATCTCGACGTAGATTGCCAGCAACATGGTGGTGCCGGCGACCAAGGCGGCCTGGCCCACGACCACCGGCAGCGGTGAGATGAGCGCGATGCCGCCGGCACCGAGCAGGCCGGGCGAGAGATAGGCCCACCTGCGGCGCACGGCCACGGCCCGCTCGAGCACCACGACGGTGCCGACGAAGCCGAACACCATCAGCGGGCCGTGCACCTCCGTGAGTCGGGTGCTGTCGACGGGCGCCCAGAGGCCGAGCAGGAGCAGCGCGCCGTTGAGTCCGGCGAGCAGGGCGATGCCCCCGAGGAGCAGGAAGACCAGCCGGGCGGTGACAGGAGGCCGCTCCATCGGGCCGGTGCCCCGCGTAGCGCTGCCGGTTCGGCGAAGAGGGCTCGGCGTAGTCATCGGCGGCGTGGGTCAGGTCAGGTTGGGGTCGGGGTCAGATGGCGCGCGTGGGTGCTTCGGCCGATGCTTCATGGTCGGCAGGTTCGGCACGGCGACGGTCCGATGACAGGATGATCGGTTCGACGGTCACGGCTTCTCCTTCGGCGGGTCGAATGACCCCAGAGTGCCATTATAGAGGACGAACATCCTTTTAATAGGATCGTGCCATCAGAGCGCTGGCTGCTACTCGCGGCCCTCGAACGACACGACGAAACCGATGACGCGGTCGCACACGGAGATCCCGCTAATTTGCGGTCCAGGACGTGTGCTCGTGGGTGATCCAGACGTGTTCAGGATGCAGCGAGAGAATCAGTCGCTGGCCTTCGGTCTCGGGATTGTCCAGCTCGCCGAACCACACCGCGGTGTCTCCGGCGATGATTGTCGGACGCTCGCCGGTATCGACGACAACGATCTGTGAGCCGCGGGTGTGGCCCGGCGCCGGAAGGAGGCGAATCCCGGGAAGCACGTCGAATTCTCCATCGACGGGCACATAGTGCACGCCGGGCGGGTCCACCCATTCTCGGATAGTTTAGTCGTCTTCGGTGCGGGCATCGTCAAGTTCCTGGCGCTGGACGTAGATGGGCGTGCCGGGGAAGAGGTGGTTGCCGCCACAGTGGTCGAAGTGAAGGTGTGTGTTGATGACGATATCGACGCTCTCGAGGTCGAATGCCTGCGCCTTGAGAGAGTGGGGGCGAGGGTCGAGATCGGCCGCTGCGGGGTGGATCTCTGTGAAACCGGTGTCGACGAGCACCCTCGCATCGGGATGTTCGATGAGGTGCACGTAGACGGGCATTGGGTACCCCTCTGCGGTCAAGTCACCGACATGAATGGGCGTGATTGTGATGGGGGCGTTCATGACGCGTCTCCTTCGCGAGTAGCGGATGTTGTCGTTCGTTCAGCCCAGATTCCGACGTTCACAGCACCCAACCTAGAAGCTCTACGGTCCAGCGTGAAGGGCCATTTATTGACCAGTTGAGTGGACCATTCGCCAAGGTGAGCGTGTGTCTGTGGACTGGGGGCGCGGAGGCCTCGACCTTCGCGACTCCCCCAGTTTGGGGCGGTGACCTCGGGTCGACACCTCTTGAGGGGAATGTCACTCAATGGGTCGATAGATTGGTGGGAGTTCTAGGGGGGACTGTGGTTGATCGTTCGAGCGTCTGTCCTCGCGAACGCGACCTGGTCCGGAGTACTACCTCAAGTCTGCCTATTCCGGTGAGGCGCTGATGCGCGCGCGGATTCATACCGGACTGGTGTGGGCGATGGTCCTGGTCCTGGCCGCCAGCGTGGTCGGGCTGGCTGTGCATTGGGGCGGATGGGGCCCGGCAGGTGACGTCTGGTTCGAGCCGGTCCTTGTCGTCTCGGTAGGGCTGACGGACCTGTTACCCGTCGCAGTGTGCTGGATGGCTGTCGGAAGGGTCGGACTTCGGCGCCCGGAGGTTCTGCTCGCCGCGACCGCGATGACCGCCTACGTTGCTGGTGACTGTTACAGAGCCTGGGTAGAGGCCACGACCGGCTCGATTCCGTTCCCGTCGGTTGGCGACGTCCTGTATTCGCTGTTCTACCTGCTGATGCTGGCCGCTCTGATCGTTGCGGTGCGCCGCCACGTGCGGACGCTGGCATCGTCGGTCTGGCTGGACTGCGTGGTGGGGTCGCTCGGCGCAGCCGCGGTGCTGGCGATTCCGCTGAGCCCGGTGCTGGACTCGGCCCTGACCAGTTCATCGTGGTTGGCCACCGTGACGGCGATCTCCTTCCCACTCTTCGATCTGCTGCTCGTGGCCGCTATCGGCGGGATCGGCGCCTTGGGGGGCAGGCGGCTGGGAAGACGGTGGGTGTTGCTGTTCGTGGGCCTGCTGGTCTTTGCCGCGGCGGACGTGCTCTACGCGCTGCAGGTGAACGCCAACACCTATGTGCGCGGTACGCCGCTAGCCGCGGCCTGGGCGATCGGACTTGCCCTGTTGGCATTGTGGGTCGACGGTATGGAGCGAACTCATCCGGCCGCGGTACCCGAGACGAGCCCAGCGACCGGCAGGGCGGCACTGATGGTGCCGGTGGTGGCCACCGCCGCAGGGCTAGGGGTGCTCTTGGTGAGCAGCCGGGTGCCCTTGTCAACGCTTTCGGTCGCTCTTGCGGGGGCGACGTTGGTCGCGGCGACAGCTCGCACCCAGGTCGCCTTCCGTCAGGTCGCGTGGATGGCGCATCTGCGCCGCGTTGCCTCTGCAACGGACGACTTAACAGGCCTCCCGAACCGGCGGGCCCTCCACGTAGAGGGGCACGCGCGCTTGGTGGACCCGGAGCGTCGCCGCCAGTCGCTGCTGATGCTCGACCTGGATAAGTTCAAAGAGGTCAACGACAGCCTGGGCCACCACGCCGGAGACCAGCTGCTGGTCCAGGTCGGCGCCCGCCTGCGTGAGCACCTGCGGCCTGGGGACCTGCTGGCGCGTCTGGGCGGCGACGAGTTCGCGGTCCTGCTCGAGGATGCCGGCCACGCCGAGGCCATTGACGTGACCGTCAAGTTGCGCGCCGCGCTGGCCGAGCCATTCGCTCTGGAGGACATCACACTGCACACCAGTGTCAGCGTCGGTATCGCGCTCTTCCCCGACCACGGTCTGGACCTGAGCTCCTTGTTACGCACGGCCGATATCGCCATGTACAAGGCCAAAACATCGGGCCGTGGCCAGCACGTCTACATCACCGCCGACGACACCGACGCCACCACCCGGCTGAAGACGGTCGAGGAACTGCGAACCGCACTGACCACCGACCAGCTCGTGGTGCATTACCAGCCCAAGATCGACCTGGACACCGGCGAGGTCCACAACGTGGAGGCGCTGGTGCGCTGGGATCACCCCACCCGAGGCCTGCTCTACCCCGACGCGTTCCTGGCCTTGGTCGAAGAATCAGGATTGATGCGGACCCTGACCCGGGTCGTCCTTCAGGTCGCCCTGGACCAGGCGGCGGTGTGGCACGCCGAAGGCCGACCCCTCACGGTCGCAGTCAACCTCTCGGGCAGCACGCTGATCGACACCAGCCTGCCCGACGAGGTCGCAGCAATGCTGACGGTCCGTAACCTCCCGCCGGGTGCCCTCCAGCTGGAGATCACCGAGGAGTTCCTGATGGCCGACCGCGACCGGGCCCGGAGCATCCTGACCCGGCTGCGGAGCAGCGGTATCCAGATCTCCATCGACGACTTCGGCACCGGGTACAGCTCACTCTCCTACCTGCGCGATCTGCCCCTCGACGAGCTCAAGCTGGACCGCTCGTTCGTCTTCCCGATGGTCGACGACGCCCGCGCTGCAGCACTGGTCGCCTCCACGATTAACCTGGCCCACAGCCTCGGCCTGCGGCTGGTTGCCGAAGGCGTCGAGACCAAGGCCGCTTACACCGAGCTCGTCCGCCTCGGCTGCGATCAAGCCCAGGGCTACTACATGTCCCGGCCCGTCCCCGCCGCCGAGCTCGACCTGTGGCTCAGCGCCCGAGACATCGCCGACGAGTTCACTGAGATGACTGGCCTGCTGCCTTCTCTCGACTGACCTTCCGCCACGGGTCTCGCCTACCCGCTCCTCAGCATACGCGCTCTCTTCGTATCCTGTGCCTCACGCGTGCGATCCCATTCGACGCGATAGTAGACCGAAGACCACGCGGCGGCTCGACCTGATCGGGGGCGCAGTGGGACCGCCGATGACACGCGGCGCGGGATTCCGTTGGTTTCGACTGCCCCGACGGCCCTAGCTTCTCGAAGGGAGGAGGATTGATGTCGTGAAGATTCTCTCGATTCAGTCGGCCGTCGCTTATGGCCACGTTGGCAACTCCGCAGCCGTGTTCCCCCTCCAGCGCATCGGGGTCGAAGTGCTGCCGGTCAACACGGTGAACTTCTCCAATCACACGGGATATGGCGCGTGGCGCGGGTCCCTCATCACACCCGAGGATGTGCACGATGTCATCCTCGGCATCGAAGAACGTGGTGTGCTCCCCCAGATCGACGTCGTGCTCTCGGGATACCAGGGCGGCACCGGGATCGGCGACGTCATCGTGGATGCGGTGCAGCGGGTGAAGGCGGCGAACCCGTCGGCCATCTACGCGTGTGACCCCGTGATGGGTAACGCGAAGTCCGGGTGCTTCGTTGCGCCCGAGATCCCCCACCTGCTTCGGGATCGCGTCGTCCCCGTGGCCGACATCATCACTCCGAACCAGTTCGAGTTGGGATTCCTCACCGGAACCGAGCCCTCGACGCTGGACTCTACACTCGCATCCGTCGACATCGCCCGGGCGATGGGACCGGGCACCGTGCTCGTGACCAGCGTGGAACGCCCCGACCGCGAACCCGGCACCATCGAGATGCTCGCCGTGGATGCTGCGGGCGCGTGGATCGTGCAGACGCCCCATCTCCCTTTCAAAGCCAACGGATCGGGCGACGTCACCGCGGCGCTCTTCTCGGCGCACTACCGCGCGACAGGTGACGCTGCGGTCGCGCTGGAACGCACCGTGTCCAGCGTGTTCGATCTCCTCGAGCTGACCTACCAGTCAGGTGAGCGAGAACTGCAGCTCGTTCAGGCGCAAGAATCCTATGCGCACCCGCGCATGCAGTTCACGGCCCAGCGAGTGCGATAACCGCTGGAGGCCCCGAAAGCGGCCAACACGACGGCCGGCGAATACGCCGACGTACAGAGCGGACAACGCGTCACCTCTGCTGCGTCACACCCACCGCGTCTGGGAGTCGTCAGTTGATCCCCAGTCGCTCAAAGACCAGCGTGGCCTGGATGCGGTCGCCGCCCCCGAGACCCTTACTGCCTGAGGCTGACGTCGTGATGGTGTGCAGTCGATAGCCGAGAGCGGCTTGCGCGTTGATGGACTTTTCCAGCTCGGTGAGGTTGCCGGATCCGGTACCGAATAGCTTCTCCTTGAGCACCACCTGCAACACGACGTAGCTCTGCCCATTTTGCGCCGGCCGCGCTCTACCTCCCGCAACGGACTCCGACTTGATGTGGTCGATCAGAGCGGCGGGACTGTTCACCGGCGCCTCGTCTTGCCAGACATCCGTCCACTGGTTGCCATCCCACCGTCGCTGGCGACCCGAACCGTCGTCGTACCAACCTGCTGCTGCGTTCCCCACCATTGCCTCGTTTCAGTCGGAGCTGGACGATCGTGGTGAGACGGTCGGGTTCGTTTACCCCGATATTGGAACCTCTATCAGGAGTGTCTCCCAAGACCGTCGAACTGAATCGACCGTTACCTAACTATGCCGCTTCCACCCAGCACCTAAGCCACACCGGACGCCCCACAACGGGGAGCGGACTTGTGCAGTCACCTCCGCACGGAAAGGCTTGCCGCGGCGGCGACCCTCAGGTTCAATACTTCTTGCCGCCGACACCCGGCACGGACGTTTCATTGGTCATCCATGCCGCGACCTGGAGTTCGTCGAGATCGTCCACGGATTGCGCCATGCCCCACCTGCTGCCGAGCGTGCGCGGCGAACTGCTCGCCCGGCTCGGCCGCACCGACGAGGCCCGATCCGAACTGAGCACCGCCGCCGACCTGGCGAGCAACGAACGCGAGAGCGCGGTGCTGCGCGCCGAGGCAGCCGCGCTCTGACGTGTGCGCACGGCCTGATAACCACACCCGGTTGCAACTTTTTGGTTGCAGTTTTTCCTCGCTTGTGCAACTCTTAGGTTGCAGCAATCAACTGAAGGACTAATCCACCGAAGGGATGCACCATGAGTACGAATGTCAACGAGTTGTCCGTTGTCGATGCCGACAAGTTCACCGTCTCACGAACCATCACGATCGCAGCCCCCATCGAGAAGGTCTGGGCGGCCGTCACCGAGGCGCAGCACATCGCCCGCTGGTTTCCCGAGCACGCCACCCTGTCACCGCTCGCGGTCGGCACCACTGGCGTCTTCGGCTGGTCCGACCACGGCGACTTCCCGGTCCGCATCGAGGAGCTCGACCCCCCGCGTATGATCGCCTACCGCTGGGGCAACAGCAATGCCGCCGCATCCACTCTCGAGTCGGGCGAGACCACCGTGTTCCGCTTCACCCTCGAAACAGTGGATGCCGGCACGCAACTCACGGTCGTCGAATCCGGTTTCGACGCCCTCCGTGACCCCGCCGCGAGCATGGACGGCAACCGCGGCGGCTGGGACTTCGAGCTGGACGAGCTGGTCGCCTACCTCGAAGGTTCCGAGTGACCGCGTCCACCCTCGTTCCCGTTTTCGCCGCCCTCGGCGATGACACGCGCTGGAGCATCCTGGCAGCCCTCGGCGGGGCGGACGCATCGGCGTCCGCCCTCGCCGAGGTCCTCCCCGTCTCGCGCCAGGCGATCGCCAAGCACCTGGCGGTGCTGCAGGACGTCGGACTGGTCGAGCCAGTGCGAGTGGGTCGCGAAGTCCGGTACCGGGTGCTGGGCAGCCAGCTCGCCGAGACCGCCCGGCGGCTCGACCTGATCGGGGCGCAGTGGGACCGCCGGCTGGCGACGATCAAGCAGATCGCGGAGGCGCTGGAGTCGGAGTAACGCACTCGATCCCGAGACCCGGCGACATCCCCACGGAATCTGTTCCCGACGCTGCCGTCGTCTGTGCGCGTACCTCGGAATCCGAGACAGTGGCGAC
The DNA here is from genome assembly GCF_004402675.1 of Cryobacterium sp. MDB2-A-1. Lineage (NCBI taxonomy): Bacteria > Bacillati > Actinomycetota > Actinomycetes > Micrococcales > Microbacteriaceae > Cryobacterium > Cryobacterium sp. MDB2-A-1. The sequence continues at coordinate 61,410 of NZ_SOFK01000024.1, read as the reverse complement.
GGGAAGGACCCCGGTGAACTATCGAACAGCAGCGCTGAACAAGCTCCTCTTTTCCAGGGCCACGATGGCCTGGGGGCTGAACCCTCTGACGATCAGCCAGATGCCGAGCGAGAACTCGAATACGGCAACGAGGAGCGCTGAGGCTCCCGCCAATGCGTCGTGTTGACCGATGAGCCCGGTGAATACGGCGAGATAGCTTGCAAGGAGTACGGGGGCTCCAACGATTCCGATCAGGGACAGGGCCCGGGGCACCAGACGGGACTGGAACAGCAAGATCCCCAGCAGCAGGTCACAGACGGCCGGCATGAAACTCTGACTCAAGAGGAAGATGCGATCGTACAGGTAGGCGAGCGTGTGGCCGGCGACCACGACGTCTGTTCCAGTACCGCCCTGCCGTAATGCCACGATCGTCAGGATCACGGAAACGCCGAGCAAGATGGCGCTCGACTCCAGTATCCGTGCGGCCACCAGGCCCAGTGCGGCCGCTTCGTTCTGCTTCTTGAGCACGGGGAACAGAACGACGGCGGTGCCGATACCCGCGAGGGCGACAATGATCTCCGAGAGACCGCCGAGCACGGCCCCGGTGTCCGGGCCGGGGCCAAGAACATAGTCCGCACCCTTTACCGGGCCGTACAGGACGAGGGACGGAATCGAGACGAAGGTGAGCACATAAAGGATGCCCGCGATCAACGAAGTCCTTCGATATGGGGAGCGAGCCGGGACGGTTGCGTGTTCGGTGGCAATGTTCGTTCCTCCACTTTTCGGTTTTCAGGTCGAGGCAGGTCGATCGGGCAAGCACGATGGTCTCGACGGGATTCGCAAGATCCTGAGCTTCGTCAGCGTAGTCCCGCGTCCCCGCTGGGGATAGGAGCGCCCTCCAGTGGCCGTCCGAACCCCTTTGAGCGATGACAGCTACGACCCGGTGACGGATGATATGGACCTCACGCGACCGATGCTACGTGCCCACTCGCATCCGTCACTGGCTGAGTTGGGCGAGGAGTTGTAAGGCGTCGGCGTCGGGGGTGCCCGGCTGTGCCTGGTAGGTGAGGACGCGCAGGTTGGATTCGGCTGGCCGGAGGACGTCGAAGTCGAGGGTGAGCCGACCGACCAAGGGGTGGGCGAAAAGGTGTTGGCCATAGCTGAGGTCGTGCACGGGGTGCTCGGCCCAGATTCTGGCGAACGCGTCGCTGCGTTGTGCGAGCTCACCGATGACACCGCTGAGACGTTTATCGTCGGGGCAGGTGCTCGACGAGTACCTGAGGAACCCAACGACTTCGCGCGCCATGGTCTCGGAATCCTCGAACAGCTCGGGGCCGGCGCATCCGAGGAAGAAGCGCTGGGCGAAATTCGGACGGATGTCGTCCCGCTCGGTCGCGTCAAAGGGAAGGTCGTGGGCAAGTAGTAGGTGACCGAGCCTGTTCCAGGCGTAGATATCGTTGGCGTGATCGAAGACGATCGCAGGCCCGGGAAGGGCCGCGATGAGCCGCAAGATGCTCTGGCGCGGCCGTTCGGCTGGGACACCGATCGCACGCGCGTACGAGGGGCGCGCGAGGCGACGGAGGTGGAGTGCTTCATCGGGGTCGAGCCGCATGGCGCGAATGAGGGCTTCGATCACCTGATCAGATGCTCGCTCTGCATCCGCTGCCTGCTCGAGCCGGGTGTAATAGGCGACGCTCACGCCGACCAGCTGAGCGATCTCTTCTCGCCGCAATCCGGGAACACGCCGCGCCCCATAGGCATTCACCCCAACCGCTTCCGGAGTCAGCGCGGCGCGGCGGCTGCGAAGGAAATCCCCGAACTCTGTTGACATCATCCCAGTATGCGCGGTGCAGCGACCGGTCGGGAGGATCAGCCTGACCCTGCTGGTGGTACGCACACCGGGGGTCTGGCTGGTCATCAACGGCAATGACAGGCTAGGGCAAATGCACTCACGTATGACCCGACACCAACTCGTCGCACTCCTGATCCTCCTTTCCTCGCAGTTCCTGCTCTCGGTGGACTTTTCGATTCTGAACGTCGCACTTCCGGAAATCGGGTCGGCATTGGGGTTTGCGTCCGCCGATGTGCAGTGGGTCGCGACGACGTTCGCGCTGTGCGCGGCGGGCTTCACATTGTTGCTCGGGCGGCTGGGCGATTGGGTCGGACGTCGCCGGATGTTCGTCATCGGTATGGCAGTCCTCGCTGGAGCATCGCTCGTGGGCGGCTTCGCTGGCTCTCCCGCGGTTCTGCTCGTAGCGCGGGCGCTGCAGGGCTTGGCAACAGCGGCCGCGATGCCCGCCGCGCTCGCGCTGATCACCTCCATCTTCCCGGAGGGGCCGCTCCGACGCCGGGCACTCGGGCTGAGCAGCGTCCTCGCCTCGCTGGGATTCACTGCCGGCGCGGTGTTCGGCGGGATCTTGACGAACTACCTGTCCTGGCGGGCAGCGTTCCTCGTCAACGTCCCGATCGCCGCCGCAGTCGTTGTACTGGCGCTACTCATCATCCGCGAACCAACCAGAGAGCATCAGGCCCGCCTTGACGTGCGCGGTGCGGCGCTCATCACCACGGCGCTGATCACCCTGGTCTTCGCGATGTCCCGCTTCGGTGAGCACGGCGTCACGGACCCGAACGGCCTGATCTGTCTCGCCGCCAGCATTGTCCTGATCGTCTTCTTCATCCGCACCGAGCGACGCCACAGCGCCCCGCTGGTGCCCCTGAAGCTCCTGACACGGCCGAATATCCTCGCCGGTCACCTCATCGGCTTCGCATCGCTCGCGATGGAGACCGGCCTTGTGTTCCTGTCCACGATGTACTTCCAGCACGTGCTGGAACTGGACCCGCTCATCACCGGTCTGATCATCGGCTTGACAGGCGTCGGCGCTGTCGTCGGCGGCGTCATCGGACCCCGCGTCGTCGGACGGCTGGGTATCCGCGGCGCGATGCTCCTCGGCCTCGGAACCCAGGCGCTGGCAACCGCCGCACTCGTCGCCGTGAACGACCACCCCGGATCGATCGCCCTCTACTCCGTGGTCGGCTTCATAGCCGCGATCGGTCATATGGTCGCCGTCGTCACATTCCTGGTTGCCGCGACGTCCGGTGTCGAACCAGGACAACAGGGCCTCGCGACCGGCTTGGTCACAATGACACAGCAGGTCGGCATGACCCTCGGCACCCCGATCGTGTCGGCGATCGCGACCGCTGCCGGCGGCCTCTCCAGCCTCCTCGCCCTGCGCATCGGAATCGGCATCGACGCCCTCATCGTCGCCGCATTCATCGCGGTGGTCGCCATCGTCCTCCGACGAGTCGGCACTCGCCGTGCGCCAGAGTCACCGCTCGACGCACACCCCGACGCTCACTCCGACGCAGAACAGGCGACAACCCTCTCGTGATCCTCCACGAGAACACCCATCCCACGGTTCTCCTGCAAAAGGAACGCACCTTTCTCCTCATCGACCGCGGGACATTCACACCTGCTGCGCCTCGGCTGGTCGGCGGGACGTCCGCCGTCCTGGAAACACACGACCACCCCGACCACTTCGACGTCGACCTGCTCTCCGCGGCACTCGAGTCCCAGCGAGAGCCCCGGATCTGGGCGCCGGCTGACGTCGTGGCGCAGGTCCACAACAACGATGGCCGGGTTACGGTCGTCGCACCCGGGGACCGTGTCGATATCGATGGCTTCCAGGTGGACGTCGTCGGAGGAACGCACGCGGTGATCCATCCGGATATGCCCGAGACCGGCAACTCGGTCCTGCATCGAGACGATCGCGATCCTTGGATCCATGAGTCGTTCGTCAACCAACGCCGCGGTCGCCCGTGACACGACGCAGAGCAGCCTCTGCACGAACCGGGGAATGAAATAGTCGCCCGATGCGACTGTCATGGTCTAGAAGGCCCGGAAGTCCAGCTTCGATTCCGCGACGGCGAGAACCGACCAGGTGCCGCCCTCGGCATCCGTGAATGCGAACGCGGGAACCACCAGGACGCTCCCGTCCGGCTGCCACTGGGTGGTGAGACCCAGGCGTGCACTGACGATCTCGACCTTGTTCACCGGCCAGGAGACCGAGGTGCCGGCGACTGGTGTTGCCGGCGGCTCCGTCGGTGCCACCCACTCCTTGGTCGTCGACGCCTGATCGCGGAGGGCGATCGGCAGAGACGTCGCCGCTCCGCTGAACCGCGGGTCTGAGAGGCGTTCGAAGCCCTCTTGCTCGCTGACCACCGGGTACGTTCCCAGAGCGATGACGTCGGCGAGGGCACCGTTGGCGTTGACGACACCACCTTCGGCCATCTCCAAGGACCAGCCCTGGTCGACCTGCTGCCCGTCGATGACCGGTTTTGCCGTGACGGTTCGTGTGGGAGAGCCCTCCGACACCTGAGAGGTGAATTCGAACTCGGCAGGGTCCCGGCCGGCGGCGGCGAGGAGCGCACGAAGCGCTCCGATCGCGGCGTCTTCGCTCGGCGGCTGGCCGGTCGGCTCGCAGGCGCTGTCACCCTCGCACTTCCACGGGTTCACCTGCGGGTTCTGGAAGTAGAAGGACAGCATGCCGTCGAGACTCACGGACAGGCTCGGGGCGCTGCCATCCTGCGGGCCGGCGACCCAGCTGCCGTCCCGCAGGTCGACGGGTAATCCGATGCCGAGCGCCGCGGCGAGCGCGGCGACCTTGTCTGAGCTGGATGCCGAACGAGGGTCGTAGGCATAGGCCTGAGCTGTGCCCGCCTGTGTGCCAAGACCGGACGCGCTGAAGGCGTTCCGGCCGGATCCGTAGGGGTAGGTCGAGGAAGACATCTTCTGGTCGGTCGCGGCGCCAGAACCCACGGATGGCTCCATTCCGCCTTGCGCGACGCTTTCGGGGCGCCCATTGGACTGCAGAGTGATGGGCGGAGCAGCGCCGTCGGCCAGGCTCTTCGGCCCGCCTTCGCTCGCTCCGATCCCGTATCCCGCGGCACCGACGATCGCGATCGACGCCGCGACCGCGACGAACGGGAGCCAGCGCGGCCGTCGGCGTGCTCGTGCCTTCTCCAGGTCGGCCACGGGTGCCGATCCGGCCATCGGTTCAGCCTCAGGGCCGGTCATCCGAGCGACGACCTCGTCGGCGAACCCGGCACGTGCCTCGATATCCCCCGCGGGGTCGGCGGCACGCAGCCGGGCGACCGGGTCTTGTTGTTTGTCGTCGTCGTTCATGTCAATCAGCCTCCGGGCTTTCGGTTCACCTGGTATATGTGCGCTCCGTGCCGCATCTTGCAGAAGCCCTAGAACGACATCCGCTCGCCCCAGGCTTCTCGCAATCGCTTGCGCGCACGCGACAGCGCGGCGTCCGCCCCGGATCGGGAGATACCGAGCACCTCGGCGAGCTCGGCTCCGTCCAGACCCTCCCACGCGTGCAGAAGAAGGATCTGCCGGTCGCGCTCGCTCACGCTTGCCAGCGCGCCACGGAGTTCCGCATCGAACAGGCTGTTCAGCTCCGGATCGCCGTCGACTCGCGCCACGCCCGACTCGGGCACCTCGTCGACCGGAAGATCGATGTGCTTCCTGCGCGCATTCGCGAGCGTGAATCCCGCCGTGCGATACAGCCACGGCAGCACGGCCTCCCGGGGCACGTCGTTGCGTCGACGCCAGGCTGTCGCGAAGACCTCAGCGACCAGGTCCTCGGCATCCTGACGCGGCCCGCGGCGGGCGAAATAGCGGATGAGCGCGGTCGAGTACTCGCGGACCATCACGGTGAACCAGTCCACATCGGCCGCAGTCGTGGGCGGGTCCGCACTGTCAGGCAGCGCCACTCCCTCGCTCCTGTCCGCGGTGGCTGGGGTGTCGGCGATGCTCACCTACTGAATATGTCGCATCCGCCGTAACTCTTGCACGCAGCGCCCGAATTTTCGGAGAACATCGTCACCTTCCTGCCCTCTCGTAAGAAGCGAAAGCTTTCTGGGTCGGAATACTTTTGGTTTCGATGTCCTCCAACGTGCGGCCACGAGTTTCGGGGACACGAGTCCGAATGAAGATGACACCAAGAATGCAAATGGCACCAAAGATCGCGAACACCGCGTCCTGGCTCATCAGTGCGGTCATGATCGGGAACAAGAGACCGACAGCGAACGATCCGATCCAGTTGAAGGACGATGCGATACCAGAGGCCCTGCCGCGAATCGCCATTGGGAAGATCTCTCCAACGATCACCCAGGTGAGTGGGGCCCACGTGAACGAATAGGCTGCCACGTAGATGCTCAAGAACACCACGATCATCATCGGGTTCGCGTCCTTCATCACGGTATTCAGTATCGCGGGCAGCAGGAAGGACACACCCATGATCGTGCCGCCCGCGGTCAGCAAGAGGCGTCGGTTGAACTTGTCCGCGATCACCAGGAACAGCAATGAGCCGAGCACGAGGAGCACGCCCTGGATGATCGGCCACATCAGCGCCGAACTTGCCGCATTACCTGTGGCCTTTTCCACGATCAACGGGATGTAGTAGAAGATCGCGTTGGCACCTTGGAGCTGCTGGAACGCGGCGACACCGACACCCGCAATGACGAGATACCGGTACTTGCTGTCGAACAACGTTGCAAGTGAGGTATTGCCAGCCGCCTGCTTCTCGACTTGGGCCGTTTCTGTGATCGATCTGAGCTCGGCATCGACCTCGTCTGGGCGGCGAATGTAGCGAAGTACCGTGAGTGCCTCGTCTTCCTCGCCGACTTTCACCAGGAACCGGGGCGATTCGGGCAACCGCAACACGCCCAGATACAGAATCACAGCCGGCACTGCGGCCGTCGCGAGCATCACTCGCCACGCCCACGCTTCGGGCAGATCCTTCAGCAGGAAATCCAAGATGTATGAGATCAGCATGCCGGAGACAATCATTGTCTGATTCAGGCCGGACAAGCGTCCACGTAGCCGCGCGGGTGCAAGCTCGGACATGTACGCGGGAACCGATGCGGACGCCGCGCCGACCGCCAGCCCCAGGAAGATTCGGGCGATGACCAGATAGATGACACCATCCTCGGGTGCCAGGCCGCAGAGAATTGATCCGAGCATGAAGACGACCGCTGCGGCGAGAATCATCTTGCGCCGTCCGAATCGATCGGAAAGCTGTCCGGCCACAGCGCCACCGAAGATGGCGCCGAACATGACGCCAGAGGTTACCCAACCGATGATGGCGGCATCGTCAAGGCCCCAGTCGCTTTGCAGGAACGGGAGCGCCCCAGTCATGACTCCGATGTCGTAGCCGAAAAGGATGCCTCCGAATGATCCGAAGAAGTAGATGAACTTGCTGTCGATCTTTTTTTCTTTTTCCATTTTTCACTCCGAGTGAGGAACTAGTTTCAGCCCCGGTTGATCACCAGGAAGGATGGCTGGCCGGGACGTCGTCTCGGGCCTAGGCCGTTGTGTCATGAGTGCGTTCTCGGCGATGAAATGGAGCGCGGCACATTGTGGTGTGCTCAGCTATTCCCTATCGCAGCTGTCCACTCTGACGCATGCCTCTGACGCATGCCCTTCCCGGTTATGGGACTTGGATGCCACGCCAGTGGGCTCTTTGGCCGAAAGTGATCGCTAACATCAAGCTTTTTGTTAGCCTAGCTCACAAGATTTCAGCATCGTGCCGCTGACCGACTGTGGTCGAGGCGGTGGTTCGCCGACCGGGCCCGCTCCTTCGGCCCGGCCGCGGGGTCAGTCTCCGGCTGTTCCCCGGCTGGAACACCACCACGACCACCAACCACGATGACAACCGTCTTGACTTCCGCCTCGGAGCCGGCGCAGCGGAGAACAGCGAGCTGGGGCACGTCGCCATCTAAGCTGGGCCTTCTGCCCACGGAAGGAACCTCAATGAGCATGGAAAGCGCGGCCTGGAGCTCGCTGTACAAGATCTCTTCCGCCAGGGACGGCAAGCACGGCTTCTCCCGTGAGTCCGTGCGGCGGATCCTGACGTTCGCGGTGCCCTACCGGTCCAAGCTGCTGATCTTCATTACCCTCTCCATCGTGGGAGCTTTCCTCGCGGTCGCGACGCCGGTACTCGCCGGCAAGGTGGTCGACGTCATCGTCGCCCAGGGCGCGGTCACCACGATCGTTTGGATCGCAGTGGTCATCGCCCTCGTGGCCGTGGCCGACGCCGCCGTGTCACTCGTGACGCGCTGGTACTCGGCGCGGATCGGCGAAGGCGTGATCCTGGACCTCCGCACTGCCGTCTTCAACCACGTGCAGAAGATGCCGATCGCGTTCTTCACCCGCACGCGGACGGGCGCCCTCGTGAGCCGCCTCAACAACGATGTGATCGGCGCTCAGCAGGCCTTTAGCGGAACGCTGTCCGGCGTGGTCACGAACCTCGTGGCGCTGACCCTCACCCTGATCGTCATGCTCAGCACGTCCTGGCTCGTGACGGTTCTCGCCGTGATCATGCTCCCCATCTTCCTAGTACCCGCGCGCCGCATGGGCAGCCGCCTCGCCGCGCTGCGCCGCGAGGCCGCCGACCACAATTCCGCCATGAGCACGCAGATGACCGAGCGCTTCTCGGCGCCCGGCGCCACCCTCGTCAAGCTGTTCGGCCGGCCCGACGAGGAGGCCGAGGAGTTCCGCGTCCGCGCCGCCCGCGTCCGCGACATCGGGGTCCGGACCGCGATGCTGCAGTTCGTCTTCTTCACCGCACTGATGCTCGTCTCTGCTCTCGCTCTGGCGCTCGTGTACGGGCTCGGCGGCTCCCTCGCACTCGCCGGCCAGCTGAATACCGGTGACGTGGTCACCCTGGCGCTCCTCCTCACCCGCCTCTACGCGCCGCTCACCGGCCTCGCAAACGCACGGGTGGAGATCATGAGCGCGGTGGTCAGCTTCGAGCGCGTCTTCGAGGTGCTGGACCTCGAACCGCTCATCCAGGAGATGCCCGACGCCGTCCCCGTCCCCGAAGGCCCAGTGGCCGTCGAGTTCGACAACGTTCGCTTCGCCTACCCGTCCGCGGACAAGGTGTCCCTCGCCTCTCTCGAGGAGGTTTCCACGCTGGACACCCGCGGCGGCGACGAGGTGCTGCACGGCGTGTCCTTCAGAATCGAGCCGGGGCAGACCGTTGCCCTCGTTGGTTCGTCCGGTGCCGGCAAGTCCACAATTGCCCAGCTCCTCTCGCGCTTGTATGACGTCGACAGCGGCGCCGTGCGCCTCGCGGGGACGGATGTCCGCGATGTCACTTTCGTCTCCCTGCGGCACACCCTGGGCATGGTGACGCAGGACGGCCACCTGTTCCACGAGACCATCCTCTCCAATCTGCGCCTTGCGAGGCCGGAGGCGTCCGACGACGAGGTGTGGGACGCCGTCCGCCGTGCGCGGCTCGAACCGCTCATCCGGTCGCTACCGGACCAGCTGGACACCATGGTCGGAGAACGTGGCTACCGGCTGTCCGGGGGTGAGCGCCAGCGGATGACCATCGCGAGGCTCCTGCTCGCCCAGCCGCGCGTCGTCATCCTCGACGAGGCGACGGCGGCGCTGGACTCGACGTCTGAGGCCGCCGTGCAGGCTGCGCTCAGCGAGGCGCTCAAGGGACGGACGGCGATGGTGATCGCACACCGCCTCTCCACCATCCGCAACGCGGACCTGATTCTCGTCGTTGAGGACGGCTCGATCGTGGAGCGCGGTACGCACGAGGAACTGCTGGCCGCGGGTGGGCGGTACGAGGAATTGCACCGGACCCAGTTCGCCGTGCAGAAGAATGTTGCGCCCGAAGAGGAAGCGCTGAGCCGGACCTAGTCGCTGAGCTCGGTCGTGTCGGCACAGGGAAGGATCCGCATATCGCTGTGCTCATGCCTCGATCACACACGCATGTGTGCTTGTATGGTAGTGTGCAAACATCCCCGGAACGAGCCTGGGACCCTGAAGCAGAAGGCACAAAGACGTGAGCCCCCTCATCGACAAATCGACCCCACGCGTGTACACGGCCCGACCCATCACGCTTGCCCGGAGCATCGGCTTCGGTGTCCTGGACCTCATGGGCGGCGGCTGGAACACCATCATCAGCGGCCTGATGCTGTACTTCTTCACGACCTACGGGGACGTCAGCGCCGTCCAAGCCGGCACGATCCTCTTCATCGCCCGCATCGTCGACGCGGTCGTCAGCCTCATCATCGGCCCGCTGACCGACAACTTCTATCGGACCCGCCTGGGCAAAAAGTTCGGCCGCCGCCACTTCTTCCTGCTCATCGGCGCACCCTTGCTCCTCGTCGTTTTCCCCCTGCTGTGGATCTCGCAACAGGGCTTCTGGTACTACCTGATCGTCTACCTGGCTGTCGAGATGATCATGGCGATGATTCTCATCCCGTGGGAGACCCTGCCCACTGAGATGACGGACAACTACAAGCTGCGGACCAAGCTCAGCTCAACCCGCATGTTCCTGTCGGCCACGGGCACCTTCCTCGTCTTCTTCATCCCGGCCCAGATCAAGGGGACGAACAACCCGAACGCCTACCTCATCACCGGTCTCATCTTCTCCGTGCTGTTCGCCGGCGCCGTCATCACGACGTACTTCACCACCTGGGAGCGCAAGCTCACCCCGGAGTTCCTCGCGGAGCTCGACGCCCAGCCCAAGGTGCCTGTCGGAAAGCTCATTACCGACAACCTCAAGGACTTCGGCTCGACGTTCAAGAACTCGAGCTTCCGCAAGCACCTGGCGATCTATCTCTTCTCCTTTACGGGCAAGGACATCTTCGCCACAGCGCTGACGTTCTTCGTCGTGTACGCCGTGCACGGCAGCGAGTCTTTCGGCCTCACCCTCCAGGCGCTGTCCATCATCGGGCTGCCGACCACGGTGCTCGCCGCATTCCTCATGATCCGCAAGGGCCCGCGCTACTTGTTTGCCATGTCCTACTCCGTGATCATCGCCTGCCTGCTCGCCCTCGGCGCGATCTACCTCATCCAGCCGTCCTCGACGATGGTGCTGCTCGTCATCGTCGGCCTCGCGTATCAGGCCGGACGATCCATCCTCGAGTTCACGCCGTGGAACGTCTTCCCGTTCATCCCCGACGTCGACCGGATTATGACCCGCCAGGACCGCGCCGGAATCTATGCCGCGGTGATGACCTTCGGCCGCAAGTCGACAGGCGCGGTCGCGACCCTCATCGTCTCGTGGTTCCTGGACCTGGGTGGATTCCTCAAGCCCGGCAGCGAGGGCGGCGTGCAGCTCGACGCCTCGTGCCTCAACTCCTGCCCCCTCGTTCAGAGCTCCGGCACCCAGCACGTCATCGCACTCGTCGTCATCGTCGGGCCGCTCGTCCTCATCGCTATCGCGTTCGCCATCTCACGGTTCATGTACCTCGACCCGCAGAACCACGCAGTTCTGCGCGCCGAGATCGACCGCCTCGAGGCCGGCGGCTCCAAGGACGAGGTCACCTCCGAGGCCCGTGTGGTCGTCGAGAAGCTGACCGGCCACCCGTACGAGTCGGCCTGGCCCGAGGACGCGATCTCCCCGCCCGCCCCGACCGTCTCCACCAAGGGCTGACCGGCACACCGGCTCGATGGCACGGTGCCGCCGCGGTGGCGGCACCGTGCCAAGTCGGCATCCATCGCGAGCTGCCGGTTAGGACAGAAGGGGCGCTTTCGCGAAGCCACTAGTCGCTGGATCCCAGCCAGCGAGATGACCACGAGAGAACATCGAATACGGATACTCTGCAGCCTCTGGTGAGCCGCCACCTGGCTGGTCACGAATCCGTCGATGAAACTCTTCGCGATGCCGCTGGCCGCTCAGGCCACAACCTCGCCGGGACCGCAGACGACGTGCCGCTATTCACATGGCTAAATCATGACTGCCGCGGGAATGACAAAGCCCCGGACCACGCTACTTCCGCGTGATTCCGGGGCTAAATGTCGGGCTGACAGGATTTGAACCTGCGACCCCCTGACCTTCCGACGCTGATTTTGGAGGTGACAATGTGATCACCAAACCCCGAACTTCGTTGATTTTACGCGGAAGTTGGGGCTTCAGTGGTTCTCTGGAATCACTCCTATATCGTCATGTTGCGCTGCTCATCATGACTAAATCATGACTGTTTCTTGGTATCGAAACGGCCAACGCGTGGTGGCAGCCTAGACGTTGGATGCGCTCCTTGGTGCTAGTTGAAATGGCCGGAGAATTTGTAGGGGCTGTTTACTCCGACGTCAATCGCAAAGGTGTACTGCTGTATCCCAGGCGGGAGGGTCATCTCGTAGTCGGCAGGTCCTGAGCAATCGCCGCCCATGAACACGCTCGGGTCATCTGCCAGTGTGACCGAACCCTTCCCGTCGAAGCATTCAAAGTGGGCGAAGAACACCACGTGCGCGGCATTGGGAGATGGGTTCGGCACGGTGATCGACCTCGGGCCAGTGCCAGACTCTGAGACTCGCGTTGAGGCCCCAGGCAGTTGAGTAGCGCCCGGTGAACTGGCGGCCCCTTGCGGATCGGTATCTGTGTTGGTGGGCGACGTCGGTGCGCACCCGGTGAGGGACGCGCTGAACAGGAGCGCGGCCAGGATCAGGGCGCAGTTTCTTCCGAAGACATGCACGTCAGCTACCGCCCGACAACGAAGTGGACGACGTCGCCGCCGAGTGACCTCGTCACTGATTCGGCGGATGCCTTCTGCCCGGGGAGATCGGGATCGGGCCCGGGCGTGGCGTCCAGCGACAGCTTCAGAAGCTCGTCCTGGTTGCTGGTCAGCTGAAGCTGCAAGATCGGAACGCTGCCGGCCGTCACGGTCCAACCCTCACCCTTCGCGTAATACATCTCGGCCCCGTCCGATTTGAGGAGCATCGTCAGGTCCCCGTGCGGTTGGTCCATCCAGCTGTTGACGTAGATGAGGCGCCCGTCGAGAGTGCATGTTGCGGTCGAGACAAGTCCCGGTCCACCGCCACCGACGTCTCCGGCTGCGACCCCACTGCAGCCTTCGATACTCGAGGCAATCGTCACCGCGTTCTCGCCGTAGTACGTCGTCGGCATCGGCATCGGACTGGACCCCGCCGTCGGGACGCTCGAGCACCCGGAAAGGAGTAACACAGAGATCAGACCTATCGCGGCACGCTTCATCGATTCCCCCATTAATGTTGCCCTGACATTACCGCTGATCATGGGGCGTCGTCGAACCCGCTTTCAGGGTCAGCGGCTCTGCGCGTCACAAGCCCATATCTCGTCATCCGAGGTAGAAACGGCCGATCACGTAGAACACGAAATCGACGACGCCAATGCACATGCCCGCGATCGCGAGGCCCCGACCACGGGCACCGGTCCGACGTATCGTCCGGAGAGCTCGGCCACACAGAGCCGTAGCCAGCGCTCCGACGAATCCGAAGACGATCAACCCGACGCAGGCGAGTACGAAACCCCAAATTGCCGTCCTGTTAAATGGCGGACGCGTCCCCTGGAGGCCGTCCACCGCCCACGGATCCGCTGTTACAGGTGCAGGCACGTCGTAGTCGTCCCGCGGAACGGGAGGCGGGAATTCTGTCATGGCGAACCCTCTCTTCGGAACCGAGGGCAAGTGGCGCCCCCCGTCAACGAACTTACTTCCGATCGCGGACTGCCAGTCACCAGCGAAGGCCCCGTGAGCCCTCTGACAGGTTTATGGTGATGTTGGCCAGATTGAGTCGATCGCCGAACCGATCCGGGTTGAGCCATTCGAGGTCTTCCGCGGTGATGCCGAACCGGGCAGCGATTGCATTCTCCGTGTCGTTTGGAGCGATCAGGTAGCTGACGGGAGTGCCGTCAGCTCCAAGGGAAACCTGACCTCGCGCGCCCTCGGCGGAGCCATGGTCGGTGACAGTGGGGCCCGCAGTCATGTTGGGAAGGTCCCAATTGAGTGCGGCGGTCGCGATGACACTCCCCAGTCCGATCGGCGCTCCCGACGGTGCCGCCCAGATCACGGCTGTGCGCATGAAGCGGGGGTCGTTCGTCTCGAAGCCACCGTAGTCGACGCTCGGCGTCGAGAAGGTTTGATCGGATTCCTGACTGAGGGCGTCGTATCGGTAGTAGCTGAAGCCGTGCTGCAAGTCCCATTCGCTTGCCGTGGACGGCAGGGAATTCAGCTCGAGCGAGGTACCGGCAAGCGGCACAGGTTGCAAGCCGGTCAAGGTGACGTCGAACCCATGGTCCGCGCCGTTCGCCTTGATCTGGATCTTCCCCTTGGTGCCCGCACCGCTGAACTCTCCCGTAGCGATTAGTGTGCCGGGAGTCAGGTCCGACAAGACCGGAACCTTCGTCACGATGTCTTTCTCGGCAGTGGCCGACGGTGCAGGCGCCGCCGCAATGGACACTTCCGAAGTACCAGGATGCGCCGCAGGAGCCGAGCAGCCCGTCAAGATCGCCGCAAGCAATATCGCTATCCCGACGGAGCCAACGACCCTCGCCCCTCCCATTGGCATCGCGAGTCGAGCGGTCATACAGATTCCCCCCAAGGTGCCCCACGCGTTCCCCACCGGCCCGCGATGAGCGAACGGACTACCGTCATCGACAAACCTATGCGGGACGCCTCTCACGCGAAATGTGCCGTTGGTCACATTGAACGCGGATACAGCCCCGATCGCTTCGGTTATCCGGAAGCCGGGGCGCCGATGAGCTTTCCGACGACGATTGTGATCGTGTCACCGGGCTTGGCGCCACTGCCTGCGGTCGGGGTCATCGTGAGGACCTTGCCTACCTGTGACGGGTTGGAGACAGCGGTTTCGTTCTTGACGACCGTGAAATTTGATAGCGCAGATCGGGCTTCTGACTCCCCCTTTCCGACGACGTCAGGAATGACGATGAGCGCAGCGTTGCTGGAGTATGCCGTGACCGTGGAGCCTCGGCCAGAGCTGGTGCCGCCAACTGGGTCCGTCTTCGCGATTGTCCCCGCAGGCAGCTCGGAGTCAATCGCTCCACCGTCGACGATGTTGAAGCCGGCCGCCTCGAGAGCGGCGCGGCCCTGGGCGACGGATTTGCCCCTCAGGTCAGGGATCGGAACCGGGACGGCATTGATTATTGATCCGGAGGCAACGGGGAATGCATCGCCGCCATACTTGGCGTTTGCGACGCTCATGACAGCTGGCCACATCCTGTGCCGGGCGGTTGCTGCGGATTGGCCGAAGAGTTTTGTGTTGCGCTGGTCAATGTCCCCCGTGACGCTCATGACGCCGACGACCGTGGCGACTTTGGTGCTCGCGCCGCTCATCCAGGTGTCCTTGTTACCGTCTGTGGTTCCGGTCTTGCCGATCATCGGTACCTTCGGGCTGGTGGCGGAGTAGGACGGGTGGGCCGTGCCAATCCCACTCGTCATGACCTGCTGCATCGCATACGTGACTCCGGCGTCCACTGCCGGATCGACGGACTGATGGCACTGCGTTTGGGGCACCGCAATGGGCGCGCCGAAAGCGCCCACGATGTGGTCGATCACGATCGCACTGCAGGTGGTGCCCTTGTTGGCGATGCCGGCGAAGGCGACGGCCATGCTCAGCGGCGCGACCTCGTTGGTGCCGAGCACCGCGGAAGCGCCCTCCTGCAGGGGGTCACCGTCGGCTCGGGTCACGTCGAATGCCTCGGCAGTCTTGCGGATGCCACACAAGTCCAGCTTCTTGGCCATGCCGATGAAGCCGGTGTTGATCGACCCGATCGTGGACTCCAGGGCGCTGTAGTTAGCCCCCGCCTCTCCGGAGTCGTTCTTTGGGTTGAAGACGAAGCTCTGGTTACCGAGGCAACTGTCCCGAAACACCCCCCAGTCGCTTTTGCGCCGGGAATCGACACGCTCGTTGAGCGAGTGTCCCTCGGTGAGCCATTCGGCCAGAGTGAAGACCTTGTACGTCGATCCGGGCTGGAACCCGTGCGAACCGCCCTGATCGACGTTGGTGTTGTAGTTGATGCCCGTCAGGTTCGACCCTGTGATCGGCACGGTCGGGTCCGTGCTGTAGTCCTTGTTCTGAGCCATGGCGAGAACCCGACCCGTTCCGACACCGACGCTCGTGATGACACTCCCGAGGTCCCACCCTGGGTACGTGTCGGGAACGTTGGCCTTCATCGTGGTCTCGGCGGCGTCTTGCAGTTCCAGGTCAAGGGTCGTGTATACGTTGAAGCCGCCGCGGTGGAAGGTCGCCAACCGCGTGGTGGCGTCGGCCCCGAATGTCGGGTCGTTCTGCAGGGTGTTCACGACGAGGTCGCAGAAGAAGGCGCTGCCGCCGGCGGTCTGGCAGCCGGTGCTAGGGACATGGATGCTGGGCTCGATCGGGCTCGCGATCGCGGCATCATGGTCTGACTGGTTGATTTTGCCGTACTTGAGCATCTGATCGAGGATGTAATCCCTGCGGTCTTTGTTCGCGGCGTAGCCGTTGGCGGCGCCGTTCGTCGCACTGTCCGGGGTATCGAGCTGGAACTTGACGGGATTGTTCACGATCGCGACGAGGCTCGCGGCCTGCGGGAGCGTCAACGTCGCAGCAGTGGCGCCGAAGTAATATTCGGCCGCGGATTCGATGCCGTAGACGGTGCCGCCGAAGCCGGTGATGTTCAGGTACTGGCGGAGGATGTCATCCTTCGCGTATTTCTTCTCGACGCCGATCGCGAGGCGCATCTCCTTGAGCTTGCGGTCGGGAGTGGTCGCGGTAGCCGCGTCATAACAGTCCGACTTCTTGACGGCATCCGTCAGAACTTCACACTTCTGAACCTGCACGTTCTTCACGTACTGCTGCGTGATCGAGGATCCGCCACGAGCGGAACCACTCGCGAGGGTGGTCACGAGGCCGGTAAGGGTGCCCTGGAGGTCGACGCCGCCATGCTCGTAGAAGCGTGGGTCTTCCCCGGCGACCGCGGCATCCTTGACGAACTGGCTGATCGCAGCCCAAGCGACCTCGACGCGGTTCTGGTCGTAGAAAGAGGCCAGCAAGTACGGGGACCCGTCAGCGGAAGTCGCGTAGACATTGCTCTTCTGTGCGAGCTGGTCGATGACCAGGTAGTCGGGCAGGCTCTGGAATACGTTGATTGTGTTTGATGCCGCGATACCGGACAGTGCGATGGCAGGAGTCACTGCGGCAGCAACCAGCACTCCGGCCACGGCACTCATCGCGACAAAACCGAGGAACCCGCCGAGTGCCTCAGCCGATCGCTTCCGGGGCTTAGACATCTTTTGAATCCCCACATATTGCTCCCCGGCCAGTCGAGTTCGTACGACGCACATTCCCCCCACGGTTCCCCACGCGTTTCCCGATCGGACGCGCGATCAGCGCGCAGACGATCGTCCTCGATAAACGTATGCGGGACGCTTCCAACACGGAATGTGCCATTGGTCACATTAAATGCGGCGACCGCGCTGGTCAGCGTGACCACTCATCCACCTGGGGCAGGGTGCCATCGGGAAGTGGCAAGCTGTGGACATGCCAGTAGCCGAGCCAGCCGAGCGCGCAATCATCCGCGACCGGATTGTTGCGTCCGTCGATGCCACGTTGCGCGCGCAGCAAAGTGTTCTCATGGACGATGACGTCACCGCAGGTGAAGTTCGCGGTCAAGTCCGGGACATCGTCAACGACACCCTGCTCGCCCTCGCCGACGAAGCAGATCTTGGAGTGTTCGACCCGAGTGCCATCGTTCAGCGCGTTCAGGCCGGCATCGCCTCAGCGAACATTGGTCGTTCCCGGGCGGGCCACGATGTCCACCCCTCAGACAGTCTCTCTGCAGCGAGCGCCTTGTTCGATCTGGCTCTCCCCCGCCTCATCGAGGCGCTGGGCGACGTGACGTTCACCGCGCCGACAGCGATCGCCGTCGCGAGGGCCTTGCATCACTGCATCATGGCACGGGTGGCCTCGGCGTCCGTCGGCTACGTGGATGTCCTTCTCGAACGTCTCTCCGTAGCGCAGACAGAAGAGCGGATGCGCGTCTCACGCGAACTCCACGATCGTGTCGCCCACGGTATCGCAGCCAGCCTCCAACGCGTCAACCTGGGGATCACAGCCGCGCGCACCAGCACCGATGACGGCATCCAGATGTTCACGATGGCCACCGGATTGCTCGAACAAGCGCTCGACGACACTCGAGAGATCGCCCTAGAACTCCGGCAGACCGTGGGGAATAACGTCCTCGATGACGCTGTGCGTGACTTCCTGGGCGACGCGGCGTCAGCAGGGTCCACGACAGCGGTCCACACGGAGGGCATACCGCGCCAGATCCCCGCGGGAGTCGGCGAAGAGGTGTTCCTCATCATTCGGGAAGCGCTGAGGAACGCGGTCGCACACGCAAAGGCGGCACACATCGATGTCACCTTCACCTGGACCGCCCACAACGTCGCAATCGAGATCCACGACGATGGCATCGGATTCGACCCGTTCCAAGTGCGCACTGAATCCATGGGACTACTGACCATGCGCGAACGAGCTGACGTCATCGGCGCCGACATGACTATTACGTCGAAAACCGGCGAGGGCACGTCGATCACGCTCACCGTGCCGAGCAGGAACGGTACGCGGTGACAATCGATGCCCGACGTGTCGTCCTGGTCGACGATCACGCCCTCTTCCGAAGTGGGCTCTCTCTTCTCCTGCAACAGGACGAGCGAATAACGATCGTCGCGGAAGGCGAATCCGGTGAACAAGCCGTCATTCTCGCTCTCGAGCACAGGCCCGATGTACTGCTCCTGGACGTGGAGATGGCCGGAGCGTCCGCAGAATCGACCCTGCGGCAGATCGCCCGCAAGGCTCCGGACGTGGCGGTGATCATCCTCACTATGCATCGCGACAGCGTGCTCAGGCAGGAGCTTCTGCGAGCCGGTGCGGCCGCGTACTTCACCAAGGACGTCGCCAGTCACGACCTCATCGCGGCAATCCTTGCCCCATCCCGTCCACAGACCACGACAGCCGGCGGCGATGAGCCAGCCCGGCCCAACAAACTGCTCTCCGACCGAGAGATGCAGGTCCTACGAATGGTCGGCCAGGCAGCCTCCAACAAGGACATCAGCAGTCGGCTCTCAATCGCCGAGGGCACAGTGAAACGGCACACCACGAACATCTACGCCAAGCTCGGCGCAACATCCCGAATCGATGCCATTCGAAAGGCAGCACGGCTCGGACTATTCACGTGACGGCTCCGTCGTGGACTCTCGACGCACGGAAGAGAGATTGGGGGCGCTATGGCTGCTTCGGCCGAACTGACACAATCGTGGGTCCCTCGGGTCGGCGCGACCTCAGCGAGGCTCCTGCGGAGTAGATCCCGACAAGCCTGGACGGGATGCCTATCACTCTTCGCTCTTCCAACAGGAGCCTTAGCCGTATGGGCAGCCTTTGGCGTGAGCGCTCCCGATGACCCCCCTGTTGTCGAATTGGGTGTCATCATGTTCGTCGCACTCGCGGGCACCTGTGCCAGCGTGGGCCAGCTCGTTGCCGCTCGGAGAAACCGCTCTCGGGCGGTCACGAATGCCTTCCACTTCCTCCACCATCGGTATGGGTACATCAGTGTCTATGACCTCAGTAGAGCCATGGCTTCCGTCCAGGGATTCGATATGTGGTTGAGTCACCTCTCCCCTGCCGCTGGTGACGCTATTGGCGGTACGCGGGTGGCACGAACATGGGATGCGAATATTGTTCGGCTGATTGCATCTGGCCCGACTTCACGAGGAATCCGGCTCCTTGCACTGATTCCACTGCTCCCGGGAATCGGAACGTGCATGGCTCTGGCCCTGCTCGGGGCGACCGGCAACTTCCCCAATCGGAGCGTTTGGCTCACTAGTTGGTCTGTCGGCGGCTCACTCGTAGTCCTCGCATGTGTGGTGTGCTTGGTGGCCGTTCTCCGGGATCGCGCAGAGCTACGCCGGGGCTACACCACGGTCTTGTCAAGCTCGCCTCCCTTTGACAACCAGACTGCCTTGGACCTCGTGGACTGTACCTAACCAATAGAGAACCGACCACCAACCTCCAACGAAGAGGGTGAGGCTTCCCGAGAAAGCGACTATCGTCCCGACACCGAAACCCGCAACGAATATCAACGTCAGCAGCGACACAATCGACGTAACGCACCAGAACCACGCGGAGGGCCTTACGGCGATCCGCGACCTACTCACTTCACTCATCATTACCTCGATCCTTCCGAGAGGTTTCGGGCCTGCTATCAGGCGGGCCGATGCCATTTGCCTCCAAGCTGGCGTGCCGATTGCATGGCATTTCAGGTCGGCCGGGGACTGGAGGCGTCTGGGTTGGTGTTGTTCCTAAACCACACGCGCCCTATCCGTGGGGCCGCTTCGTTTCGATGGCGCCGATGGTCGTCGCGACCGCCGAGCCGCTGGCGGGGAAGGCGGGGATTCTTCCGCTGACGAGGAACGGTAGCCGCAGTGTTCGACCGCGCTCGTCGATGGTCGTGAATGCAGCTGCACTGAACGTGCGGCTGCCGTTGTCGACGGTTGTTGCCTCAATCGATAACAGTTGGGACCACGGCAGGTGCAGCGCTTGAACGGGTTTCGCGCCTCCTTGCCATAGCCCGATGCCCGTATCGTCGATTGCCCACACGAAATAGGTGTGGATGGGTACGACTGCCAGCTGCAGCTCCCGCGCCGTCTCAACTAGCTCTTCCGACCGGCCGGCCGGCACGAGAAGTGCGGATGGGTAAGCGGCCGCGACGGCGGCGTTCCTGCGCCGACCGCGCGCACGAAGCATCCCCAGCGGCGCCCAGATGCAGGCCCCTACCGCGACCACGATCGCGAGAAACACCGTCGCTCCTTGTGCGCCGCCGCCAGGCCCCGGCTCGTCGAAAACTGAAATGCCAATCAGCGCGAGGCGCACGCCAAAGCCGGCAACGAGAAGCAGGATCAGCGCCCACCACCACTTCGACGGTCCAGCGTTCGGAACACGTTCCGGCGGGACCGCGATGCGGTCAAGAACGATCGGTGCTGGAGAGCTGGCCGTTGGAACCATCGGGCGGTAGGCATCCGGCAGTGTGTAGTTCCTGGCCGCGTACGCGCGCGCTGACTTCAGCAGGAAGGTCCCCGGCGCGATTGGTGAACCCGCGGGACGCAGAACAGCCCCGGTGACGGGATCGAGACGCTCGACGAACACGGCCTCGCGCGGCAGGGTCGTGTACCCGGCCCGAATCTCCCTCGCCCGGGCGAGTGCCATCCACAACCGACTCATGGGGACCGTCATCACGCACAGGCCCCAGGCCACCCAAGCGGATGTCGCCGCGACCGTGTGCGACTGCAGGAACGTGCTCGAGACCAGAACCACGACAAGCGACACGAATGCCACCACAAACACAACGGCACTGCCGAGGCCGACCCACAATATCCGATAGGCAGAGACGCCTCGGAGCAAAGTAGCGCTCATTTCTTTTTTGCTGACTGAGTGGTCATTCTGTGATCCTAGTAGCCTGGCAGCACACCGACATCGTTCGCGAACTTCCGGATTGAGATTCGGATGACGGCTCCGTCATAGACTCTGGACGCACGGTAGGGAGATGGGGGACGATATGGCCACTCCGGCCGAATTAACACAAACATGGAGAACGTGGGAGCCGCTGATCGGCCCCGGCTATGCCCGCGCCCTAGTGCCGGTCCGGAGGCGATTCACCTATTCCATCCTGAGTTACGTCTTCGGATTGTTCCTGATGGTGTTCTTGGCCATGGGACTGCGCGACAGCCCATTCGTGCCCGAGGCGTGGGTCACCATCGTCGTCTTGGTCACCATCGTCGTCCTTTTCTTGGGGGCGACTGCTGTCGGATTTTACGGTCTGTACGCCTTCGGGCGGGAAATGCGAAAGGACCTCGCGGGGGCGGGCTTCCCTACCGATCGCAGGGCGCCGATGCAGTATCCTCGCCTCTTCGAGGAATGGCTGGACCGAAATGCCCTGACGTCGGAAACCATTGTCAGTGTCGGAAACGCCCGGCACGGCGAGCACGATGACTCTCGCCTGTCAGGTCCACTTCCCATCACTGAGGAAGACCGATGACAAATCGACTCAACGAGACCAGTGACGCCGATCCCTGGGCCGCGCGGATCGGCGTGGATGCCGCGGCCACTCTGCGTCGATCGAACCGGGCATTGTTCGTCGCCATCGGGTTCCTGCTCGTAACAGTTGGAGGTGTCATGCCCGTGAGTGTGGTCCTTCCGTTGGGGAGTGACTTCCGGAACTACCTGACGCTCGGGATCGCTTCTTTCGCGATCCTGGGGTCCTTCGCCGGTCTGGTGCGGCAGTGGCGTCTTCGAGCGAAAGCATGCACTCAAGCTGCAATCTTTCTGCGTCTTGCAGAGCGCACCGGTGAACGAATACTCCCCGGACTGGCGTTGAAGAACACAACGATGTTCGACAACCTCATGCATACCCGAGGCGTCTCCTCAGAGGGACGGTATGTCCCACATCCCAGCGCAAACTGGGTCAAGAACAATTTGGGCAGGTTCGGCGTAGGCAAGTTCTGACGGATCCATTCACTGGCTCGCCCCGCTTGTCGAAGCCGCCACGAGACGTCAGTCATTTGCGTCCTGCACGACGCTACAGCTCGAGAAGCTAGCTGTCAGGCTGAGCGAGTTGCCGATCCAGTGACCTCTCTCGTCAAAAGCGATTGTTGAGACAAGTCGCTGGCGTTCGGTTCGGAAGATGAACCTGTCCGCCTCACGACTCACGACCCTGTCGGCATCTGCGGTGCAGTAGTACGCCACCCGCGAAACGCCTTCGCGGGCGAGCCTCGTGGAGTAGTTCTCGTAAATGTGCATGTAGCGCTGCGTGGACTTCGCGGTCAGCTCCACTTCGACCAGCTCCGCCCGGCCCTCGCGCGTCGCGATACCGTCCGCTTGGTGGTCGAGAATGCTGATCGGCCGTCGATCGCGCTGCCAGGTGTAGCCGAGAGCGAGATACCGGGCCGAGACCGTCGCGACAGCGACCTCGTGCCGGGTGGTCTGCCGGAACAGGTTCGGCGGCTGTCTCCCGACCGCGTCGTGCGTTGCCCAGACGATCGACGCGCCCTGGAACGTCGGCCGCGCCCGGGCGACGAGTCCCGCCTCGACCATCCGCATGATCCAGTGCTGGGCCTTCCTCGTGCTGATCGGCTCCGCTGAACCGAGCATCGCGCCCAGGGCCCAGCGGATCGCATCGACCTCCGCCAGACGCACAACGCCCAGCCACTCGACCATCGCCAGATCACGCTCTGTCACCTGCACCATGTCGTTCTCCGTCCCTCAGAACTTCAGCCACTCACCGTCTTTTTCTTCTTGTCTTTTCTCTTTGTTTCTTCTTTTTCTTTCATTCATATTTCTTTCATCTACCTCTGACTCTTTCCCTGTCCCACCACCTCCCCTTTACTTCCCAACCCCCCACACAATGCCGTTGAGTGTGGGGGGTTGGGAAGCGAGCGCAGCGAGGGGGAGGCGGTGGGACAGGGAAAGAGTGCCCTCAGGTCGTCGTTTACCTATTCGCTCTCGATGACGGGGTAAACGACCACCTGACCGAAGGTCGAACGGCGAAATGGTCAGCCAGGCGCAGCCGTTCGCACTCGAACTTCGAGTGGATAACTCACCGTTCGGGCCGCGATCGGAGGCTTCACTCGACCTTCACTGCGCCCCCGATTGCGACCGCGTCAGCGCTGCGCGACAAACCATCCCGCCGCAGTGCAGCCCGGCAGGGCGATGACGATGGCTACGATCGCCAGCTGCAGTCGCCCGTTGCCCCTTGTCACGGTTTTCGCACGCGCGAATAGACCGTAGCTGAGCGCGGCAATGTACGTGAGGAGTGTGAGTACCGGCAACCAGCTTCCGGCTATCCGAGCACGATCTTGCCTTGCAGTAGACGAGTACGCTCCCTGGACCGGCAGAAGAGCGAGTGTGAGGAATACCAGAAGACCCATGAATATGAACAGGACGATAATCGCAAGCGATGCACCCCACGCCGCGCTTATCCGTCGTCGGCTCTGGTGAAAACGCATTTGCCCGAGTACCGTGAGGCACCCACCGAGGACAGCGGTAACCACCCAGTACGTCAGCGCGGCCTGAGCAATGACAGGACCATCGCTCCCCAGGATCGCGTTTCGCATGTCAGACGAAGCTTGGCCGGCCACGAATACTGCTGGCAGAACAGCCAGGACGACAACGGCCGCAGTTAGCTGCGACACGACATCTTCTCCGCGCTTATTCACGACAGCACATCATGAATGTCGGGTCCATCGGCGCCCATCATCGTGCGGATGAGTCGCGCCACCAGAGAGAGCACCAGCGCTTCATCGCGCATCCGTTTCAGACTTAGAACGAAATCCATCAAGACGCATTGCGATTTCGGCAACGAAGTGCCGACTCGCTGGAAACATTCCGCCTCCGCGGGGCGTCCGTAATACGAGCGTCGCCCGGCCTCCTCGGATCGAGCTACTGCTCACCTGAATCACCAAAGCAGGCAGCGTTCGCATCCCAGCTTCGACCCAACCGACCGTGCATTCTTCTATCTCGTTCCAGCCCAACGTCACAGGTTTGGACTCGATCCGCTCCACAAACGTCACTTCTGTGTCGCTAGCGACAAGAGCCAATGTTGTGGTCTTCGACCGCGCTATGAGTGTGTCAGTCGTCTCCGTCTTTGGACGAGGTACGAAGGACAGCGTGGGGAATGCGTCGCAAATGAGTGCGGTCGGGAATTGGGCATCGAGCGCAGCCAGGGTGGACTTCCTTCGACTGATCCACACGCCGCGAACGGTCAGCCACACAACTACGCAGAGAACGGTCACGCCCAGCAGAACATAGCCGGGAAGGACTGCTGTCTTGGAACCCTCGGAAGCCTGCGCGACTAGCCGGCTCGACTGCAGGAGAACAAATGCAGCAACGGTGACTACGACACCGAGGGTCGCAGCGAACGTTGCATTCCGCTTGGTCCACACTCTTGGCGTTGCCACGATTGCCCCCTGCCACTTGCGCAGCGCCTTCAGCGATCGCGCCTGCGGATAAGGATCGCCGGCCGCCCGGATCACATCGCCCGTTTCGGGATCGCGCTGCTCGAGCTGCTGATACGCGTTGAAGAGGGTCGTGTATCCCGACCGGATTTCACGATTGTTCTTCCGATAGAAGGGAATTGCCACAGCGAAGAGGGATCCAAAGACGTACGCACCCCAAAGCCCCAGCAGCGTGACGAGCACCGACTTGTCCACGCGACCAGCGAACGCCAGCACCGCCGAACCGATAGCCGCGAACATCGGGACCACCATAAAAATGCTCAGCCGAATGCTGATCTCCCCATATGCGTATGCGGTTCGTCCTGGCAATAGCCGTGCGGAGTCACTGCTCATCTTTGTCCCCCATGGTCTGCCAATACCCCTCGATTGCATTTGGCGATCTCAGTGTATGTCGCCGTCGTCGACCCCAGACGAGTGGACTCTTTTCCGCCCGGCTCCGTTGTCGAGAGTTGTCCACAGGTCTCGTTCGCGCGCGCGTACTGCTTATGTTCTGTTATTCCTGTTCTTTACTGTTAAGGGGGCCACTTTCTTGTCCCCAAATTGACAACTTTTTGGCCCCCTAAGGGGACAAATATTTCGACCCCTAAAGGACGGAATATTTGCCCCCTCTGACGCGGCTGACCGCGGGTTATACACAGGGATCGCCCCCAGTTTCGCGCCCGGCCGCATGAAGCTTGACGTGTCGTAGGTCATCGCTAGAGTCGGCGTCAACACGATCCTTCACTGCCCCATGAGAAGTGGTGATGATGGCCAAGGCATGGATAGTCGATCGCTGGCAGCGGATCGACCCGGACACCGGTCACAAGACGAAGTCGCCCCAACACGGCCGAGGCTCCCGCTGGCGCGTGGACTGGTACGAGGACAAAGCGGACGGCACCAAGGCCCTCCGGTCACGAAGCTTCAAGGTGAAGTCCGGAATTGGAAGCGCCGAGGAATACGTCACATCCATCGACAACTCCATGCGCGCCGGCATCTACTCGTCTCCGGAGGATTCGCGCCGCAAGTTCCGCCTCGTTGCGGACGAATTCCTCCAGTCCAAGAAATCGATCAAGGACAGCTACCGGTACCGGCTCGAAAGGGACCTGAAGATCTGGGTCAATCCGAAATGGGGAGGACGGGCCATCGGCTCCATCACGCGCCACGAGATCGAGTCGTGGGTGAACGACCTGCATACCGGGACCGCCCCCTTCGAGTACACGCGAGGTGTCGTGAGTCTGTCGCCGGATGGACTCAGCCCATCCTCGATCAAGAGCATCGTCGTCCTTACCGGATCAATCTTCAAATACGCGATGCGGCATAACTGGACGACGGCAAACCCGGTCGACGGCGTCGATCGACCGAAGGCGACGAAGAAGCCGATGGTGATCCTGGGCCACGCTGAAGTCGAGCGCCTGGCGGCATCAGCCAAGCGGCTCACGGAGGACCAGACCGATCGCGCCTTGGTCCTCACGCTTGGTTATGTCGGCCTCCGGATCAACGAAGCCCTCGCACTTCAGGTCGGCAAGCTTGATCTCGACGCGCGTCGCGCCACGATCATGCAGACCTGGTCTCAGGGCGCAACCCGCTACCTCGGCACGCCGAAGTCGGGCAAGGCGCGCACGGTGTCGCTGCCCGGGTTCCTGGTCGCCGAGCTGCGGCCACTTGTTGAGGGCCAGCCGCCTGACGCATTCGTCTTCCGTGCCGTCCGCGGGGGCGACATCCACGAGTCGAACTGGCGAGGCCGCGTCTGGGCCAAAGCCATCATCTTGGCTGGACTGGAGTCAAAGAAGCCGACCCCGCATGATCTCCGACACGCTGCCGCGTCGATGATGATCGCGAGCGGGGCCGACGTGAAGGTTGTCCAACTCCAGCTCGGCCACGCACGCGCCACGGAGACTCTCGATGTGTACGCGCACCTGTGGCCGGATCGCCTCGACGTGGTGTCGGACGCTGTAGAGCTCGCTCGTGCGGTCGCACTAGAGGCTTCCGAGGCAGCCGGGAAGTAAGACCTAGCGAATCTGCCGCTTAGGTCCACGTCATACGAATGCTCTTGGGCCTCTGGTGAGCCGCCAACTGGCCGTTCATGAATCCGTCGATGAGATTCTTCGCGACGACGCAGGCCGCGCACGGCACAACCTCGCCGAGACCACAGACGACTTCCCGCTGTTCATCATGACTAAATCATGACTGCGGGGGAAATGACAAAGCCCCGGACCACGCTACTTCCGCGTGATTCCGGGGCTAAATGTGGGCTGTTCGCGAAACCTGTTAGAGCGCGGAACTCGGGGTTCTGGAAAACGCATTTTCCTCCGCGGACTGACACTTTTTCCTCCACACCTGTTGTCCAACCCCCGGGCCTAGGAGAATGGTCTCCGCCGCGCTTCCATCGCGCGTGATTCCTCGCTGTCTTGCATCGTTGCTGCGGGCGTCGCCCCGTTAGAAACGGTGCTTCCCGCAACGAGAAATAGGCATTTCTCGAGCGTCGAGAGCCTTTGCGGCGTTCGCGCGTTAGTGAGGGTCGAGTGGAGTCGGGTGAGGACTCCTTAGGCTCCGAAATAGGCGGCCTCGACGCGGGCCTGAGGCAGGCCTGACCATCGCGCAATAGATTCCGCGTGAAACGGTGTTTTGGTAGTGGATCGCACCGGATTCGTCCCTGACCATAGCGTCATGCAGACGGCCACGTTCCACAACGCCCATAGCCTCAGGGTAAGTCTGGGCGGGCCGCATGAAGCTCACATGCGAAGGAAGCGGCGCGATGACTAATTCTCGCTGTTTGTGAGACCGTGAGGCTCGGCAAGCTTCTCGCTCAATAGCTTCGCTGCCTCTCCAACGGTCAGCGCGAAAATCGTGTCTTCGTCGACGCCTTGCTCGCTCAGCGCTCGAACCAAGTACAGCGGTAGTGACTCCCGAACAGCCACCATCTGAGGCCCGCCTCTGTCGGGCACATTCTGATTCTGCACGCAATCCCAGAACGAATCTGCGTCAACCATAAGCTGCTGCCTAAGGATGTGAGCCCACACGCTCGCGCCGTACGACGTTGAATCAACAGGTTTTGAAATTCGTGTCCTGAGGATACGCCCATCCCAGAGCGCCAACTCGTACGTTCGATGGTGGTTTACAGGTTTGCCAACGGCACCCCGAACGAGTTCCCATTTCTCAGTTGTACAGAAATCATCGTGATACTCGCGAGTCGCGGCCGGGTATTTACTCACCGCCGCGGTCAAACCAGTCGATTAGCTCTTCGTCAGTTGAAATCTTTATGAGTTGAACTAGAGCCCAATTGTTTGCGTGGTTCGGAGCCTGTTCTAGTCGCTCTTCCCAGTCCTCGGCGTATTCCCGAAGTGAAAGCACCAAGTCAGAAAGAGCATCATCGACCGACGCCCCTTCCGAAACAAATGGGCGACCCTCCATCAAGGCGACGGTGCGGCCTTCCTCGCGGGCAATACGTACTCGCGGTGAGACCGCGCGGAAGAAATAGGACCGCAACCGGTCAACAGGCATTACTGCCGAGAGTTCACCATCTCGCTGAACGGTAACGGTGCGGCCGCGCGCGGTGGCATCAAACACATCCTTGAGGTGTGTTCGAGTAACTGTAAAGGAGCCGTAATCGGCAACGAGTGACATTTTGACCTTCTCCATGCGGGAACCCCACTTGCGCGTACATCAAGTACGTCAAGTACATGTTACGCCCATGAGGTTGACATTTGTCACCCCACTGTCAAGTCTGTTGTTGTGAAACTTGCGATTGCGCTTGTCACTTCGGCGCTGAGACCCACGGCCAGCACCTCTCACGACACGGCAAGCGGCGTTGCTAGCGGCCAACCCGATCAGCGGTGAAGCTCTGCACGCCTCTCACTGAATCGAACGGCCACACCGCCTCCCGCACTTTGCGAATATAGGCCGTTTCGATGCCCGCACCTCCGTCGCTCGCTTTCGTGAACTCGTCACTGATGAACTGGCGAACATGCTCGGGAAGCTCGATCTTGCGTCGATCAATCGTCGGCACGGAGTCAAGCGGCCAGTCCGCGTACTCGTGCACCAGCGTTCCGCCGTCAACGGTGTAGGTGACGCTCACGTTGCCCCGCGCGGCGAAGTCTTCTTCTCGCTCCCGACGAAGAACGAGGGTACGTCCGCGACTCTCCATTTCAAATGCGAAGAGGTGCGCGAGGTCTTCCTCTTCGAGAAGGTCGAGTGCTTCGCTGGACTGGTACACGCAGTGCACGAAGACCATGAAGCTCTCCATCAGTTCCAGTTGACGGAGCGGAACCCATGCAACGTTGTCGTACAGAATGTTCGAGATAAGGATGACCTCGCGGAACGGGGAGGTTTGAAGCGCCGCCCGAAGGCGAGGAGTGAAGAATTCAGCAGTCGAATACTCCGCGCCGATGCTCTCGCTGCTTGAAAAGTGATCGCCAACAATCAGGTTGATGTGTCCGAGCGTGTAGTCGTAGCCCTTCTGCGCCTTATTCTTCCGCTCGATGTGCTCCGCGAGAGCGTCGGCGTGGTCCCGTAGCGATCCTGTCTCGCTGAAGATCGCTTTGACGTTGTCCTGGACTACGTTGCCGTCAGGGTCTTCGATGCGGATCGTGACCACGTTTATGCCCTTCACATCGTCCTTGTGGATGGGTTCTTCACCGTCCCACAGCCGTTGCATATAGTCGGGGAGCTTCACAAGTCGCGCGCTCGACCCGTCTTTGAACAGTTCGGTAATCTCCACGCCGAAGGTGTACCCGTTGCGTGTCAGGTAGAAGTCGGGAGAATCGGCATGCTCGACTGCAAACTCCGCGGGCACGTCGTAGATCAAATCGAGAATGTAGCGTTCCCACTTGAGGCTGTCTGAGTTCTGCACGGCATCATCTTGGCAGAGGCCGCGCGCAGTCGGAACGTTCGGCGTCAATCACTCACGTCGTACATGATGGGAGTTCCGCCAACGACGATGACGCGCTTGACTTCCTTACCCTCGCGCATTGGCTCAGCCAGAGTCTCAAGAAACGCCTGATGGTTCGCGGGCGAGACGACCTCGCGCCATTCTTCCGACTCGACCCACGGGTCAAGCTTCATGGTTGGGACTGCTGCAGCTTTGCCAGACTCTGACCTGCCTCACAATTTGCCTACTCGCTTCTGTCTGAGGATCACTCCTGAGCGGAATCTGCGAGGGGTTCGAGGTCGCTGATGACGCTGGACACGTGCAGACGTGCCCGGTGGTGTCGTCCTCAGGCGAGATCTTCCAGCGGCAATGATAGTTACCGATAACACACTGATATGTCAGCATGGCCGAAACCCGCCTCGCGCTGGCATCGAAGCACGGAGGTGAAAAATCCCTGAGTCCAATCGGGCTCCCAGCGCCTCTGGGCTCGCACGTGGCCTGTTTCGGTTGATTCGTGCTTATCAGCTGCGATGGCTAGGCGCATGAGCACCACGATAGCGGTGGTGACGATGGTGACGTCACGAAACCGATTTCGCCCCGCCAAGATGTGGCAGCAAATAGCCGGGTACGTGACCCACTGAACCGTAGCTAACCGGTCTGGCCGTGAAAGAGGCGCTGGTTTGTCGCTCGTCGGCAGGCTCACAGCCGTGCGCAGGAGCCGACACCCCCGCCGTTCAAGATCGGCGTGCAGGGCGATGAAATCAATAACATCGTCTACGAAATCAGGCAGATCGAAGAAATCGACCACTTCGCCCTGGTCCCGGAAGGCATCTACGACGGAGCGGACTTCGCTCGCGTCGAGGACGGGCGCGGAGAGCTGATTTCGGGGCCCTCAACACAGCAAACACAGTCCTGCGCAGCTCAACTGTCCCGGCCGATCCCTTACGGGACAAGGGATGCAAGGCCCAACACAGTCAGTACAGTAGTACATATCTCTTATAAGAGAAAAAAAGTTAAGTTAAGGGACCCTACGCAATTAGCGGGGTCTATACCCACATAAGCTCCCAGATCCCCCTATAGGGGTATATGCGCGAAATGCTGTGCCAGCTGTGATTGACCCTCGGATCCCTTGCAAACATTGGCATGCGCTGGCGCTGACGAGCTGTGTTCCACTGTGTTGAAGCCTGTTGCACTGTGTCAGGGTGAACTCCGAGCCTGACCGCGGCACAGGTCGCGCCCGTCGAAACGCATGGCCGGCGCAGGACAATCCCTTGGGCCACGGCCGCTATCGTCTCGCAACCAGACCGGGTCTATGTGTGACCTCCATTGTCAACAAGGTGGCAGGTTCAAAAGGCATCTTGGCCTCCAGGGCGTTCCCGACTCCTCGTGAGCCGTGGACCGTGGTGGAGGACAACTCGAGTGCGCCTGACACTGGTACCCAGAATCCAGCTCCCAATCACGCAACCGAACGGGCAGAGCGCCATCTCTGAAATGCCGATTGCTTCCTATACAGATAGCCGCCGCTGAATAGCCGCGTCTACCTCCTTCTCCACCTCTAACAGCGACCGAGAGGATCGGTCCCCAGAGCCATGACTGACGTCATTCAATTCAGCCAAGCGGCGTTGCCCCTGAGGTCCGGCTTTTATCGCCAACACCGAGCGAAGGACTGGGATATCGGTTTCATCGGCGGGGTCGACTATGAGGGCGGCGACATATCCTGAAAGATGATTGAGCTGAGTGATCGACATCTGATGGCGGATCTCTGTTAGCGGCCACGAAGAACGGCCCATATCCGGCCACGGGCGAGCCCATATACGGCCAACAGCCGATGGCCGTCTGTGGGCAGGCCGTTCGTCGGAGCACTTGACCCCGAATAGGTCCGCCGCAAATACCGTGAACCGGTCGGAATCCCCTCCCTGCGGTCTCCGTGTATGCACGTGAATCTCGTGGAACGCTTCTCTCCGGCCCTGTCGCGGTTCCTGGCCGCCACAGGGCACGGGGGGGCCACTCCGGGACGTATGCCGCCACCTCTTCGACGTCGAGCCGGCGGCCCGCGGACCCTGAACCCGATACCGAGCGCGACGGCGTAGATCTGGAATCCGGGGTGTCGCCGCCGACTGAATCGGGCGTTCCCTTTGGCCGCCAGTGGGCAGCTCCAATGGCCATACGCAGCAAAAAACCCGATTCCCTATTGGCCGCGTATGGGCATTTTTCAATGGCCGCCGACACGGTATCGGATGCATCCAAAACGGTGCAGTCACATGAGAGGAATTTCAACGATAGGGACTGCTCCCGTTCATGTATTCCTCCTGCCGCTGACCAGCGACATTGGCCGGCGTCCCCCCGCCGGGATCTACGCCAAAGTTGTACGAAACTCAGTCGACGCACTCCGCGCTTTCGGCACGAGTGGTCACTGGATCTCAGCGCTGGCGCTGGCGCTGGCGCTGGCGGGAGATCCTCCGGCGCCGCTCTAGTCGAACAAGAACGGGTCTGGCTCGATTTGTACCGTCGAGGCTAGACCACGTCCAGATAGCTGCGCGCCGGACCAAATCCTAACTCGAGCAGTCGACCCCAAATCTCTCTCGCCAACCCTGCGTCCTCAGCACTTGCCTTCTTTGTTGCGTCGACGAGCATATTGAGAAAAGGAGGAATTGTCGTTCGTCCCATCAAGAGGTGGTTACACAGTCGCAAGAAGGCATTATTGTCGTTCAAAGGGAAATCGTCGACATCGAAGTAGTCGAAGCCCCCTTCACTGTCTGAGTTCCAGACGCGCGGTCCGGCGACGAATAGGGAAGTTGCGCGCTGGACATCTATGCCTCGCAGGGTGGTCCATTCCAAAAGGGCCCTTTGCTCTGCCCCGTGCAACGGCGGCTGACCGTCAAGGCGGTGTTGCCAGTATGCAAAGAGAAGCCTTTGGAAGTCCGAATCGTTCCCATCCAGGTGGTGCACGATGCTACGGATCCATCTTGCACGCGTCGTCACCGGTGCCGCCGCGACAAAGGGATCAGCCCACGTGTGCTCATCCGCCAGTGTGTCAAAGACAAAGTGCGCTGCGTGGATCTGAATGAATGCTTCGACCGTGCTTGGCAGGCGTCGAGCCACAAGCGGCCAAGCGACACGCGTAGCGTCTCGGGTGCGTAGGCGAAGCTTTTTTGACATAAATCGAGCAGAGTAGATACCTGCCCAGAGGCTTAAGCTTTGCGCCGATTCAGTGATTTCGTGTAAATCGGACTGCATATATGCATCAAACCAATCCGGAGCAATTTCCAGAATGTAGCCCGCGAACCTCGCCACCATCATCGAGCTGGGATCTGACGAGTTGGCCGATTGTGCGCCCATCAGTTCCGTGAGGCCTGCTAGCCCCTCGCCGTCGATTTCAACGACGTCACGCTTCTGAGCAAGGCGCAACACTGTTTCGACGTATGCAAACGCAAGAGAACCCCGCGCAGTCGCGTGGGCCTGAGATGGATCGGTCGGTGGCTCGTCCGAAGGCACCGCCACGGCACGTCGCCAGAGGCCCAGCAGGAGTCGGCATCGCTCTAAAGCAAGCCCAGGAGACGGTTCGGTGCCGCTCTCCGGATACGTAATCGGATAGACCAAGCGTCGACCTATCTCCGAAAAGTCACCCCGAAAGTGATCGACACGCTCAAGGATTGACCCTGCTGACCATGTTCCTTGTCTGCGGATCGCTTCCTTCAACGTCAGCGTCCAGACTGCTGGTGACCAGAAGGACTGATTGACAAACTCATCCAAGAGGTCGAGCTCTAGACCTTGTTCCGCATCGAGCCTGTCTTGCACCTCACGAAGTACTGAAGCATTGTCGTATATGTCGTCAATTTCAGGAAGCGCGGCCAAATACGCAACCATGTGTCGCAGAGACTTGCCCCGATAGATACCCTCAGGATCCGGATCAGGATCCGGATCCGCTCCGGAGCCCGATTGAATCCAGGAATTCAGATCAGGGTGCTCGCGCGGTCCGAATCGAGGGTGAAGCAACTGCAGCGTATGTAAGGCCGCGTGAACCGGATCGTCGGAGCTCGCGTCCGCGCTCAGCCAGACCAAGACGTTGTACCGCTCGTACTCTCGCACCTCAGCATTCCGCTGAGGAGCGGTCCCTCCTGCGACTTGCGCCAGCAGTTCCTCCTGCATCGCCCTCGATGCATGACGGTACATGACACGGAGCAATCGGAAGGTTTCGGGTTTCGTTGACAGATCGTAAACGAGGTCCCGCCGAGCAATGAGGCCGACGAGCATGTCTGCTTCGACTCGCCTTGACTCGGCTAGCGCATCGAGCGCCAAACGGCGCACCATCTCGGAGGGACTATCCAATAGGTCGAGCGCTTGCTTTGGACCTTGGGTCCGGACGAACTCACGAAGCAGATCACGTGCAATGTCGACCACAAGAACGTAAGGATCGTCGCTCATATAGGGTTCGACGCCATCGACCTGGCCCCGCCGTATAGACAGCGCATCCCGTCGGCCGTCGCCGTCGAATAGTGATTCAGTTGCCTCAACTGCGCGGATCAAGTTGAGTACGACGGAGAGAAGGTGGCCCGGATCTGAGAGCGCCGGCAGCATAATCGGCCACGCATCCCGAATGGAAGAATTCCTCCAAGCGAGCGTCATCTCGGTGTCCATCGAATCACGACCGCCGAGCCAACTCTGCCTGCTCCGGAATCCAAGGCGAGGAGTTAGAAGTTGATGCAACAGAGTCTCAGCAGCTTCAATGTCCTGGGTGGCCACGCCGCGCAGCAATGAGGAGAGCCGTTCACGATCCTTTGAAGGCTGGTCCGCCGAGATTACCAACAAGAGACGGCGGTGGAAGGTCGTGTTCTCATAGTTGCCATAGAGATGCAACCAGATATTCAACCAGAGGCTTGACGAGAGATGGCCCTGGTGCTGACTCACTATGGATAGGAGTACCTCGCCGTGATCCGCTGAGAGGCTACTAGCCACCCATAGCGCCCAAGCCGCTACTTCATCGCAATCGGGCGCGCTTGAGTCGAAGAGTGGCGCCAAAATACCAAGACCGTCCAGTACCGCCATCCACGCTACTGGCTCCGCGGTACTCCTAAAATGGCGAGCGTGTTCTGGATCGGCGAGCAGCCAGCGAATTCGTCGTTCGGAGTATTTGAGGTTGGCTGGGCCGCTGTCAACGATAGCTGCCGCTGAGTCAAAACGATCTTGCGCCGTAGCGGAAACACGCTCTTGCCAATGGTGCACGAAGGATTGAAGAGATTCATGACGAGTATTGGCAGATGAGGGATATGGGATCGGCGTGACGCCAAGTCGGCTCCACTTTGATCCAAGCTTTTCGGGATGTTCCAACTCCGTGAACGCGTATCGACGACTCGCATCTGCCGGCAACGCACGGGCGAGGTATCGCATAACAGTGTCGTCCGCGCTATAGCCAACGAAGACAACGGTGTACCTCTCGAACATCCGTGTCAGAAACTGAGTGGCCCAGCCTTCTGTAATGTATGCCTGTCCAAAGTCCCTATCCGTGACTACCATTCTCTGACCGGGTTGCGAATCGACGTGGCCATGAAGATGAACGAGCCCGCGGAAATCATTTCCGAGAGGCAAAGCTGGGGCAACATACACGTCCAATGGAAGTTCCAGACGC
This sequence comes from Cryobacterium sp. MDB2-A-1, assembly GCF_004402675.1. Taxonomy (NCBI): domain Bacteria; kingdom Bacillati; phylum Actinomycetota; class Actinomycetes; order Micrococcales; family Microbacteriaceae; genus Cryobacterium; species Cryobacterium sp. MDB2-A-1. The sequence goes on along the minus strand of NZ_SOFK01000024.1, from coordinate 26,113 downwards.
CCTGCCGCCGCCTCGAATAGCAAGTCAAAGTTTGTTGTCACGATTCTGGGCGCACTGCGCGGACCGCTCATAATCTGAAGGAAGTCTGAGTGATAGCTATTGGGTTCAATCACCGAGCGAAGGCGCGAGGCCACTCTCGCATGCACGTCACCTTGCAGCTCGTTGAGCTCGCCCATGACCACATCAAACTGGACAACAGCCTCTGGATCCGCAGGGAAGAGGTCCGAACGACCAAGCTCATCGGCGATTGATGCGGCGAGCCCTCGAAAGCCGGGCAGCGACGAAGGCCAGGCCGCGGAGATGCCTGCCCCGCAGAACAGGACAAGCGAGTCATCTTGAAGCGCGCGCTCAACGCTGTCTGGAAGCTCGATACCGTCGGATTCCCATTCGATTTCCACGAAATCTCTCCAGACGTTCACGATTCATCAACATCATTGCACGACTGCGGATGCGTCGGTCACCGATCTCTGCGACGCAGGCTTACCAAAGCAGACAACGCGTCACGCTGACACGATGGCAACAGGATTGTTCTTGGGTCATGGCATTCGCGCGTAGCTGAAGCCAGGGAAGGGACTGGTGAGGCAACTATCTAGGACCCCCGAGTAGAGACATTCGCTTGAATTGCAGATTCGGACGATCCTCCGCTTAGCCATTGCGACCGCACAACGAGCAACCGTCAGGAAGTCTCGCTACGGGACTACCACTCGACGGTTGCTTCATTCCGTGCCTTCGCCAGGAGCTCGTTCGGATCGCGCAAGTGGTTGATCGGTCGATCTCCCCCGAAGTAGCCGGATGGTGAGCAGAGCCAGATGACGAGCACTTCTGGCGACCATCTGACTTCGACGGCGAGCGCAATCAACTGAGCGATGACGGGTTCGACATGACCCGCCACGAACTGAAAACCGGGAAACACATAGACGCCACCTCGCCTGACCGCGAGAATCTCGCCATTCTTCCTCATCTTCTCAACTGAGCCGGTTTCTCCTGCCGGCATTTTTAGGACTTCCAATACTTCGTCGGTAGTTAGCAGACCCCTGGTCGCCTCAATATCCCTCCACTGTATTTCTGCCCTCACTTCCCGGGCCCTTCGCCGCGCGCCGTCACGTACTCACGAATCCGGAGCACTTCAGCGACGGTCAATCCCCTCTCTGGTTTGGTGCCGACCAGGAGCGAGTTCGCGCTGCCGAAGGTCTGGTCCATGCTGCGCCGTTGGGGCGTCCACGGTCTGGTGCTCTCGTCGCCGAGAAGGTCGTCGACCATGACGAACACCTCGCTCTCTAGGATTCGACTGATGGCTAGGGTTTTGATCCAGTTGTCCCGGAGCATGAGGTCTCCTTGTCGCGTGCCCACCGTGGCGATTCGCCAAGATCCTCCGTGCAGCCCGAGCGCCAAAATGAGGTGGTTGGCGCCGGCGTCCCAGGACGTGCACCAGACCGGTTCGATGAGTCGCTCGTCGACCAGGTCGTTCAAGGCAGAAATCGCGGCGCGGCTTACCCAGGCATGCGCGGGATACGGCGCAGGAGCGAACGTCGGAAATCCCTCCAATTCCCACCAGACAGCCGCATTCTTGAAAGGCATGCCGCAGAGCCCACCGTCAACATCCATGAAAAGTGGCATCGGAACCCTGTCGCTTTTCGATGCCATGCTGTCCTACCGATCAGTCGCGAAGTTTGTCTCATGCGCGGCGCGATGCCGTAATTTGAGATCCGTTCGAACGAAGCTACAGCGCCTCCTACGATCCGACATTGAATTCGCTAAAACGTTGTCACGGGCTCGGTGTTTTACCGACGACCATTGAAAGAAGCTCGGTCAGGCGCACGGCACGATCCGTGCGGAGGGTGCCCGTTTGCAGCTGCCGAAGTTGCCTGCCGAGCCAACGAGCGAGCGCAAATTCTGCCGGATCCGCCCCGTTCAGGTACGGCAGTCGTCCCTTGTCCTGCACGTGTCGCACACAGTCTGCAAGGCGCGCTTGCCAGACGCTGTCAAGTGGATCCCAGTTGAATGCGGGTGAGACGTCGAGCCGGATGTTCTGGAAGCTGGTGAGTGTGTCGGCGTAGCGTCGTTGATATCGTGCCCACTCCCCCAGGCGGCGCTCAATGCCGGGCAGGCTGGCGCGATCTCGCGTGTTCTCACGAGGGGTGTGGCCGTGGGTGCGCGCGAATGCTTCGTAGCGATGGAGGGCAGCCGCCCAATTGTCGGCCCGCTTGGAGCTTCCGCCTCGACGTGGCCCTCGCGTTGACGCTACGTCCCCGTCAGCGGTTGCGTAAAGCACAGATCGTTGGTCTGGTTCTCCGGCTTGCCTCCAGAGCGTGACTGCTCTCGAATGCAGGTGGTTCGGATCGGTTTCGTGTCGCATGGCGCGCCCTTCCGGGTCGCACCAATTGCGGCCTCCCCGGACCTATGCGCGGTGCGGCGAAAGGTCGGCCTGAGCGCGGATTTGTCGCTGAGTCGGTGGTTTGGATTCCGGTAAATGCCTACGGTGGTGCTTCAGCGGCCCGAGTTGTCCGGCGTGCGGATGTCTCCCCGCGAGAACGGAGACGGGTCTATGGACGCCCTGACGGACGATGCGACCGGCCGCTACCTGGTGACGACAGAATCAGGAAGCCACTACACGCTCGATTTCAACCGGCGAGTCTTCCGGCGAACGACCGATCCGACTCTCGTGGCGCGTCACGGTCTCCGCGGCGATGGCGAAGACATCGACCTGGTCGAAGTCATGCAGTGTCGCCTCGGAAGACCGATGATCCTTCTGATCAACCTGTGGGTTCCTGACGTGTGGTTCACCACCCGGGAATCCAGCCCGGTCGTTCGCATCGAGCCGATGCCCGAACAGCCGGGCCGGCTATGACTGCCGGTGCTGTGCCGCCGCTCGACTACCGGCCGATCAATGCTCTTCCCTACTGGGACGAAATCGGTGAGTTCGTCAATGCCGCGGTCGCGGACACCGCGAGCATTTCGGGACGCGAAGCACGGTCGTTGTATCCGGCCGCCGTGGCCTTCGTGATGTGGTGCTGGCAGAGCCGAGGCACGCCGTTGGAACGGCCACGCATCTTCCGCCTGATCGTCGTTGAGGAGTTCGTGCACCTGGGCATGGCGTCGTATGCCCGTGGCAGCAAAGCCACCCACCGGGCAACGCTGACCATCATGGTGGAGGCGCTCAACCCCGCCGAGACGGTCCGCTCGCGACGCGCTATCCCCCGTTCGGCTCCAACGAAGCCCTACACGCACGCAGAAGTCGCGGCACTCCACAGCTGGGCGGCGGCGCAGGGCACACGTCGGCGCCACGAGGACGCGATGTCCCTCCTGGCACTCGGACTTGGCGCCGGCCTCGCCACTCGAGAGATCCTCGGCGCCCGCGTCGCAGACCTCGAGACCCGCGACGATGACATACACGTCATCGTGTGGGAGGGCCGGCCGCGAGTCGTTCCGGTCCGACCCGATTGGCAGCGACCCTTGCGCAGGATCTTGGCAGACCTCGACCCGGCCGCGTTGATCTTCCGGCCTGGTCGGACCGGGGCCAGCCCGGGACAGCTCACGGATTTTCTCTTAAGGTCCCGTACAGAGCTTGATGTGAGGCCCAGCCGGATGCGCACGACTTGGCTGCTCGAGCATCTCAATGCCGGCACGCCGCCTAAGGAATTGCTGCGAATTTCGGGGCTGAAGAACTTCGCCGCACTCGACAAGATCGCCGCATTTGCCCCCAAAACAGGGCACACTAGCGCACTACCTGCGACGAGTAAATCCCACTGATCAGGAAATTCAAGCAGAGCGGTGATGGTTAGTGTTCACGGAGAGGGTTCGCTGCCGACAGTTTCGGGATCGCCCCACGCACGTAATGTTCGTGAACAGAAAAGACCGACTCCACAACATTTTTCTCGCCGACTCCGCGACGTATGCGCACCTGCGCGCTTTGGACCCGGAGCTTCCCGACTTCGCGTGGGGAATCATCGTGCGTTACCGGCCGCAGATCTCCCCCGTGCAATGGGAGGCCGTGCGCGAATTCACGATCTCGAACGCCGTTCAGATGCGGCCGCGTACCTTCGACGCGGCGCGGCGCCTGATGTCGATGTCAGCGCGGTTCGGTGCCTGGGTATGGACGACTACGGGCACGCAGCTCACTGTCGAGCGCGTCTACACGCAAAACAACGTGTCCCTCTACCTACACGCCTGCCTTCCCAAGCATTCGGAGTCTCACCGGTGGGGGTTCGTCCGGCAAGTCGGTACCATCGCCGACACCCTCGCCGACGCGGGTATCAAACGCCTCCCGGCACCGCACCTTCCCGGACGTAGACGCAGCCCTTTCACCGTTTCTGACGCAGCCACGATGCACAGCTGGGCTGCTAGCCTCACCACAGACCTGAAACGGCAAAACGCTTGGGCGCTCCTCGGCCTCGCCGGCGGCGCCGGTCTCCGCGCACACGAGATCATCGAAACGCGCATCAGCGACATTGAAGTCATCGACGGCCGCGTGTTCGTCAACGTCCCTGGAAAATGTGCACGACGAGTCCCGGTCATGCACCTCTGGAACCGCACGTTGATGCGCAGCGTGCAGGGTCGTACAAACCCCGACGAGTACGTCTTTCGCGGCTATCGCTGGGACGAGTACAGGCCCCGTGCTATTCAGAGCTTCTTGACCGAACACCCCGCCCGCGTCCGTGCCACCGTGTCCAGACTGCGCTCGACCTGGATCGTCGCACAAATCGATAACGGGCTTCCTGTCCCAGTGCTCCTGGCCATCGCCGGCTTCGTCACAGCCCAGAGCCTCGACAAGCACCTCATCTACGCCCAGACCGCGAACATCGACGCGTACGTGGGCCTCATTATTGGCGAAGAGGTCGCCCGGTGAGCGCCGGCGACATCGACTACGCGTTCAACGGGTACGCGCCCGACCTGGGCGGTATGACACAGACCGAGGTCATGGGTCGCGGCCGTATCCACCAGCTCATTGACGACGAAACCGTGGCGCTCATGGAAAGCCGGGTTCGAAAGACCGGGGTCCTCGAACGACTGCAGCAATGGACCGATGAAGATGCCAGCGGAGTCAGCGTCGGCGGTCGTCCGTCACTCATCTCCGAAAAGGCGCTCCTCACTGCCCTTCTCCTTCTCGCCAAAGAAGGAACGTCAATGTTCCTGACCAGCGCGCGTGACCTCTTCATGTTCCGCCTGAGCGCCGCCTCCCGTGAACTCCTCAGCCTGGAAACCCCAAGAACAGCGTTCGTCGGCCACGTCGCCGAGAAGAGCCGCTGGTACGCCAACACAAGCCGAGCCTTCAACCGCATCAACGCCCTAATGGATCCGTTCCCGCAGGAACGCCGCCACTCCAAGACCTACACGCAGATCCAGGAAATCCTCCGCATGCACGATGAGGACCTGGCGGACAAGCGAAAAGCACGCCTTGACGAATTCACCAAACTCTTCCTCGTCATGACCTACAACGAACAGCCCCGTGACATCCGTCGCGCCTCCAAGAAGGTCGATGTTTCCTTCGACCAGACCTACGTCGGCACCCCGACAACCAAGGGCTACTCTCGGAAAAATCTCGCAAGTCGCGTCAAGACAGAGACCGAGACCAAAGAGAAGAAGACCCTGAAGCCAGGCCCGGTCGACGCCTTCGCCGGCTGGCACGTCACAACCGGCGAACGCATCGACGCACCGAAAGGGCAAATCGACAACACGACTCCTACTAAGAAAGCCGGCTCCGCGAACTACCGCTGGGGCTGGGAAATCAACATCGCTGTCCGCGTCGATTCCGAAGCCCCCGGCCAACACAGATTCCCCGGACTCGCCGTCGCCGCCACCATGAGCCTGCCCAACGTCCGAGTCGCCGAAGAAGCCGTGTCCCTCATGAGAGCTACCAAAGCCCTCGGACTGGAGGCCGGCGTCGGCGACGCCGACAAGCAATACTGGGCAAACTCCACAACCGAACGCCTTCATGACGATGCACTCAACGAGGGCTTCACACCCTCGACGGACTACCGCGTCGACCGACTTGGCCATCAAGGTGGCGACCACGGCGCTCTCTTCATCGAAGGCAGCACCTACTGTCCCGGCACTCCCAAACCTCTTCAGAATGCGACGAAAGAACTCCTGGGCCACATCATCGACACCGCAACATACCGGGAGCGAATCAAGAGCCGCTCCGCGTTTCAACTCCACGTCAAAGAGAAACCAGATGCAAAGGGCCGCACCGTACTGAGGTGCCCCGCCCTCGGCCCCAGCCCAACCGTGACCTGCCCCCTGCGCGAACTCCTGAAGACCGCGACGGACCGGCCCCGCCCCGCTGTAGACAGCGCAGACTTGAGCGACTTCACCGACACCATCTGCATCAAGCACTCCGTGTCATTCGACACCGCAGAGTTCAAGCGCACTGCGCAGGCATTCGAATACGGCACCCCCGAATGGGACAGGTTCCACACCCACGCCCGAAACTCCATCGAGTCGCTCAATCACCAAATCAAAAGCGGCGGGACCGAAGACATCGAATCCGCCAGCCGCCGACGCGTCCGAGGATTCGGCGCCGCACAGATCATCGTCACCATCCTGCTGACGAACTTCAACCTCCGCAAAATCGCCGCCTTCATCAGTGACAAAATCAAAGCCGACGCCAAGAAACACGTCCACGGAGAACCCGCTCTCATCCGACGACGCGACCGCGAATGGCACAACCCTTACACCGACACCTATCCCCTCGGGGTGGAACGCCCAGACAAGCTGAAACGCCCCGATGCGGACGACGAGACCGGCGGTCCACCGCAGCGGATATAGCAATCACCCGACGGCCCCGATACCGCCCGAGAGGGCAAACTACCCAGCGTTCGAGACAATCCGACGCGCGCAAAATCGGAAAATCCAGCCTCCACTCGACCGATACCTGAAGTAGTACGGCCGCATTCGACCGTGAGACGCCCAGAAACAAGAAAACGCTCCTGAGAATCCTCAGGAGCGTTTTCTATTTCGACTTCATGGCCGGTTTCGTGAACAGTTTCGCGAACGGCCCAAATGTCGGGCTGACAGGATTTGAACCTGCGACCCCCTGACCCCCAGTCAGGTGCGCTACCAAGCTGCGCTACAGCCCGTCACCCTCCGCCAACACACTTCGAGAAGCGCATTCTGCAGGAGACAACTTAGAAAGCTTACCGCCTCCGGCGACCTCTTGTGTGCACAACGGATGCCCGGCGACGCCCGTCCCTCAGCGCGGCGTCCACCGGGGCGAACGACCGCTCCCGCCAGCGGACCGCCCGGCCCCGAACTCGCGGCGCAGCTGCCGCCAGATCCGGGGCAGCAAAACGGCATCGCCAAGGAGCGGGCGGCGGTGCTGCACGATGACCGAACCGAATCCGGGGGCCGCCGGGCTGAAGCTGAGGCGCTCCGGGAAATTCGCGAGCGTCCAGCCGCGCACGCCCAGGTCGACCGCGGAAACCGAGCCAGGTGCGGACGGTGAGGCGGGTGAGGCCGGCCCGGACCCGGCGCGGGCCGGCATGGCCAGGCCGCGGGGGGCATCCGCTTCGGCGGGCAGGGCCGCCACTCCCCCGGGCCGACCGCCACGGAAATCGCCGAGCGCGCTCGTGCGGATGAGCGCGGTGGACCCGACCCAGAAGGAGGCCCCATACCGGGACGCACTGCGGTGCAGGAGGCTGCGGATCCCTGGGAAGAATCGCCCGGTGCACTGGCCGCCCTGCGGGAACGACGGGGTTTGGACCACGGCGACACCGCGGTGCTCCGGTTCGTCGAGGAAGTAGATCGAGCGCAGGCAGTAGTCGCTGAGGAGCTGGGCGTCCGGGCCGAGGGTGAGCAGGTAGTCCGTCTCAGCGACGTCGCCTGTGGCAGTGGCAGTGTTACCGATCTGGTCCACGTAGCCGGCGAGGCTGCCGTCGAAGATCTCCAGTTCGGCGGAGAACGTCCAAGCGAGGCGGCGCTGAAGACGGAGCATCCGCTCGGGGGTCTGCGGGATGTGCTCGGAGATGGCCCGGTCGAGGTCCGCGGCGATGCGGGCGAAGTCGGCGGCGGGACCGCCGAGGGTGTGCGTGCTGAAGATGGCGCTCGAAGGGTCGGTGACGGCCTCGTCGAGGCGCTGCCGGGCCAGCCAGGCGACGGCCCAGCGGTAGTCGGCGGCGAGGCCGTCGATGAGGTCTTCGGCCACCTCGTGGGCGTCGGTCGCGTCGTGGCCCCAGGCGAGTTCGAGCTCCAGCACGAACAGGGCGTCTTCGAACCGGGCGCGGGGTTCGGCCAGGGCATCGGTGAGCCGGCGCACGATCATCAGGGCCTCGGCCTGGGCGCTCGGCTCTGAGCTGGCGTCGAGCAGCAGCACGACCCGGAGCGTGGGGTATTCCTGCAGGGCCGCGGACCAGAGCGACGCGCGCAGGGCGTGCGGCCCGGTTCGGGCACCGGCACTGTCGCCCCCGGCGACGAGCACGGTCAGGGCCTCCTGGCGTGCGGCGAAGTGACGCTCCAGTTCCCTGCGCGGGACGCGCACGTGCTCGTTCAGCCGGATCAGGGCGCCCTGCCGAGCGGCGAGGTAGCAGAGGAGCGCTATCGCACACAGGGTCGCGCCAGCCACGGACAGCGCGCGGTCGAGGATCGACCAGGGCGCGCCGTCGATTCCCGTCTGGCGGAGGACGACAACGGCGAGCAGGGTCGCCCAGCCAGCCACCACGGCGAAGATGGCGGCGCGACCATAGGCGATCTCGGGGGCACTTCGGAGCGATGCCCGGTCAGCGTGCGGCGCAATGCGGGCATCCGACGGCGCAGTCGACGCGAGTGGTGCGGCGGGCGGCACCGTTCGGGCGGCGAAACGTTTTCGGGTCAGCGAAGCAGGGAACTTCGTATGCATGGACAATCCTCGGGTAAGGCTTGAATGTCGAAATCCCCGATTCGGGCGGGGATCCAACACGTGTGGCGCCACAGGTGCGCTAGCCCGAATGTAGAGCAGGTCCCGGGTGGGCGACAGTCCCCGCTTCGGGGCGAAGCGCATCCGCCGACGCCTGTCGACACGTCCACGCCGACAGGCGCTTAAACGACGGATGCGTCGCCTCCCCCTACCGGGGACGGCGACGCATGCGTCAGGTCAAGCGTGGAACGACTGCTTAGCGCTTGCGCTTCTCGCGGACGCGCATGCTGATGTTGATCGGGCTGCCCTCGAAGCCGTAGACCTCGCGGAGGCGACGCTGGATGAAGCGACGGTAGCCCGGGTCGAGGAACCCGGTGGTGAAGATGACGAAGGTCGGCGGGCGGCTCGAGGCCTGGGTACCGAACAGGATGCGCGGCTGCTTGCCGCTGCGCACGGGGTGCGGGTGCTCGGCGGCGAGTTCGGCGAGGAAGGCGTTGAACTTGCCGGTGGCGACGCGGGTGTCCCACGACTCGAGGGCGACCTCGAGGGCGGGGACGAGCTTCTCCATGTGGCGGCCGGTCTTCGCCGAGATGTTCACGCGGGGGGCCCACGCCACGTGGGCGAGGTCGAGCTCGATCTCACGCTCGAGGTACCGGCGACGGTCGTCGTCGATCTGGTCCCACTTGTTGAAGGCGAGAACGAGGGCGCGGCCGGATTCGAGGACGAGGTCGATGACGCGCACGTCCTGCTCGGAGATGACCTCGGTCACGTCGATGAGCACGACGGCGACCTCGGCCTTTTCGAGCGCGGCGCTCGTGCGGAGCGAGGCGTAGAAGTCGGCACCCTGGGAGAGGTGCACGCGACGGCGGATGCCGGCGGTGTCGACGAAGCGCCAGACCTTGCCGCCGAGCTCGACCTGCTCGTCGACCGGGTCGCGGGTGGTGCCGGCGAGCTCGTTGACGACAACGCGCTCTTCGCCGACGACCTTGTTGAGGAGGCTGGACTTGCCGACGTTCGGGCGGCCGAGGATGGCGACGCGGCGGGGGCCGCCGACTTCCTGCTTGGCGACGGCGGAGATCTCGGGAAGCTTCTCGAGGATCGCGTCGAGCAGGTCGGCGACGCCGCGGCCGTGCAGGGCCGAGACGGGCCACGGCTGCCCGAGGCCGAGCGACCACAGGTTGGCCGATTCGGGCTCCTGGCGCACGTCGTCGACCTTGTTGGCGACGAGGAAGACCGGCTTGCCGGCCTTGCGGAGCAGGCGAACGACGGCTTCATCGGTCGAGGTCGGGCCCACGTTGGAGTCGACGACGAACATGACGACGTCGCACAGCTCGATGGCGAGCTCGGCCTGCATGGCGACGGAGGCGTCGATGCCCTTGGCGTCGGGCTCCCAGCCGCCGGTGTCGACGATGCTGAACTTGCGTTCGTGCCATTCGCCCTTGTAGGTGACGCGGTCGCGGGTGACGCCGGGGGTGTTCTCCACGACGGCCTCACGGCGGCCGAGGATGCGGTTGACGAGCGCCGACTTGCCGACGTTCGGGCGGCCGACGATGGCGATGACCGGCAGGGCCGGGAGGTAGGTGATCGCGTCGGGGTCGTCCGTCACCGAGTCGAGGACATCGAAGTCCTCGTCGTCGAGGTCGTAGTCGTTGAGCCCGGTGCGGAGGGCGGCGGCGCGCTGTGTCGCCAGGTCGTCGTCGAGATCGTCCAGTCTTGCCCCGAGGTCGGGGTCGAGATCGGGAAGTGTTTCGTCGTATTCGTTAGTCATGCGAGGTCCTCGCGGTACGTGTGTTGATGACCTCGATGACCGCGCCAATGGTCTGTTCGAAGTCGAGATGGGTGGAGTCGACGGTGTTCACACCGTCTGCGGCGCTCATGAATTCGACGACCTGTGAGTCGGCGCGATCCCTCGATCGCAACTGATCTGCCACGGTTTGAGCCGATTGAGTCGATATTTCCGCAGAGCGCCTAGCCATTCTAGCTTGTTCGGATGCCGTGAGCAGGATCCGGACCTCCGCCTCCGGTGCGACGACGGTCGTGATGTCCCGTCCTTCGACGACGATTCCGGGCCGGTCGACGCCCGCTGCGATGCTGCGGAACAGCGCGGTGAGGTGGGCGCGCACGGCGGGGACGCGGGCGACGGCGCTCACGATCGCCGAGACGGCCGGCTCCCGGATGGCCTCGGTGACGTCGACCGCTCCGACGCTGACGGCCGGGTCGTCGGGGTCTGTGCCGATCGCATAGTCGAAGGAGGGCAGGGCGCCGATGACCGCATCCGTGTCAGCGGGGTCGATGGCGCGGTCGCGCACGAACCAGGCGAGGGCCCGGTAGGCGGCGCCGGTGTCGAGGTAGCCGTAGCCGAGGCGGCGGGCGACGGCACGGCTGACGCTCGACTTGCCGCTCCCGGCGGGGCCGTCGATGGCGACGACGAGCGGATGCGTGGATTCAGTCATGTGCTAGCCGGCAATCCGCCAGCCGCGTGCGGCCAGCTCTTCGGTGAGGCGGGTGACGGCCTCTGGGAGCACGGAGATCTCGGCGAGGCCGAGTTCCGCACCGGGTGAGTGCTCGAGCCGGAGGTCTTCGACGTTGACGCCGAGGGCGCCGATCTCGTTGAGGAGCCGGGCGATCTGGCCGGGTGTGTCGTCGACCATCACGGTCAGGGAGACGAAGCGGCGGTCGTGGCCGTGCTTGCCGGGCAGCCGGGAGACGCCGGCGTTGCCGCCGGCGAGTTCTTCGGCGACGCGGCGGCGGGCGCCGGGGGCCGCCGGGTCGGCGAGGGCGGTGATGAACCGGTCGAGGTCGTCGCGGTATGCGGTGAGGATCTCGCGCACCGGGGCCGCGTTCGCGCCGAGGATCTGCACCCACAGTTCGGGGTCGCTCGCAGCGACGCGCGTCACGTCGCGAAGGCCCTGGCCGGCGAGGTTGAGGGACGCGGCGGGGGCATCCGTGAGACGCCGGGCCATCAGGGTCGAGACGACCTGGGGCACATGGGAGACGAGGGCGACGCCGCGGTCGTGGTCCTCGGGGCTCATCTCCACGAGGGTCGCGCCGAGGTCGAGGATGAGGTCGTCGATCGCGGTGGCCTGTTGGTAGCTGATGCCGTCGTGGGCGGCGACGACCCAGGGCCGGCCGAGGAAGAGGTCGGCGCGTCCGGCGAGGGGTCCCCCGCGTTCGCGGCCGGCGAGGGGGTGCGAGCCGATGTAGCGGGAGATGTCGGCGCCGCGGGCGCGCAGTTCGGCGAGGGGCGCGAGCTTGACGCTCGCGACATCCGTCACGATGGCGTCGGGGAAGGACTCGAGTTCGCGGGCGACGATCTCGGCGGTCACGTCCGGCGGCACGCACACGACGATGAGCTGCGGCCGGTCGCCGGCCAGGGACGCCCGGCCGGCGCCGTAGTCGATCGCGATGCTGAGGTTCGTCGGCGAGGCGTCGGCGAGGATGACCTCGATGCCGCGCGCGCGGAGGCCGAGGCCGATGCTCGTGCCGAGCAGCCCGGTGCCGACGACGCGCACGGGCCCGATCAGGCGACTTTCGACCACGGGTGTCTCCTGACTTCGTGCGTGTTGTGCCTCTAGTATTCGGTGTCCGCCCGCGAAATCGTGAGCAGCTGACCGAGTTCAACCTTAGTCAAGTCGCGCAGGTCACCGGCCCGCAGGGTGCCGAGGTGCAGGGGCCCGAACTGGCGGCGGACGAGGTCGACGACGGGGTGGCCGACGGCCTCCATCATCCGCCGCACGATCCGGTTGCGCCCGGAGTGCAGGGTGAGCTCGACGAGGCTGAAGCCGTCGCCGGGAGGGCTCGTCAGGATCCGGGCCTTGTCGGCATTGATCGGACCGTCGTCGAGTTCGATGCCGGTCTGCAGCAACTGGATGGTCTGCGCGGTGACGCGGCCCTCGACCTTGGCGATATAGGTCTTCATCACGCCGAAGGAGGGGTGCGCGAGGATGTGGGCGAGGTCGCCGTCGTTGGTCAGGATGAGCAGGCCGCTCGTCATGGCGTCGAGGCGGCCGACGTTGAAGAGGCGCTCCTCGAACTGCTCGGTGAATTCGCGCAGGTCGGGGCGGCCGCTCTCGTCCTGCATCGAGGAGACGACGCCGACGGGCTTGTTGAGCATCACGTAGCGGCGGCTGGTGTCGAGCTGGATGGCGACGTTGTCGACCATGATCTGGTCGTGGTCCGGGTGGATGCGGCGTCCCAGTTCGGTGACGACCTTGCCGTTCACGCGCACCCGGCCCGCGGCGATCAGGTCTTCGGAGACCCGGCGGGAGGCGACACCGGCCGAGGCCATCACCTTCTGCAGGCGCACGCCGTCCGCGGCGGCTTCCGGGTTGGTGGGCGTGCCCTGGGGGTCGATCGTCATGGTGAATCCTCAAATCCATTTGCGCCGTCTGCGAGCAGGGGCGATAAGTAGGGCAACTCGTCGAGCGAGTTGATTCCCAGCTGTGTGAGCAGCAAGTCCGTGGTGCCGTAGTTGATCGCACCGGTCTCACTATCGGTGAAGACCTCGGTGATCAGGCCGCGCCCCACGAGGGTGCGTACGACCGAGTCCACGTTAACGGCCCTGATTGAGGCTACCGCCCCGCGGCTGATCGGTTGCTTGTACGCGATCACGGCGAGGGTCTCGAGGGCAGCCTGGGTCAGTTTGCTCGGGTTCTGGGTGAGCACGAAGTCGGCGACGGCGGTGTCGTGTTCCGGTCGCACGTAGATGCGCCAGCCGCCGGCGACCTCGCGCAGCTCGAAGCCGCGGCGCACGGTACCTGCCGTGCCGTCGAAGTCGGCGACGAGCCGGGCGATCGAGCGGCGCACGTCGCTCAGCGGCCTGCGGAGCGCGGTGCCGAGGTGCAGCAGGCTCTGCGGTTCGTCGGCGACCATCAGGATCGCCTCGAGGGAGCGGTCCAGGGCGGCGGCCTCTGTGGCGAGTGCGCTGCCGGGTGCAGGAGCTGCGCCGGGCGTGCGGGTCGCGCCGGTTCCTGCGCCGGGGCCGGCCAGGGTGTCAGTTGTCATAGTCCGCTCCGAGGTTCGCGAGGGTGTCGTCCGACCAGTCTTCGTCCGGGGACGCCGCGGCACTCCAGTGCAGGCTCAGGTCGCCGAGGGGTTCGAGCTGGTCGAAGGAGAGGAAGCCGCGCCGGTAGAGCTCGAGCACGGCGAGAAAACGTGCGATGATCACGCCGGTCAGTTCGACGTCGGCGATGAGTTCACGGAAGGTGAGCGTGTCACCCGAGCGCAGCATCCCGACGAGCCAGGCCGCCTGCTCACGGATGCTGACCAGCGGCGCGTGCAGGTGGTCGAGCCCCACGGTGGGCACCTCACGCGGAGTGAGCGCCCGGGTGGCGAGGGCGGCGAAGTCGGCGAGGGAGAGCGTCCAGACGAGTTCTGGGGTCTGCTGCCGGAACTTGTCCTCGAGGCGCACGGAACGCACGTGCCTGCCGGACTCGACCTCGATCCGGCCGAGGAACCAGGCCGAGGCGGTCTTGAAGGCGCGGTACTGCAGGAGCCTGGCGAAGAGCAGGTCCCTCGCCTCGAGCAAGGCGGCATCCTCGGCGTCGACGAGCTCGCCCTGCGGCAGGAGCCCGGCGACCTTGAGGTCGAGCAGGGTCGCGGCGACGACGAGGAATTCGCTCGCCTGGTCGAGTTCCTCGGCCTGGTCGAGCCCCTTGAGGTGGGCGATGAACTCGTCGGTGACGCGGCTGAGCGACACCTCGGTGATGTCGAGTTCGAGCTTGCCGATCAGGGAGAGCAGCAGGTCGAACGGGCCCTCGAAGTTGCCCAGGGCGACCGAGAATGTCCGCGAGGGGACGGTGTCAGGCGACAGCGCCACGCTGGATCAGTTCCCGCGCCGCCTGGCGGTAGGCCTTGGCGGCCGCGTGCTCCGGCGCGAACTCGGTGATCGGCACCCCGGCAACGCTCGCGTCTGGAAACTTGACGGTGCGGCCGATGACGGTTTCGAGCACGCTGTCGCCGAAGGCGTCGACGACGCGCTCGAGGACCTCGCGGGAGTGCAGCGTGCGCGAGTCGAACATGGTCGCGAGGATGCCGTCGAGTTCGATCGCGGGGTTGAGGCGGTCGCGCACCTTGTCGATGGTCTCGATCAGGAGGGCGACGCCGCGCAGGGCGAAGAATTCGCACTCGAGCGGGATGAGCACGCCGTGGCTCGCGGTCAGGGCGTTGACGGTTAGGATGCCGAGCGAGGGCTGGCAGTCGATCAGGATGACGTCGTAGTCGGCGGACACCTTGCGGAGCACCCGGGCGAGGATCTGCTCGCGGGCGACCTCGTTGACGAGGTGCACCTCCGCGGCGGAGAGGTCGATGTTCGCGGGCATGATGTCGAGGTTCTCGACAGCGGTCTTCTGGATGACCTCGGCCGGGGTGTACTTGTTGCCGAGCAGCAGGTCGTAGACGGTCGGCAGGTCGTGCGTGGGGATGCCGAGGCCCGCGGAGAGTGCGCCCTGGGGGTCGAAGTCGATGGCGAGCACGCGGCGGCCGTAACCGGCGAGTGCGGCACCCAGGTTGATGGTGGTCGTCGTCTTGCCGACGCCGCCCTTCTGGTTGCAGAGCGAGATGATGCGCGCGGGGCCGTGGCTTTTCAGCGCCGCGGGTTCGTCGAATTCGTGTTTCGGCCGTCCGGTCGCACCGACGACCACGTCCTCGAATCCGGGGAGTAGTGTCCGGTCAGCTTTTTCGCGCTTCACTCCGGTGTCCTCGTTCCGTCCTGCACCCATCACTCAGTCGAGTGTAGCGAGCCGATCGGCGCCCTTCCGCAAGGATCGCCGGGAAGCCGCGGTTCCGCATCCGCCGGATTCAGCGGGCTCAGCGGGCTCAGCGGGCGCGCGGGTGTGCCGTGGTGTACATGTCGCGGAGGGTGTCCGCCGTGACGAGGGTGTACAGCTGGGTCGTCGCGACGGAGGAGTGGCCGAGGAGTTCCTGCACGACGCGCACGTCGGCGCCGCCGGCGAGGAGGTGCGTCGCGAAGGAGTGCCGGAGCGTGTGCGGCGAGACGTGGCCCTCGAGGCCGGCGCGCTCGGCGGCGGCGCGGATCAGGAGCCAGGCGTTCTGGCGGCCGAGGCGCCGGCCGCGCAGTCCGAGGAAGAGCGCCGGGCTCGCGGGGCCGCGTGCAGAGAGCAGGGGCCTCCCCCGCACCAGGTAGGCCTCAACGGCCGCACGGGCGAAGCTGCCGACCGGAACCAGGCGTTGCTTGTCGCCCTTGCCGGTGAGCCGTACGACGTCGAGGTCGAGCACGTCGTCGACGTTGAGGTCGACGGCCTCGGAGATGCGCGCGCCGGTCGCGTAGAGCAGTTCGAGGAGCGCCTTGTCGCGCAGCTGGTGAACGTCCTCGCCGTCGGTCGCGGCAAGCAGCAGGGCCACCTGCTCGATGCTGATGGCCTTCGGCAGCCGGGTCGCGAGCTTCGGCGGTTTCACGTCGTGGGCGACGTCCGCGTCGACGAGGGATTCCTCGAGCAGGAACCGGTGCAGCCCGCGCACGGTCGACAGCATCCGCGCGATCGACGCGGCCGTGAGCGGCGACTCGGCTCGGGTCGCGAGGTGCCGCACGAACGCGGAGACGTGCAGCGCGGTGACCTGACCGGGTTCGGTGAGGCCCTCGGCCTCGAGCCAGCCGGCGTAGACCACGAGGTCGCGCCGGTAGGCGGCGACGGTATTCGCGCTGAGCCCGCGCTCGATCGCGACGTGCCGCAGGAACGCTTCGACCGCCGCCGCGACCGTCATCGGCCGGTGTGATTCCAATTGTTCGGGTGCCGCGGCCAGGGCAGGTCTGCGGCGCCGAGGGTGCTCCAGTCGCGTTCCTTCGCGGCGAAGGCGGCGAGCACCGAGATCACGAGCGCGGGGTTCTGCACCCGGCGTGCGAGCACGGCGTCGAGGCAGTCGGCGAAGGGGACCCAGCGGATCTCCATGTCGGCTTCCTCTTCGGTGCGGTTGAAGACCTCGGGCGCGGCGGTGAGGCCGCGGGCGAGGTAGACGCGCAAGGCCTCGTTGCTGCCGCCCGGTGACGTGTAGAACTCGCTCAGAACGTGCCATTCGGCGGCGACGTAGTCGGTTTCCTCGCCCAGTTCGCGCTTGGCCGCCTCGACCGGATGCTCGTTGGCCTCGTCGAGGAGGCCGGCGGGCAGTTCCCACTCGCGCATGCCGACGGGGTGCCGGTACTGCTTGATCAGCAGCACCCGGTCGTCTTCGTCGAGGGCGAAGACGGCGACGGCACCGGTGTGGTCGACGTAGTCGCGCACGATGTCGGAGTCGCCGTAGCGGAAGGTGTCCTTGCGGATGTCCCAGACGTGCCCGGCGAAGACCACATCGGACTCGGAGACCGCCGCGGAGGCGACCTCGTCCTCGAGGAACTCAGTCACGGCTCAGGCCTCGGCGCCGACGACCGCAGCGACGTCGACGGTCTCGTCGCCCGTGTCGTTGCCCTCGTTGACTTCGAACAGGCGGCTGGCCTGCTGGCGGTCGAGTGCGGCGCCGATCAGGCCGCGAAAGAGCGGATGCGCGTGGCTCGGGCGCGAGCGGAGCTCCGGGTGCGCCTGGGTCCCGACGTAGAACGGGTGCTCTGCACGCGGCAGCTCGACGTACTCGACCAGGTGGCCGTCGGGAGAGGTCCCGGAGAACCACATGCCGGCATCCGCGATCTGTTCGCGGAACGCGTTGTTGACCTCGTAGCGGTGACGGTGGCGTTCGGAGGCCGAGGGGGCCCCGTAGAGCTCGGCGACGAGGGAGCCCGCCGCGAGGTCGGCCGGGTAGAGGCCGAGGCGCATGGTGCCGCCGAGGTCGCCGCCGGCGATGATCTCGACCTGCTCTTCCATGGTCGCGATCACGGGGAACTCGGTGTCCGGGTCGAACTCGGAGGAGGACGCCCCGGTGAGGCCGGCCTTGTTGCGGGCGTATTCGATGACCATGCACTGCAGGCCGAGGCAGAGGCCGAGCACGGGGATGCCGTTCTCGCGGGCGAAGCGGAGAGCCCCGAGCTTGCCCTCGATGCCGCGCACGCCGAAGCCGCCGGGAACGCAGATACCGTCGAGGTCGCCGAGCAGGCGGGTGGCGCCTTCCTCGGTCTCGCACTCGTCTGAGGCGATCCAGCGGACGTGGACCTTGGTCTTGTGGGCGAAGCCGCCGGCGCGGAGGGCTTCGGTGACGGAGAGGTAGGCGTCGGGCAGGTCGATGTACTTGCCGACGAGGCCGATCGTGACCTCGTGCTTGGGCTCGCGCACGGCGTCGAGCACCTTCTGCCAGCCGGTCCAGTCGACGCTCGTGACGGGCAGGCCGAGGTGGTCGGTGATGTATTTGTCGAGGCCCTGCTCGTGCAGCACGGCGGGGATCTCGTAGATGCTGGGCACGTCGACGCAGTTGACCACGGCGTCTTCGTCGACGTCGCACATCAGCGCGATCTTCCGCTTGTTGGCGTCGGAGACGGGACGGTCGCTGCGCAGCACGAGCGCGTCGGGCTGGATACCGATCGAGCGGAGCGCAGCGACGGAGTGCTGGGTGGGCTTGGTCTTCTGCTCGCCGGCCGCGCCGAGGAAGGGCACGAGGGAGACGTGCACGAAGAAAACGTTCTGGCGGCCGAGCTCGTGGCGCACCTGGCGGGCGGCCTCGAGGAACGGCTGCGACTCGATGTCGCCGACGGTGCCGCCGATCTCGGAGATGATCACGTCGGGGCGCAGCGCGTCGTCGGCCTGGAGGCGCATCCGGCGCTTGATCTCGTCGGTGATGTGCGGGATGACCTGCACGGTGTCGCCCAGGTACTCGCCGCGGCGTTCCTTCGCGATCACCTGCGAATAGACCTGGCCGGTGGTGACGTTCGCGGCCTGGTTGAGGTTGATGTCGAGGAACCGCTCGTAGTGACCGATGTCGAGGTCGGTCTCCGCGCCGTCGTCCGTGACGAAGACCTCGCCGTGCTGGAACGGGTTCATCGTTCCCGGGTCCACGTTGAGGTAGGGGTCGAGCTTCTGCATGACCACGCGTAAGCCGCTGGCCGTCAGGAGATTGCCGAGGCTTGCCGCCGTCAGGCCCTTGCCTAATGAAGAAACGACACCACCAGTCACAAAGATGTGCTTGGTCGTGCCGTCTGTATTGTCCGCGTTTCTATTTTCCACCACGGGCTTCGACTCTATCATCGGATCTTCGTGGATCCGCCAGCACTCGCGAGGTTCATCAGTTCGCGGGCGTGTTCGAGGCCGCTCACGGAGTCGGGCAGGCCGGACAACAGCCGGGCCATTTCGGCGGCGCGATCGTCGCCGGTCAGCTGGCGAACACTCGACTCTGTGACGGAACCGTCGCTGTCCTTGACGACGCTCAGGTGGTTGCCCGCGAAGGCCGCGACCTGGGCGAGATGGGTCACCACGATGACCTGGGCGGTTTCGGCAAGCCGGGCGAGCCTTCTGCCGATCTCGATCGCGGCCGCGCCGCCGACGCCGGCGTCGACCTCGTCGAAGACGAAGGTCGGAACCGGGTCTGTCGCGTTGATCACGACTTCGATGGCGAGCATCACCCGGGACAGTTCGCCGCCGGACGCGCCGCGGGCGAGGGTGCGCGGTTCGGCTCCCGCGTGCGGGCGCAGGAGGATGCCGACCTGGTCGCGGCCGTGCGCGGTGAGCTCTCCTCCGCTGTCGACCTCGACGACGAGGGCGGCGTCGGGCATCGCGAGGGCACTGAGCTCGGCCGTGACGGCGGTGCCGAGGGCTGCGGCCGCCGTGGTGCGGATGCCGGTGAGCCGGTCCGCGAGCGCCTCGACGACGAGCAGCTCGGCTTCGGTGTCGGCGCGGAGCTGCTCGATCCGGTCGGTGTCCCCGTCGAGTTCGAGCAGGCGGGCGCTGCCGGTGTCGAGGAAGGCGATCGCCTCGTCGAGGCCGCCGGCGTACTTGCGGGCCAGGCCGGTCAGCACGGCCCGTCGCTCCTGCACGATCTCGAGCTCGCGGGCGCCGTCGGCGTCGAGGCCGGCGAGGTAGCTCGAGAGCTGCGCGGCGACATCCGCCACGAGGAAGCCGGCATTCGCGAGGCTCTGGGCGAGCTCGGACAGGGCAGGGTCGTGGTCGCCGGCGCGTTCGAGTTGCCGGCGCGCGGCGTCGAGCAGGGTGACGGCATCCGGAAGCCCGTCGGGGTTCTCTTCCGCGGAGAGGAGTTCACGGGACTGGGCGGCGGCGAGCCGGAGCTCCTCGAGGTTGCCGAGCCGTTCGGCGCGGGCGGCGAGGTCGTCGTCTTCGGCCGCCTGCGGGGCGATCGCCTCGATCTCGTCGATGGCGGCGCGGAGGTCGGCGGCCTCGCTCGTGCGCTCGTCCTGTTCGGTGACGAGGCGGGCGAGTTCGGCGCGGTCGTCCTGCCAGCGGTGGTAGTGGGTCTCGAAGTCGGTGAGCACCGGGCCGAGTTCGGGGCCGGCGAAGCGGTCGAGGGCGGCGCGCTGGGCGCCGGCGGAGCGGAGTCGGACCTGGTCGGACTGCCCGTGCACGACGACGAGGTCGCCGCCGAGGTCGCCGAGCACGCTCGCGGGGGCGCTGCGGCCGCCGACGATGGCGCGGCTGCGGCCCTCGGCCGAAACCGAACGGCTGAGGATGAGGTCCGGGCCGTCGAGGTCTCCCCCGGCGTCGCGCACGCGGCCGGCGACGGTGCCGTCGGCGTCGACCTGCCAGCGGCCCTCGACCCAGGTCTGCTGCGCGCCGTGGCGCACGAGGCCGGGGTCTGCGCGGGCGCCGAGCAGCAGGCCGAGCGCGGTGACGACCATGGTCTTGCCCGCGCCGGTCTCGCCCGTGACGGCGGTGAAACCGGGGCCGAGCGGGAGGGTGGCTTCCTTGATCACGCCGAGGTCGCGGATGACGAGTTCTTCGATCACGAGCGGGCCTCCCCCGCGACGGGCCTGGTCACGCGCGGCTCACTCGCGCGAGGCGCGCAGGGCTCATCCACGCGGGGCTCACTCACGCGGCGCTCACTCACGTCCGACCGGTCCGCGCCAGCCCGTGACGGGCAGGTTGAACTTGTTCACCAGGCGGTCGGTGAACGGGCCGGAGTGCAGGCGGGCGAGGCGCACCGGCACCGGGGAGCGGCGCACGATCACGCGGGATCCGGCGGGCAGGTCGTGCACCCGGCGACCGTCCGCGCAGAGCACCGCGGCTCCGCCGTAGTGCGCGAGCACCTCGACGGCGAGCGACGAGTCCGGCCCGACGACGAGCGGGCGGGAGAAGAGCGCGTGGGCGCTGAGCGGGACGAGCAGGAGCGCGTCGAGGCTCGGCCAGACGATCGGGCCGCCCGCCGAGAAGGCGTACGCGGTCGATCCGGTCGGGGTGGACATCACGATGCCGTCGCAGCCGAAGGAGGAGAGCGGCCGGCCGTCGACCTCGACGACGACTTCGAGCATCCGCTCACGGCTCGCCTTTTCGACGGTTGCCTCGTTGAGGGCCCAGGTTTCGTAGATGACCTCGTCGCCGAGTTTGACCCGCACGGCGAGGGCCATGCGCTCTTCGACGAGGTAGTCGCGGAGGAGGGCGCGGCGCACGGCTTCGCCGAGGTCGTCGCGTTCGCTCTCGGCGAGGAAGCCGACGTGACCGAGGTTGATGCCGAGCAGGGGCGCCGAGCAGCCGCGCACGACCTCGGCGGCGCGCAGGATGGTGCCGTCCCCGCCGAGGACGATGACGAGCTCGAGCTCGGTCGCCTGCACGGTTTCGCCGAGGATGGCGAGACGGCCGTCGAGCTCGGGGCAGGCGGCGAGGATGTCGGTGAGTTCGGTGGGCGCGAGCACGGGGGTCGCGTCGGAGGCGAGGAGCTGCTGGCAGACGGTCACAGCAGCCCGGAGCGAGTCCGTGCGCCCGGTGTGCGCGACGACAAGGATGTGCCGGGGTGATGCAGTCATCTCGTCACGCTCCCACCAGTGCCGTTGTGCGGTCGATCCATTCTGTCGGATTGCTGCCCACCCGCGCGCTCATCCAGCACAGATACTCCCGATTGCCCGCGGCGCCGACGATCGGGGATGCGATCAGGCCGTTTGTGCGGAGGCCGAGGTCCCAGCCCGCCCAGAGCACGCCCGCGATCGCGTCGGCGCGCAGGGCCGGCCGGTGCACGACGCCCTCGCGGATGCTCTCCTTGCCGACCTCGAACTGCGGCTTGATCAGCAGCACGAAATCGGCGCCCTCCGCTGCCGTCGCCACGAGGGCAGGCAGCACGGTCGGGAGTGAGATGAACGACAGGTCGCCGACGACGAGGTCGGGGCGGGTGTCGACACCGGATGCCGCGGCGAGCGTTTCCGGCGTCGCGTAGCGCAGGTTGAACCCCTCGACGGCCGCGAGGCGCGGTTCGAGGGCGAGTTCGGGGGCGAGCTGGCCGTGGCCGACGTCGACGGCGAGCACCTGTGCTGCGCCGCGTTCGAGGAGCACCTGGCTGAAGCCGCCCGTCGAGGCGCCCGCGTCGAGCACGGTCCGGCCCGCGACGGGGATGTCGAACGCATCGAGCGCCGCGATGAGTTTGTGGGCGCCGCGGCTGACGTAGTGGTCGGTCGGGGCAACGACGAGCACCTGGTCGGCGCGCACCTTGGTGGACGCCTTGACGACGGGCTGGCCGTCGACCGTCACGAGGCCTCCGGCGATCACCTGCGCTGCTACCGTGCGCGAACGCACGAGCCCGCGGTCGGCGAGGGCCGTGTCGAGGCGCTGGTCGGGCATCCGCTCAGGAACAAGCTCAGCCTCGGACCCGGAGTCCGCCCCGGCATCCGCGTTCGCCTCAGGGCCGGGGTGCACTGTCGCCGCCCTCGAGGTGCGTGCGCAGCTCGTCGTGCAACTGCGCGTATGCCGCCGCGCGGTCTTCGAGGGGCAGGTCGCCGATGTCTCCGAGCCGGGACAGGAGTTCGTCCGCCATGGTCACATTTTCGGGGCTGACGCCCTGGGGGATGTCCGCTGGGTTCTGCTGCACCCTCTCCACGTTACCGTCTGAGATACAGTCGCTCCGGAACATTCAGCCCATAGACGGGCCGGCCGGACGCCCAGATCACGGCGCACGCGGCGCGGAGCAGATTGATCCCGCCGTCGCCCTCCGCGACGATCTCGACGTCAGCACCAGTGATGCGCACGCTCGCGCCTGCGACGGTCGCAGTGGCGCGGTCCTTGGAGAACACGGTCTCCGGGTAGGGCTCGTGCAGCTGGCGCAGGTCGTCGAGGATGAAGCGGGGGCGCTCCTTCTCTGCGGCGGCGAGGGCCTGCTTGGCCTTGTCGATGCCGGTGAGCACGAGCACCGCGGGAATGCCCGCCCGGTTGGCGCCGAGGATGTCGGTGTCGAGCCGGTCGCCGATAAAGAGCGCGTGCTTCGCCTGGAAGCGGGTCATGGCTTCGTCGAAGATCGCGACCTCCGGCTTGCCTGCCACGATCGGGAGACGGCCAACGGCGCTGTGCACGGCGGCGACGAGAGTGCCATTGCCGGGCGCGATGCCGCGGGCGACGGGGATCGTCCAGTCGGTGTTCGTCGCGACCCAGGGGATCTCGATGCCGTCTTCGTTCGGGTGCAGGGCGAAAGCCGCCTCGGCGAGGTCCTTCCAGCCGAGTTCGGGCGTGAAGCCCTGGATCACGGCTGCGGGGTGGTCGTCGGCGGAGCGGGTGATCTCGAATCCACCCTTCTCGACCTCCTTCACAAGGCCGGCTCCCCCGATGACGAGGATGCGCGCGCCGGCGGGCACCTCCTGGGCGAGCAGCCGGACGGCGGCCTGCGGCGAGGTGACGATGTCCTCGGCGCGGGCGTGCAGCCCGAGCTCGGTGAGGTGGTCGGCGACGGTCTGGTCGGTGCGGGAGGCGTTGTTGGTGAGGTAGCCGACCCGCACGGTCTCCGCGGCCTTGTTCAGGCTCTCGATCGCGAACGGGATCGCGTGCGGTCCCTGGTACACGACTCCGTCGAGGTCAGCGAGCACCACGTCGACGCCGGTGAGCGGCGTCGTCGTTTCACTCATGCGTCGGCGCCTGAGCATCGGACTCCTCGTCGGTTCCCGTCGCCGGGTCCCCTTCGGAGTCCGGCAGCACCACGTCGATGGTCTCGTCGGCGACGTCGATCTCGTCGATCTCATCGAGCTCTTCGACCTCGTCGATTTCGGCGGCGGGCTCGTCGGTTTCGGGCTCGTCACCGTCTTCGTCGTCGTCGTCGCTCGCATCGTCGACGTCGAAGTACTCGTCGTCGGTGTCCTCTTCGTCGATCTCGAGAATCTCGATGGTCTCGTCGATGTCGGCGGCGGATGCCTGGGCGGCATCCGCGCGGTCGGCGCGCTCATTCCACTGCGCGGCCTCGTCGGTGCGGCCGAGTTCCTCGAGCACCTCGGCGTAGGCGGAGAACAGCTCGGCACTGTAGGAGAACGCGGTCTTCGGGTCGAGCTGCGGGATGTCGAGCTCGGCCAGGGCGGCCTCGGTCTCCCCGAGGTCGAGACGGGCACCGGACATCGCGATCGCCAGGGCGACCTGGACGCCGGCGGGCAGGGTGGAGCGGTCGACGGAACGGCCGAGCTCGAGGGCGCGGTCCGGGCGACCGACGCCGCGTTCGCTGTCGACCATGAGCGGCAGCTGCGAGTTGGACCCGGAGATGCGGCGGTAGGTGCGCAGTTCGCGCAGAGCAAGGGCGAAGTCGCCCGTGGCGTACGCGGTGATCGCGAGGCTCTCCCGCACGACCGCGATGCGGCCGGCACGGCGGGCGGCGCTCATCACGTGACGGTGGGCGAGCTCGGGGTCTTCGTCGATGACCCGGCCGGCCATGGCGAGGTGGGCGCCGACGGCCTCGGCGTTGTCCTTGGTCAGGGTCTTGAGTTCGTTCCGTGCAATCCGGTCGAGGTCGGCAGACGAGATGTCGTCGGGGAGCTCGGGGTCGTCGTGGCGCGGGCGCACCGAACGCAGCTCGCGCTGCATCCGCTGCTCTTCGGTCATTTCATCTTCGACGGCGCGGGCATCGCGGTCGCCGCGGGCGGGGGCGCCGTCGCGGGTCCAGAGCTTCTTGCCGGCGTCGCCGCGCGGTGCTCCGGCGCGGGTGGCCGAACCGCCGCGCTGGGTCGCGTTCGCCCAGGGCTTGCGGTCGCCGCCCGACTGCGGACGCTCGGTGCGCGGTGCGTCCTTCGACCACGGCTTGCGCTCGCCGGTCTGGGGACGATCGGAGTTGCCGCGGTACGCGGGACGTTCGCCGTCGCGCTGCGGGCGGTCGGTGCGGGGCGCGTCTTTCGACCAGGGCTTGCGCTCGGCGCCGCCCTGCGGACGGTCGGAGTTGCCACGGTACGGGGCGCGCTCGCCCGACTGCGGACGGTCGGAGTTGCCACGGTACGGAGGACGCTCACCATCACGCTGCGGGCGCTCAGTGTTGCCGCGGTAGGGCGCGCGCTCACCGGACTGCGGACGCTCGGAGTTGCCACGGTACGGAGCACGGTCGCCCTGGGGGCGCTCGGAATTGCCGCGGTACGGGGCACGCTCGCCCGACTGCGGACGCTCGGAATTACCGCGGTACGGAGGACGCTCACCATCACGCTGCGGGCGCTCAGTGTTGCCGCGGTAGGGCGCGCGCTCACCGGACTGCGGACGATCGGAGTTGCCACGGTACGGAGCACGGTCGCCCTGGGGACGGTCGGAGTTCCCGCGGTAGGGGGGACGCTCACCATCACGCTGCGGACGATCGGAATTGCCACGGTAGGGGGCACGCTCGCCACTCTGCGGACGCTCGTTGTTGCCGCGGTACGGAGGACGATCGCCGTCGCGCTGCGGACGGTCGCTGTTTGCACGGTACTGGGGACGATCGCCCTGGGGGCGCTCGCTGTTCCCGCGGTACGGGGCACGCTCGCCGCTCTGCGGGCGGTCGGTGTTGCCGCGATAGGCGGGACGGTCGCCGTACTGGGGGCGGTCGCCCTGGGGACGGTCATTGTTTCCGCGGTACGGTGCACGTTCGCCACCCTGCGAACGGTCGTTGGTGCCACGGTAAGGGGGACGTTCGCCGTCACGCTGGGGACGGTCGGAGTTGCCCTTATAGGGAGGACGCTCACCGTCGCGCTGAGGGCGATCGGAGCGGCCCTGATAGCCGCCGGAGCCGTTGTTGCCGCGAGCCCCGGGCGGGCGTCCGCCGTCGCGTGCGTCATTACCGTTAGTTCCTGAAGGGCTCACTGTGTCTCCTGTGTAATTGGTTGCCTCGAAGGCAGACTCGTCAAGCCTACGGCTTAACGCAAAATGGCCACCCGTTAGGTGGCCATTTTGTGTATTTCTGGTGTTTCTAAGTTAAGTCCGGCGGTGTCCTACTCTCCCACAGGGTCCCCCCTGCAGTACCATCGGCGCTGAGAGTCTTAGCTTCCGGGTTCGG
>NZ_SOFK01000051.1:0-134007 GCF_004402675.1 Cryobacterium sp. MDB2-A-1 | reverse complement strand
CCGGTCGCGGCGGCTTCCGCGGCGCCGGCGCCGGCGGTGCCGCCCGCTGCGCCGGGCTCCGGGCGCAACGGCACCGTGACCCGGACCGCCGCCGGAACCGGCACGCGCCGGGGCAGGGGCTCCGCGAGCGGTCCCGTACTCGTGTCCGAGCGCATCCTCTTGAGCAGGATTTCGGCGCTGATCAGGCACATCGGAAGCCCGATGCCCGGGATCGTCGTACCGCCCGCGTAGTAGAGGCCGTCGATCTTCGAGGAGGCGTTCGACCCGCGGAAGAACGCGCTCTGCTTGAGCGTGTGTGCGGGGCCGAGTGCCCCGCCGCGCCAGGAGTTGAGGTCGTCGGCGAAGTCGCCCGGCCCGATCGTGCGGCGTACGACGATCCGGTCGGCGAGGTCGGGGATGCCTGCCCAGTCGGCGAGCTGCCCGATGGCGTCGTCGGCGATCGCCTCGATGGCGGGGGAGCCCGCGCCGTCGATTCCGCCGTGGCCGAGGCCGGGGTCTGCCGGGATCGGCACGAGCAGGAACAGGTTCGAGGAGCCGTCCGGTGCGACGCCGGGGTCTGTCGCGCTCGGCATGCAGACGTAGAACGACGCCGGTGAGGCGACGCTCGGCGTCTTCCCGAAGATGCGGCCGAAGTTCTCACCCCAGTCCCGGGTGAACAGGAGGGTGTGATGCTGCAGTTTCGGCAGCTGGCCGCTCACGCCGAGCAGAACGAGCACGGCGCCGGGCCCGGATACCCGGCGCTGCCACCAGGACTCCGGGTAGCTTTGCAACGGCTCGGGAAGAAGCTCGGTCTCGGTGTGGTGCAGGTCGGCGGCCGAGACCACCCGGTCGGCGGCGAGCCGAACGGTGGTCCCTGCCCTGTCGACGTAGCTGACCCCGGTGACGGATGCTCGAAGTCGCTTCGACACGCCAGGCCGCGTTCCCGGTGTGGTGGTGATGGCGGTGACTCTCGCGCCCGTGATCACTTCGACGCCCTCTGCCCTGGCGAGGTCGGCGATGCTGTCGATCAGGCGGGTGAAGCCGCCCTGCGGGTAGAGCACGCCGTCGGCAAGGTCGAGATGACTCATCAGGTGGTACATCGACGGGGTCTGGTCGGGGGAGGAACCGAGGAAGACGGCCGGATAGCCGAGGACCTGGCGCAGTCGCGGGTCGCGGACGTAGCCGGCGACGAACGTGTCGAGCGGCTGCAGGAGCAGCCGGGCGAGCCGGGGGAGGCGGGTCAGGACGTCCCGTACGAGCAGCGGCCGGAACGACTGGAAGCTCGTGTAGAGGAACCTGGACACGGCCATCCGGTAGGTGTCCTCCGCGGAGTCCAGATAGCGGTCGAGCGCGGCACCCGCTCCTGGCTCGAGGCTTTCGAACAGGGCTATATTGTCGGCGCGTTCGGCGCGGATGTCGATCGGGTCCGGGTCGTCCTCGAAGAAGACCCGGTAGCCGGGGTCGAGACGGCGCAGCTCGAGCTGCTCGGCAGAGCTCGTGCCGAACAGGCGGAAGAAGTGGTCGAAGACGCCGGGCATCAGGTACCAGGACGGTCCGGTCTCGAACCGGAACCCCTGTTCCGTCCACGATCCTGCGCGGCCACCGAGGGTGTCGTTGGTTTCGAGCAGGGTCACCCGGTGCCCGTCACGGGCGAGCAGGGCCGCACTGGCGAGGCCGGCGATCCCGCCGCCGATCACGATCGTGCGGTTTCCATTCGAAGGGGTCATTTCTTCCACGCTCCAGGGCCGAGGGCTGCGCCGAGGGCGATCATCAGTTTTTCCGGGTCGGGTACCCGCACCCGGGTGTTCAGCAGGGATCGGGCGGGCGTTCCGCGGAGTTTGACCGCGAGGCTCGCGAAGAGGCCGTGCGCTGCGGCAACCGCACGCCGACTCCCGCGGGGGAGCAGGGGCAGCGCGCGCGCCGCGGCGTCGAGGTCCGCGTCCATGTCGTCGAGGAGGAAGTCCTTCTCCTCGTCGGTCATGGTGAGCAGGTTCACTCCCGGGAAGTAGTTGCGTCCGAGATCGTCCCGGTCGGCGGCGATGTCCCGCAGGAAGTTGACCTTCTGGAAGGCTGCTCCGAGGCTGCGGGCGCCGGCCGTGAGCGTCGCCAGTTCGGTCTCCGTGCGTTCGGACTCGTGCAGGAACGAGCGCAGGCACATCAGCCCGACGACCTCCGCCGAGCCGTAGATGTAGTCGGCGATGCCGGCGGCGTCGAAGGGGGCCGGGTCGAGGTCGCGTCGCATCGACGCGAAGAACGGCGCCGTGAGCCGGGCGTCGATGCCGGTCGCCCGCGCGGTGTCCGCGAAGGCGTGCACGATGAGGTTGGTGCTGAAGCCGGTCTCGATCGCCCTCAGGGTCTCGTCCTCGAGCCCGTCGAGAGCCGCACGCTGGGCCGCGTCCGGGAGACCGGCCTGGCTGGCCGCGCCGTCGACGATTTCGTCCGCGATCCGCACGAGGGCGTAGATCGAGCCGACCTGGCGGCGTTCCCGCGCGGCGAGGAGGCGGCAGGCCAGCCCGAACGATGTCGAGTAGACGCCGATGACCTGGGCTGAGCTCGCATGAGCAGCCCGGGTGTACGTCGCGATCTGGGTGGCCGTGCCGGTCGTGGGCGTCGGGCGTCGGGTGTCGGTCATCGGCTGCGATTCACTGAGGTGTCGGCGAGCTGGGTGAGGGTCGTGCGGAGGACCGCGGGGATCGCGGCGGTGTCGAGCGCGGCGACCGCCCTGCGGGCGTGGTCGATCGCGAGCTCGTCGGTGGACTGCAGTGCCCCGCAGCTGCGCAGGAGTACCCTGGCCTCCTCTGCCTCGTCCTGGGTGAGGTCGGCCTTGCCGACGAACGGTGCGATCGCCGGCCAGTCGCCCGTCGTACCGGCGTAGGCAACGAGCGCGGTCTGCTTGCCCTCGCGCAGGTCGGTCAGTGCGCTCTTCCCCGTGCGCGCGGGGTCTCCGAAGACGCCGAGGATATCGTCGGTGAGCTGGAAGGCGACGCCGACGAGCCTGCCGAACCGTCCGAGGGCGACGATCGCCTCCTCGCTCGCCCCCGCGAGCACGGCCCCGGCCATCAGGGGAGCCTCGAAGGAGTAGACGGCGGTCTTCTGCTCGAGGGTCACGGTCACTTCCTCGACAGAGAGGGGAGTCTTCGAAGCGGTGTTCGTGACGTCCGCGAGTTCACCGGCCGCCGACACGAAGACGGCCCGGTCCAGAAGGTCGAGGAGCCGGCCGCGCTGCTCGGCGCCGATCGGCAGCAGGGCGAGTGCGCGGTGCGCCTCGCTCAGGGCGAGGTCGCCGGCGAGGATCGCCGCCGTGGTCGCCCAGGCGCCGGTCTGCGTCCCGACTGCGCCATGGGCGAGGGCGCGCTCCGTGAACCTGCCGGCGACGTTCGCGACGCCGCGACGGTGCAGGTCGCGGTCGATCACGTCGTCGTGGATCACGAACGCGGTGTGCAGGAGTTCGAAGCTCACGGCGACCGGGATCGCCAGGCTCATCTCTGTTCCTCCGAGTCCGGCGAACGCGGCGAGCACGAGCGCGGGACGCACCCGCTTGCCGCCACTGCTGGCCTGCTCGAGCGAGTCCCAGAGAGCGACGTAGTGCGTTCCGTAGTCGCTCGCTCGCAGCCTGGCCGCCGCGAAGTATCGCTGGAGTTCGGTCTCTACTTCGATGTGGGCGATCTCAGGCATCGAATCTCAACTCCTTCAGTTGGAGCACCATCCATGGGCTGAAGGCCCACGGGCTGGAGAGCGCGCTCGCGCGCAGGGTTTCGGGGTCGGTCCACACGTATTCGGAAACCTCATCGGGATTCGGCACGGGGTCGGTGTGCACCGTCGCGCGGTACACCGGGCAGATCTCGTTTTCCACGATGCCGCTCGCATCCGTCGCCCGGTAGCGGAACAGGGGAAGCGCCACGGTCAGTTCGTCGAGGTCGAGGCCGAGCTCAAACCGGCCGCGCCGTGCGATGGCCCGCCGCTGCGACTCGTCCGGGAGGGGATGCCCGCAGAAGGAGTTCGTCCAGACTCCCGGCCAGGTCCGCTTGCCGAGGGCGCGCCGGGTGACGAGAACCTCCCCGCGTTCGTTGAAGACATAGACCGAGAAGGCGAGATGAAGGGCGGTATCGGCGTCGTGCATCGTGCTCTTGGGCGCCGAGCCGATCGGGCGCCCTGATTCGTCGAGCAGTACGACGAGTTCGACCGTCTGGTCCACAGCCTGCATGTGATTCCTCCCCTTCCCGCCACCATACCCGTAGATATTGCTAACCAAGTTAGCTAATCGTGAGGCTAGCATGGTGGAATGTCCGAACGAGCCACTTTCCCGCCCCGGTCTCCGTCGCCGGAGCCGAGCTTCTGGACCGGCCAGGGGAACAACGGGACGACCGGGACCACCGGTGCTCGCGACGTTCTCGCCGCGCTCCGGGCATTCCGGGCCGCGGATGCCGCGATGCGCGAGCGCGCCAGGGCCGAGCTCGCGGTGAACGAGACCGACCTCGTGGCCATCAGGCACCTGATCCAGCGCGAGGCCCGCCGGACCCCGGTCAGCCCGAAGGATCTCACCTCCCACCTCGGGATCTCCTCTGCCGCGACGTCGAAGCTGCTCGCGCGCCTGACCCGCACCGGGCACATCCGCCGCGAGGCGCACGCCGTGGACGGACGGGTCCAGCTCATCTTCGCGACGCCGGCGGCGCATCAGGAGGTGCGCCGGGCGCTCGGGGGCGTGCACGAGCGGATGTTCGCGGCCGCAGAGGACCTCGAACCGTCCGAACGAAACGCCGTTATCCGCTTCCTCACGGCCATCGCCGACGCCATGTCCGCAACGACGACGGACACCGCGTCGCACCACGGCGGCACTCCGACCGGGGTCACAGCCCCGAGCGGGGGGACCGAAGCGGTTCAGGGGCACTCGACCACCTAGGCTTGACCGGTGCCAACACCAGCAGCAGACCATGTGACCGCCCTCCTCGCGTCCTACCAGGACTTCCCGGAGACGGGCATCCTCTTCCGGGACCTCAACCCCGTTTTCGCGGACGCCGTGGCCTTCCGGGCGCTCATCGACGAACTCGCCGGGCGGTTCGCCGGGCAGTTCGACGCGGTCGCAGGAATCGAAGCGCGGGGTTTCCTGCTCGCGGCGGCCGTGGGATACGCGGCGGGGGCATCCGTGCTCGCCGTGCGCAAGGGCGGCAAGCTGCCCGGCTCCGTGCTGTCGGAGAACTACGACCTCGAATACGGTTCGGCGTGCCTCGAACTCGAGATCGGCCAGCTGCCGGAGGGATCCCGGGTGCTCGTCCTCGACGACGTGCTCGCGACGGGCGGAACGATCGCGGCCACCTCCCGGCTCGTCCGGCGTGCCGGCTATCGGCTGACGGGCGTCGGCGTCGTGCTCGAGCTCACCGAACTCCTCGGCCGCGACCGCCTCGGCACCACCCCGCTGCACACCATCGTCGCCCTGTAGAACCACCCCGCAGCGGGCAGGCACCGACCGCACTGTGCGAAAACCGCACGCTCTGGGCCGAATGGCGGCCGGATGCCGCATGCTTGGTTCATGACGGGAAACGGCGACGAGTGGGTCTTCGCGCCAGACGGCCGCAGGTTCTGGGGACGCTTCGGGGCCGCCGGGCTGCTCGTGCACCACGCCGACCTCGGGGTGCTGATGCAGCATCGCGCCGCGTGGAGCCACAACGGCGACACCTGGGGGCTTCCCGGCGGCGCCCGGCATGAACACGAGACCGCCCTCGAAGCCGCGCTCCGCGAGGCGAACGAGGAGGCCGGCGTGCCCGCCGAACTCGTGAGCGTGCAGTTCAGCTCGGTACTCGATCTCGGCTTCTGGTCGTATACGACGGTCGTCGTACGCGCCCTCGAACCCTTCGAGCCCGTGATCAGCGACCGTGAGAGCATCGCACTGCGCTGGGTGCCCGCCGAGCTCGTCGACGCACTGCCGTTGCACCCCGGCTTCGCCCTGAGCTGGCCGGCCCTGCGCGCCCGCCTGGACGGGGCGGATGCCGGCGGCCCGGCCACCGACGTCCGCTCGCCGGAGTCGCGCGCCTGACCCGGTGCAGTCAGACGGCGGTCAGCACCCGGAAGACGGGATGGTCCGCGGCGATCGCCTCGAATGCCGAAACGGGTTCGTGCCGGTCCACGGGAATGTGCGGGCGCCCGCCCGGGGCCTTCTCGGCGAAGCGTTTCAGGACCGGCGCGCGGTCCTCCGCCGGCACCTCGACGAGCCAGACCGGGCGCGCCGTGCGCCTGCGGAGCGTCGCCCGGCCGCCAGCCGCGCGCACGTTCCGCACCCAGTTGCATTCGCCGAGCATCGAGACGAGGTACCACTGGCCGTCAACGTCGGCCATCCCGATCGGGAACCGGGTCACCTGTCCGCTGCGTCGCCCGATGACCTCGAGGGAGACCCAGCGTCTCGGCAGCACTCCGAGGCGCAGCGCCCGGTTCCACAACCGTGCATAGCGCTTCGCCGTGGCGTTCCCCCGCCCGCCGGAATACATCGCGCGAAGCCGGTCTGCCTGGGCGCCCATTAC
Organism: Cryobacterium sp. MDB2-A-1; assembly: GCF_004402675.1. Classification (NCBI taxonomy): domain Bacteria; kingdom Bacillati; phylum Actinomycetota; class Actinomycetes; order Micrococcales; family Microbacteriaceae; genus Cryobacterium; species Cryobacterium sp. MDB2-A-1. Next base: position 127,516 of record NZ_SOFK01000051.1, on the reverse strand, counting down.
CGCGCCCTCCTCAACGGACGGGACGCCTGCCGGGGGACCGCGTGCGAATCGCCCCGGGGAAGCCACGGCACGATCGGGCTCGCCACGCGCTGGTATGCGGGATAGTCCGTGTCCATGCCCGAAGCGTACGCCGGGTTCGGCCGTCCGGCACCGTGCTTCCGGCACGCTCCACCCGATCCGTGACACCGGCCCCGTGCGACTCGCTACCGTTGACACCCGGAGGAATCATGAAACTGGAACCGTTGTTCCTCAGGCTCGACCGGGTCGCCGGTGGTCGGTCCGTGGAATACACCATCGCGCCCGAGATGCGCCGGCACCCCAGGACCAGGCGCACGTTCGTCGCGATTCTCTGGCTCCTCGCCGCGGAACTGGTCCTCGGCGCGGCCGCGGTCGTCATCGCTGTCGTCCTGTTCCTCGGCGGCACCGAGATCCCGACCTCGGTCTGGATGCGCACCTTCGTCGTGCTCGCGATGACGCTCACCCTGCTCTACTTCGCCTGGCGGGCGCAGAAGGGCTTCTACTGGGCCTACCTCCGGCTGCGCCTGTTCAGCAAGATCTTTCCGGTGATCACGCTCGTCCTCGCCGCCATCCCGGGCCTGTACCCGTTGTGGATGGTCAGCGAGCAGATCCTGTTCAGCCTCATCATGATCGGCGTCGGAGACTACCTCTCCTCCGACCACATGCGCGAGGCGTTCCCCAGGCCGCCGCGCACACCGAAGCCGCCGCGCACACCGAAGCCGCCGCGCACCCCGAAGCCGCTGCGCACCGCACCGCCGCGCTAGCCTGGCGCGTTACGGACCCCACCCGAATGTCGCAGGGCGCCGCGACGCAGGCTCAGGCCTCCCGCACGACCTCCTCCGCGGCCTTGTCCGGGCGCCAGCCCCGCCACGACGGATGCCGCAACCGGCCATCCGAGGTCCACTCGAGATAGTCGACCTCCCCGACCAGGACAGGCCGCACCCAGTGCGCGTCCCTCACATCGGCCGCCGGCACCGCAGCGAACGGGCTCTCCGCCTGCGCGAGCCGGTCGAGCCGGCCACGCAGCACGACCAGGTCCCTGTCGCGGAAACCGGTGCCGACCCTCCCGACGTACTCGAGCCCCGCCTCGGACGGAATCCCGAGGAGCAGCGAACCGAGCGACCGCGACCGGTTGCCGTTCCCGGTGCGCCAGCCGCCGATCACGACCTCCTGAGCCCGGTGGTGCTTGATCTTGATCCAGGACCGCGACCGCCGCCCGCCCTCGTATCCGCCGTCGGCGTCCTTCGCGACGATGCCCTCGAGGCCGAGCTCGCGACTCACCCGCACGGCATCCTGCGCGTCGCCGGGCAGGTCAGGCGACAGCTGCACCGCCCCGTCGCCCGTGACGAGCGACTCGAGGATCGCCCGCCGCTCCGAGTACGGCGTGCGGCTGAGGTCGACCCCGTCGCGTTCGAGCACGTCGAACACGAGGTACTGCACCGGGGTCGCGGCGGCTGCGGCGGCCACCGTGCGGCGGGTCAGGTGCATCCGGCTCTGCAGCAGGCCGAAGTTCGGCCTGCCGGAACGGTCGAGTGCGACGATCTCCCCGTCGAGCACCGCACTGGCCGCGTCGACAGCGGTCGGAACCGCCGCGAGGAGCTCGGGGTAGGCATCCGTCACCTCGTTGCCCGCGCGGGTGAAGAGCCGCACCGGCCGTTCGGCGCCCACCGTCGACAGGTAGGCGAGCGCGCGAATGCCGTCCCACTTCGGTTCGAAGGCCCACCGGATGTCCGTGACCAGGTCCGCGGCCGATCCGAGCGTCGCAAGCATGGGCGTGTACCGCCCCCGCGGGCTCGCATCCGGCCGCTCGCCCGGCGCGACTCCGCCGGTCTCTGCGCCGGGGGCCGTTCCGGGAGTCCGTCCTGAGTCCGCACCGGTCTCGGGGCCCGGGTGACCCGATGTCGTCGCGGTGTCCGGTTCGGCAGCGGCTGATTCAGCAGCGGATGCGGCGGCCGGTGCCACCGCCCGCCGGACCCTGGCGCCGGCCTTCGGCTTCATCAGGTGGATGAGCCAGTTCTGGGCAGAGCGGTCGTGAGAACCCTGACCCTGCGCGTTCGTGCGGATGAGTGCGAACCTCCGCGTGCCCTCGAGGCCCCCGCCCGGCTCCCCGTGCAGGGTCGCGATGACCTCGTCCTCCCGCCATTTCTCGAGGTCGTAGCGGCCGCGATCCCAGATCGACACCGTGCCCGCCCCGTATTCCCCTGCCGGAATCTCACCCTCGAACCCGCCGTACTCGAGGGGATGGTCTTCGGTGCGCACGGCGAGGTGATTCTTCGCCGGATCCGTCGGCACCCCGCGCGGGAGCGCCCAGGAGGCGAGGACACCCTCGTGCTCGAGACGGAAGTCGTAGTGCAGGTTCCTGGCGTGGTGTTCCTGGATCACGAAGCCCTGCCGGTCGGGGCTCGCAGTCACGGCGGTGCCTGCTTCCGGCACCGGCTCCGGGGTGCGCGCCGCCGAGCGTTTGCTGCGATACACGGCGAGCCGGTCCCCGGGGTCCGGCGCGGGGGCATCCGCCCCCGCATCGTGCGCGGCGCCGCGTGCCGGTTCGCGCGCCCCCGAACCGTGCGCTCCGAGCAGCGCGGCGAGCGGATCGCCGCCGTGTTCGACCCGGCTCAGCGCCTGCTTGTAGTCGAGCTGGGCGAGTCCGGGCTCGGCGAGCTCCCGCCAGGTGCGGGGCATCGCGACCATCGGCCGGAACGTGCCGCGCAGGGAATACGGCGTGATCGTGGTCTTCGCAGCGTTGTTCTGGCTCCAGTCCACGAGCACCTTGCCGCCCCTGATCGACTTCTTCATGTCGCTCACCACGAGGTCGGGGTGGTCGGCTTCGAGTGCTCTGGCGAGTTCGTGCGCAACCTGCGAGATCTCGTCGGAGGTATGGGTCAGGTCGAGCGCGGCATACAGGTGGATGCCCTTGCTCCCGCTGGTGACCGGGAGCGGGTCGAGTCCCATATCGCGCAGGATGGCGCGTGCGAGCCTGGCCACCTCTGCGCACTCCGGGAGGGTGACGCCCTCACCGGGGTCGAGGTCGAGCACGAGCCGGTCGGGGTTGCGCCGGCTGCCGTCCCGCCCGAACTGCCACTGCGGAACGTGGAGCTCGAGCGCCGACATCTGCCCGAGCCAGGTCAGGGTCGCGACGTCGTTCACGAGCGGGTACACGTTCGTGTGGTCGGTGTGCTCGATCGAGTGGCGCTGCACCCAGCTCGGCGCTGAGTCCTCGAGGTTCTTCTGGAAGAACATCTTCTCCGGCTTCTCCACCGTGCCGACCCCGTGCACCCAGCGCTTGCGGGTCGCCGCACGGTTCGCGGCGTGCGGCACGAGCACCTCGGCGATCGCGGCGTAGTACCCGAGGACATCCGCCTTTGTGGTGCCGGTCTCGGGGTAGAGCACCTTGTCGAGGTGCGTGAGAGTGATCCGGTGACCGTCGACGGACACGACCTGGCTCGTCGCCTCGTTCATCCGGCCTCCGTTCCGATCGATTCGCCCGGGTTCTCCCGATGCCGTTCCACCAGCATGCCCGCGCACTCCCCGTCCGGCTAGTACGGGCGGCGGATGCGGTGTCTACTGGTTCGCATGAGATCGATCTGGAAAGGCTCCATCACCTTCGGCCTCGTCAACGTGCCCGTCAAGGTCTACAGCGCGACAGAAGACCACGACACCGCGCTGCACCAGGTCCACGACGCCGACGGCGGACGCATCCGCTACCAGCGGCGGTGCTCCCGCTGCGGCCGGATCGTCGACTACGCCCACATCGACAAGGCGTACGACGACGGCGAGAACACGGTCGTGCTCACCGAGGAGGAGCTCCGCAGGCTGCCGGCGGAGAAGAGCAGGGAGATCGACGTCGTCGAGTTCGTGCCGAGCGAGCAGCTCGACCCGATGCTGTTCGAGAAGAGCTACTTCCTGGAACCGGACGGCGCATCGCCCAAGGCGTATGTCCTGCTCCGGCGCGCGCTCGAGGCGAGCGACCGCACCGCGATCGTGCGTTTCGCACTCCGCCAGAAGACCCGGCTCGGCGCGCTCCGGGTGCGCGGTGACGTGCTGCTCCTGCAGGCGCTGCTCTGGAGTGACGAGGTGCGGGAGGCCGACTTCCCCGCCCTGGCCGAATCCACGAAGATCTCGCGGCAGGAGCTCGAACTCTCGGCGGCGCTCGTCGAGTCCTTCGCCTCCGACTTCACCCCCCAGGACTACCGCGACGACTACCAGGACCAGCTCAGGGAGCTGATCGAAGCCAAACTCGCGGCCGGAGAGACCGTCGAGGCGGCCGAGGCAGGGGAGGCGGGGGAGGCCACAGGAGAGGAGTCCGGCGGCGGCGAGGTCCTCGACCTGATGGAGGCGCTCCGGCGCAGCGTCGAGCGCAGCCGGGGAGGAGGGAAGGGCGGCACCGCAGCGGAGGGCGACGACACGGCGCGGCCCGCGAAACGGCGCATTCCGTAGAGCGTCGGCGCATCGGTAGACTCGCACAATGGCAGGGGCGGAAGTACCCATCATCAGTTCCAGGGTTCTGACCCTGCCCAACCTGCTGAGCGCCCTCCGGCTTACCCTCGTCCCGGTCTTCCTCGTCCTGCTCGTCCGCGGCGCGGATGCCTGGGCCCTCCTCGTGCTCCTCGTCGCGAGCCTCACCGACTACCTCGACGGCGTGATCGCGCGGCGCTTCAACCAGATCACCCGGCTCGGCCAGCTCCTCGACCCCGCGGCCGACCGCCTCTACATCTTCGCGGCGCTCCTCGGCCTGGCCTGGCGCGACCTCGTGCCCTGGTGGATCGTCCTCATCGTGATCGGCAGGGACGTCTTCCTGCTCGGCCTCGGGATCGTCCTTGCGAACCACGGCTACGGTCCGCTCCCGGTCAACCTGCTCGGCAAGGCCGCGACCTTCTGCCTCTTTTATGCGCTGCCGCTGATCATGCTCGGCCAGGCTTTCCCGATGCTCGGCTGGTGGTCCCTTCCGATCGGCTGGGCCTTCGGAATCTGGGGGGCATTCCTGTATTGGTGGGCCGGAATCATCTACGCTTTCGAGACGGCCAGGGTGATTCGGATTCCGCGGGCCATACCGCCCATTCGATCGGATACGATTGGGGGGTAGGAGGTGTACCGGTGATTGATTCCAAAAAGCCAGATGAGAGCCAGCGTAAGGCCGCGCCCGAAGAATATTCCGGCACCGACACGACGATGACGTTCAGCCAGGGCTTCGCAGCCCAGCTCGCGGCCGTCGACAACGACGTGACGGCAGAAGAACAGGAAGCGATCTCGGCCCTTCCCTCCGGGTCGGCTCTCCTCGTCGTTCGCCGCGGTCCGAACTCGGGCGCCCGGTTCCTGCTGGATGCCGATGTGACGACCGTCGGTCGGCACCCGCACGCGGACATCTTCCTCGACGACGTGACCGTGTCCCGTCGGCACGCCGAGTTCCTCCGCCACGGAACCTCGTTCGAGGTCAAGGACCTCGTCTCCTTGAACGGCACCTATTTCGAGGGAGTGCGCATCGAAACCGCAGCGCTCCACGACAGGGATGAAGTCCAGGTCGGCAAGTTCCGGCTCACGTTCTACGCCTCGCGACTCGATCTGGCGCCACAGGCGAGCGAGTAGTGGCAGCGTCCTCCGCCCAGGCCAGGCAGCCGGGTGCGACGTCGCTGTTGAGCATCGGACAGGTGCTCGCTCGCCTGACCCCGGATTTTCCCGACCTCACCCCGTCGAAGCTGCGCTTCCTCGAGGAGCAGCGCCTCGTCGCTCCCGCGCGCACCGAATCCGGCTACCGCAAGTTCTGCGCGAGCGACCTCGACCGGCTCCGCCTGATCCTGTCGATGCAGCGCGACCTGTACCTTCCGCTCAAGGTCATCCGGGGCTACCTCGACGACCTCGACGCCGGCAACTCGCCGACGCTGCCCGGGGGAGTGACTCCGGGTCCGTCGATGCTGTCGACCGAACGGCGCCTCAGCCGGGACGAGCTCATCCGCGAGGCCGGGGCATCCGCCGCCCTGCTGCACGACGCCGTGTCCGCCTCGATCATCCTTCCGGCGGAAGTGTACGGTGACGACGCTCTCGGAGTCCTGCGTGCCCTTGTCGAGCTCCAGCACAGCGGGATCGAACCGAGGCACCTGCGCGGCTTCCGCGGCGCGGCAGAACGGGAACTGGGGCTGATCGAGAGCGCCCTGGTGCCGCTGTCCCGACGCAGGGATGCGTCGAGCCGGGCGAAGGCCGCGGAAATGGCCGTCGAAATCGCCGGCAATTTCGAAGTCATCCGCGGCAGCCTGATCCGTTCGGCGCTCGGTCGCCTCACCAGTTAAGCTCGGCCGGATCGCCAGGAAGTCGTAGACTGCTGGAAGCGCCGCCGGACCGAATCCGATCCGGGCGAACCCCACCGATGGCAGTCGTACGACACGCCGACGCGTTCGGGCGGATGTCCGGGCCTGGGTCCAGTACCTCGGTAGCGTTGCATCTGCGGCCGCGCCGCACCCCATTCCGAGAGGCCATCGTATGAGCGAGCTCAGCAAGCGTGACGACGCCTCCCGCTACGGTGACGGACTCCTGTTCACAGACGGCATGCCGGACCTCGATGAGAATTCCGGGTACCGGGGCGCCGTCGCGGCCCGTGCCGCCGGCATCACCTACCGCCAGCTGGACTACTGGGCCCGTACCGAACTCGTCGAACCGACGGTGCGCGGTGCGACCGGCTCCGGCACGCAGCGGCTCTACGGCTTCCGCGACATTCTCGTCCTCAAGCTCGTCAAACGCCTCCTCGACACCGGCATCTCACTCCAGCAGATCCGCACGGCCGTCAACCAGCTCCGCGAGTCCGGGGTCAGCGACCTCGCCCAGACGACGCTCATGAGCGACGGCGCGAGCGTCTATCTCTGCACGTCCAACGACGAGGTCATCGATCTCGTCAGCCGCGGCCAGGGCGTCTTCGGAATCGCCGTCGGCAAGGTCCTGCGCGAGGTCGAGACGACCCTCGTCGAGCTCGACTCCCAGCCGTCCGACCCTTCCGACGAACTCGCCGTCCGCCGCCTCGCCCGCAAGGTCTCCTAACCCACCAGCAGGTCGAGCTCGCCATCAGGACTGGCTCGGTGGCAGGACTCGCTCGGTGGCAAGACGCGCTCGCTGGCAGGACTCGCTCGCCGCAAGGACACCCGCTTTCTCGCGGCCCCCGCGATCGAGGTGCGGAAAAGGCACCTTCGTCCCGCCTGGGAAGGTCTTTCGTCCGCAACCCAGCGCGGGAATGTGACCCGGTTTGGGGCGGATCCGCCTAGCGCTGCTCCGCGTATTCGCCGATGCGTGCGGTGCGGAGGATACGGTCGAGCAGCTGGTCGAAGTAGCGGGCCATCTCCTGCGCGCTGTCGCCGGGCCAGGTGTGCAGCGGCTTCGCGGCGCCCTGCGCCTGCTGCAGCGACGTGCGCTCCGGCAGCTGGGGGCTGAGCACGAGCGGTCCGAACATGTCCCGCAGTTCCTTGATCCGGAACTGGTGCTCGAGGGACGCGATCCTGGCACGATTCACGATGATGCCGAGCGGCTGCAGCCGCGGGCTGAGTCCGCGGCGGATCTCCTCGATCGCGCGCAGTGCGCGGTCGGCGGCGGCGACGGAGAACAGCCCGGGCTCTGTGACGACGGCGACGCGGTCGCTCGCCGCCCACGCGGTCCGGGTCAGGGCGTTGAGGGAGGGCGCGCAGTCGATCAGCACCAGGTCGTAGTCCTTCTCGACCGTCGACAGGGCTTCTTCGAGCTTCCAGATGTCGCGGATGCTCGGGTGCGGACCGTCGAAGTTGATGGCGGACGGGCTGCCGATCATGACGTCGATCGTGCCCTGCTGGCCGCGGGTCCAGCCGCTCGGCACGATGGCGGCACGGACGATCTTTTCCTTGGGGGATGCGAGGACGTCGGCGATGTTCAGGTGGCCGGCGACCTCGATGTCCATGCCGGTCGACACGTCCGATTGCGGGTCGATGTCGACGACCAGGGTCCGTACGCCGCGGGCGAAGGCAGCAGACGCCAGACCCAGGGTCACTGTGGTCTTGCCTACTCCTCCCTTGAGGGAGCTAACGCTTAGTACGTGCACAAGTAGATACGTTACCTTCACTAGTCTTAGAGAACCTAACCGCCAGCTGTGTGCCCGTCGCCTCCTGAAAGGTCTGTATGTTCACGAAGATTCTTGTTGCCAACCGCGGAGAAATCGCGATTCGCGCGTTTCGTGCAGCGTATGAACTCGGCGCGAAAACCGTCGCCGTTTATCCGTTCGAAGACCGGAATTCCCTCCATCGCCTGAAGGCGGACGAGGCGTACCAGATCGGCGAACCCGGGCACCCGGTCAGGGCATACCTGACCGTGAGCGAGATCATCCGGGTCGCCGTCGAGAGCGGCGCCGACGCCATTTACCCCGGCTACGGCTTCCTTTCCGAGAACCCCGAGCTCGCACTCGCCGCCCGCGAGGCCGGCATCACCTTCATCGGCCCCGGCGAGCACGTGCTCGAAATGGCCGGAAACAAGGTCACCGCCAAGGAGCACGCGATCGCTGCTGGCGTTCCCGTGCTCAAGTCGAGCGCGCCATCGAAGGACCTCGACGAGCTCATCGCCGCAGCTGCCGACATCGGCTTCCCGATCTTCGCCAAGGCCGTCGCCGGCGGCGGCGGTCGCGGCATGCGCCGCGTCGCGAGCATGGAGGACCTGCGCGGTTCCCTCGAGGAGGCCATGCGCGAGGCCAACAGCGCCTTCGGCGACTCGACCATGTTCCTCGAGCAGGCCGTGCTCCGCCCCCGGCACATCGAAGTGCAGATCCTCGCGGACTCGACCGGCGAAACCGTGCACCTCTTCGAGCGGGACTGCTCCGTGCAGCGTCGCCACCAGAAGGTCATCGAGATCGCGCCGGCCCCGAACCTCAGCGACGAGATCCGTACCCGTCTCTACGCGGATGCCGTGGCTTTCGCCCGCTCCATCGGTTACGTCAACGCGGGCACCGTCGAGTTCCTGCTCGACACCGTCGGGGAGCGCGCAGGCCAGCACGTCTTCATCGAGATGAACCCGCGGATCCAGGTCGAGCACACCGTGACGGAAGAGGTCACAGACGTCGACCTCGTCGTCGCCCAGATCCGCATCGCCGCGGGGGAGACCCTCGCCGAACTCGGGCTCCTCCAGGACCAGATCCACCTGCGCGGTGCCGCGCTCCAGTGCCGCATCACCACCGAGGACCCCACGATGGGGTTCCGGCCGGACACCGGGAAGATCACGACGTATCGCTCACCCGGCGGGGCAGGCATCCGCCTCGACGGTGGAACCATCAACCCGGGCGCGCAGATCAGCCCGCACTTCGACTCGATGCTCGCGAAGCTCACCTGCCGCGGTCGCGACTTCACCGCAGCCGTCACGCGCTCCAAGCGGGCACTCGCCGAGTTCCGCATCCGCGGCGTCTCCACGAACGTCGCCTTCCTCCAGGCCGTCCTGGAAGACCCGGGCTTCGCGGCCGGCGACCTCAGCACCTCCTTCATCGACGAACGGCCAGACCTGCTCCGCGCCCGCGTCTCGAAGGACCGTGGAACGAAGATCCTGAACTGGCTCGCCGACGTCACCGTCAACAAGCCCAACGGGGTCCCGATCACCCTGCTGAACCCGGCAGAGAAGCTTCCGAAGCTCGACCTCAGCGTCCCGGCCCCCGCGGGCTCCCGCCAGCGGCTGCAGCTGCTCGGCCCGGCCGGTTTCGCCGCGGAACTCCGCGCCCAGACCGCACTCGCCGTGACGGACACCACGTTCCGCGACGCCCACCAGTCGCTCCTGGCGACAAGGGTGCGCACGAGGGACCTCGTCGCCGTCGCGCCGTACGTCGCCCGGATGACGCCGGAGCTCCTCTCGATCGAGGCCTGGGGCGGCGCGACCTACGACGTCGCGCTCCGCTTCCTCGGCGAGGACCCGTGGGAACGGCTCGCCGCCCTGCGGGCCGCGCTCCCGAACATCAACGTGCAGATGCTGCTCCGCGGCCGGAACACGGTCGGATACACGCCGTACCCGACCGAGGTCACCGACGCCTTCGTGCGGGAAGCGTCCGACACGGGCGTCGACATCTTCCGGATCTTCGACGCCCTCAACGACGTCTCGCAGATGCGCCCGGCGATCGATGCCGTCCTCGGCACCGGAACGAGCATCGCCGAGGTCGCACTCTGCTACACGGGCGACCTGCTCGACCCCGCGGAGGACCTCTACACGCTCGACTACTACCTGCGCCTCGCGGAGCAGATCGTCGACACCGGCGCGCACATCATCGCGATCAAGGACATGGCCGGGCTGCTTCGCCCGGCGGCCGCGGAGAAGCTCGTCGGAGCGCTCCGCGAGCGCTTCGCGCTCCCGGTGCACGTCCACACCCACGACACTCCCGGCGGCCAGCTCGCGACCCTGCTCGCCGCCGCGCGCGCGGGCGCCGACGCTGTCGACGTCGCGAGCGCACCGATGGCCGGCACCACGAGCCAGCCGTCTGCGTCCTCGCTCGTCGCCGCGCTCGCGCACACCGAACGCGACACCGGCATCTCGCTCAAGGCCGTCTGCGACCTCGAACCGTACTGGGAAGACGTGCGCCGCGTCTACCACCCCTTCGAATCGGGGCTCCGGGCCCCGACCGGGCGGGTCTACAGCCACGAGATCCCCGGTGGCCAGCTCTCCAACCTCCGCACCCAGGCCGTCGCACTCGGCCTCGCCGACGACTTCGAGCTCATCGAGGACATGTACGCCGCCGCGAACCAGATCCTCGGCCGCGTTCCCAAGGTCACGCCCTCGTCCAAGGTCGTCGGCGACCTCGCCCTCTATCTCGCCGCCGTCCGCGCCGACCCGGAGGACTTCGCCGCGAACCCGGGCAACTACGACGTGCCAGACTCGGTGATCGGCTTCATGGCCGGCGAACTGGGCGACCTGCCCGGCGGCTGGCCGGAGCCCTTCCGCAGCAAGGTGCTCGCCGGTCGCAGCATCCACATCGGCGTCACCGAGCTGACAGCACCCGAGCGCGAGGCGCTCGACGGCGACAGCCTGACCCGTCGCTCGATGCTCAACCAGCTGCTCTTCCCCGGACCGACCCGCCAGTTCGAGCAGATCCGCGAGCTGTTCGGCGACCTCTCCGTCGTCGACACCGTCGACTACCTCAACGGGCTGCAGCAGGGTATCGAACACTCGGTCGAGATCGACAAGGGCGTTCGCCTCTACGTCGGACTCGAGGCGATCGGCGAGGCGGACGACAAGGGCATGCGCACCGTCATGACCACGCTCAACGGCCAGCTGCGCCCCGTGTTCGTGCGCGACCGCGGCATCACCGTGAGCACCAAGGCCGCCGAGAAAGCGGATGCGAACCGGCCGGGCCAGGTCGCGGCTCCCTTCTCCGGGGTGGTCACCCTGCAGGTCGAGGAAGGCGCGATCGTCGAGGCCGGCCAGACCGTCGCATCCATCGAAGCCATGAAAATGGAGGCGGCCATCACCTCCCCGATCGCCGGTGTCGTCGAGCGGGTGGCGATCCCGAAGACGCAGCAGGTGGACGCCGGCGACCTCCTCGTGGTGGTGCGCCCGCGCTAGGCTGAAGGTCGATCGGCCGTCGCCCACCGTGGCGCCGGCCGGCCGGGGGCCCAGGCCGGGCCGACATTTTCACGACGAAGGGACGGACTGTGGTGCCGGAAAAGCGCACGGATACCGGAATCTCTTCGACGGGCGGCGGAGACGCGCAGCCCGGTGACGAGTACAACAGCGAGCTGCCGCCGCACACGATCGACAACCTCGCCGCTGCGCTGCCGGCAGGGCTCGCAGCCGCACCCCTCGCGTCGCCGGCGCTCGGGAGTACCGGCCCCGCAGGCGGGGGCGATGCTGGCCGCCCCGCGACGCACACCATCGAGATCAACACCGGGCCGGGCATCCGGGTCCCGGCCGGCGACAGCGTGACCCGGAACGACCGCGCCGACCGGGGTGAGCGCCTCGGCGCCGCCGCAGCAGGGGCCGTGCAGTCCCTCTCCGGCCCTGCGCAGACCGGTCCGGCGGATGCCGGGGCGCAGTCCCGCAGGGAGCGCCTGCGTCCCGATGGCGGCACCGTCCCGGAATCGGCGGCCATGCTCACGTCGGAACGCCTGCTCGCGGTCAATCGCCGCACCCAGCCGCCGCCCCACGGAGGCTGGAACGCCTTCGTCTACGCCGCGACGCTGCACCTCGTGAACCTCGGCGACTCGGCGAAGGTCCGCGCCCACAAGGACATGGACGCCCTGATCCGCAAGGAGTTCGACGGCGGCACCCGGTTCGTGCCGATCCTCACCCGCAAGGGCGGTGTCGGCAAGACCACGGTCACGGCCCTGCTCGGCATGGCCCTCGCCGACGCACGCGAAGACCGCATCATCGCCGTCGACGCCAACCCCGACCGCGGCACCCTCTCCGAACGGGTCAGCAAGCAGACGAGGTCGACCGTGCGCGACGTCGTCACGAAGGCCGCGTCCATCGGTGGCTTCACCGACTTCTCCACCCTCGTCTCCCGCGACGCGACCCGGCTCGACATCCTCGCCTCCGACACAGACCCGCTCCTGTCCGAAGCCTTCGACGAGGACGACTACAACGTGGTGGCCGACCTCGCGGCCCGGTACTACTCGATCATGCTCACCGATTGCGGCACCGGGATCGTGCACTCCGTGATGCGGGCGACCCTGCAGCGTGCTGACTCGATCGTGGTCGTCTCCGGAGGCAGCGTCGACGAAGCCAGGCTCGCCTCTGAGACCCTGACCTGGCTCGACGCCAACGGCTACGGCGACCTCGTCCGCAACTCGATCGTCGCGCTCAACACCGCGACCCAGGGCACCAACCTCGTGAAACTCGAGGAGATCGAGTCGCACTTCCGGTCGAGGGTCCGCGAGATCGTGCGTATCCCCTACGACCCGCAACTGGCGGCGGGGAGCGTGATCTCGTGGGAGGACCTGAAACCGATCACCCGGCTTGCCGCCCGCACCCTTGCTGCTCTCGTGGTCGAGGGCCTTCCTGCCCACCGCGGCGCGTGAAGCGCACCCGGTCAACCGACGTGCCCGTACCAACTGACTTGGAGTATTCCTGTGCCTGAGCGCCAGATCCGTCTCTTCGGAGATCCCGTTTTGAAGACCGTGTCCGCGCCGATCGAGATCATCGACGACCGGGTCACCCGGCTCGTCGTCGATCTCCTCGACAGCGTGCGCCTGCCCGGCCGCGCCGGCGTCGCCGCTGCCCAGATCGGCGTCAACCTGCGCGCGTTCAGTTACAACGTCGATGGCGTGATCGGGTACATCCTGAACCCCGTCGTCGTCGAGGTATCCGGCGAGCCCGCCCTCGTCGAAGAGGGCTGCCTGTCCGTTCCCGGCCTGTGGTACCCCACCAAGCGGTACCCGTTCGCGAGGGTCACCGGAACCGACCTCGCCGGCGAGCCCGTCGAACTCGCCGGCGACGGGCTGATGGCCCAGGCCCTGCAGCACGAGACCGACCACCTCGACGGTTTCCTCTACATCGACAAGCTCGACAAGGAGAACCGCCGGGCGGCCATGAAGGAGATCCGCGAGTCGGACTGGTTCTGACCGACCGTCAGCGCACGACCGGGTTCTGCTCGGTGACGACGGGCACGCCCTGGTACATGCCCTCGATGGTCGCGGAGAAGTCCCGCATGATCACGTCGCGCTTGATGCTGAGCTTCGGCGTGAGATAGCCGTTGTCCTCGGTGAGCTCGACGGTGAGGATCACGAACTTGCGGATCGACTCCGCACGCGACACGTGGGAGTTGGCGTGGTCGATGGCACGCTGCACCTCGGCGAGCACCGCAGGATTGACGGCCGCCTCGGCAAGTGACATCGAGGCATCCTCGCCGTTGTTGTGCAGCCAGACCGCGAGCATGTCGGGGTCGAGTGTGACGAGCGCAGCGATGAAGGGCTTGCGGTCCCCGACGACGATGACCTGGCCGACGAGGGGGTTGGAGCGGATCGGGTCCTCGAGCGCGGCAGGGGCGACGTTCTTGCCGCCCGCCGTGACGATGATCTCCTTCTTGCGTGCCGTGATGGTGACGAAGCCGTCCGCGTCGAAGTCGCCGATGTCGCCCGTGCGGAACCAGCCGTCGTCGAAGGCGGCCTGGGTCGCCTCCGGGTTGTGCCAGTACTCCTTGAAGACGTTGACGCCCTTCACCTCGATCTCGCCGTCGTCCATGATGCGGATCGAGACGCCGGGGATGGGAGGGCCGACGGTACCGACCTTGAACTGGTCTGTGCGGCCGACCGTCGCAGGGGCCGTGGTCTCGGTGAGCCCGTAGCCCTCGAGGATCTTGATGCCGAGGCTGTGGTAGAAGTGGCCGAGGAACTCGCCGAGGGGAGCGGAGCCGGAGACGGCGTAGCGCACCTTCCCGCCCATGGCCGTGCGGAGCTTGCTGTAGACGAGACGGTCGAAGATCGCGAACCGGATCTTCATCGAGAGGCTCACCGGGGTTCCCTCGGCGAGTGCCTTGGAGTGCTTGACGGCGAGGTGCGCGGCCGCCTCGAAGATCTTGCCGCGACCGGCGGCCTCTGCCTTCTGCTCCGCCGAGTTGTAGACCTTCTCGAACACCCGCGGAACCGCGAGAAGGAACGTCGGCTTGAAGGTCGCGAGCGCAGGCAGCAACTGCCGGGTGTCCGGCTGGTGGCCGACCCGCACGTTCCCGTGCACGCACAGCACGGCGATGAACCGGGCGAAGACGTGCGCGGTCGTGATGAACAGCAGGGTGGATGCGCCGTCCTCGTGGGTGAGGACGTCCGAGAGGGCGACGCCCGCGTTCCGGGAGGTCTCGACGAAGTTGGAGTGCGTGAGCACGCACCCCTTCGGCCGTCCGGTGGTTCCTGCGGTGTAGATCAGGGTCGCGATGTCTGCGCCGGTCGCGAGGTGGCGGCGGCGCTCGATCTCGGCATCCGGAACGTTGACGCCTCCGGCGACGATCTTCGCCAGGTCGCCGAGGTCGATCTGCCAGACGGTTCCGATGTTCGGAAGGTCGGGGTGCACCTCGTCGAACTTGGCGAAGTGGTCTGCGGTCTCGAGGATCACGGCGGCGGCGCCGGAGTCGCCGAGGATCCACTGCATCTGGGTGGGAGAGCTGGTCTCGTAGACCGGGACCAGGACGGCGCCGGCGTACCAGGTCGCGAAGTCGATCAGGGTCCACTCGTAGCGCGTCTTGCACATCAGGCCGATTTTGTCGCCGGGTTCGATGCCTGCTGCGACGAGCCCCTTGGCGAGGCCAACGACCTGACGGTGGAATTCGGATGTGGTCACGGGAGCCCAGCCGGCACCGCGGGGAACCGAGAAAAGCACGGAATCCGGGGTCGCGGCGAGGCGATCTGCGAGGAGGTCGGTGATGTTCGCCCCTGGATCGGCAGGGACGACTGCGGGCATATCGAACTGTTTCACGGCAACTCCTCTGGTACCGGGCGGATGTGCACACTCTAGCCGGGCGGAATGCGGAGCAGTCGTTTCGACTCGCAGCGCCGCGGCTCAGTACACTCTAGAGGGACGCCTCAGCATAAGTGTGTGCTGAGCTGGGCGGATGCCCGAGACTATCTACGAAAGAGGCCGGCTGTGCACGCCATTGGAATCGACATCGGCGGCACGAAGATAGCTGGAGCCCTGGTCGACGAGTTCGGCACCATTCTCCGTTCCGAGCGCACGCCCACAACGGCGGGGGACCCGCGCGCCATCGAAGACGCCGTCGTCGAGATGATCCAGAAACTCGCCGTCGGAGAGGACGTCATCGCGGCCGGCGTGGCAGCTGCCGGCTTCATCGACTCCGCGCAGTCCACGGTGTACTACGCCCCCAACATCAACTGGCGCAACGAACCGCTCCGGGCGACCCTCGAGGAGCGGCTCAACCTCCCGATCCTGATCGAGAACGACGCGAACGCGGCCGGTTGGGCCGAATTCTGTTTCGGTGCCGGCCAGGTCTACAGCGACATGGTCACGCTGACCATCGGCACCGGTGTCGGCGGCGCGATCGTTTCCAACGACCGCCTGTTCCGCGGCGGCTTCGGCTGCGGCGCAGAGCTCGGCCACGTGCGCATCGTCCCGGACGGCCTGCCGTGCGGCTGCGGTGCCCAGGGCTGCATCGAGCAGTACGGCTCTGGCAGGGCCCTGCTCCGCATCGCCAACTCCCTTGCGGATGCCGGCGGTATCGGCCTCGGCCTCGCATCCGCCCGTGACCGCAAGGGCAAGCTCAGCGGCAAGGACGTCGGCCGCCTGATCCAGGACGGCGACCCGGGGGCACTCGCGGCCCTCCGCCAGCTCGGCGACGCGCTCGGCCAGGCCTGCGCCTCGCTCGCGGCCGTGCTCGACCCGCAGATCTTCGTCTTCGGCGGGGGAGTCGCCGACGCCGGCGAGCTGCTCCTCGAACCGATTCGCACCGCGTACCTCGAAAACCTTCCGGCACGGGGCTACCATCCCGAAGCGGAATTCGCGATTGCCCAACTCGTCAACGATGCCGGAGTTGTCGGCGCTGCAGACCTGGCGCGGAAGCACGTCTTCCCGATCTAGGCTGTGCCCGACCCAAGAAGAGAGCGACCGATGTTCTACTGGATCATGAAAAACATTGTCGTCGGACCCCTCCTACTGGGGCTCTTCCGGCCGTGGGTGGTGGGCCTCGAGAACATTCCCAAGACAGGGGGAGTCATCCTCGCGAGCAATCACCTCTCGTTCATCGACTCGGTGTTCCTGCCGCTCGTGGTGCCGCGCCGGGTGATCTTCCTCGCCAAGAGCGAATACTTCACCGGAACCGGGCTCAAGGGCTGGGCGACGAAGCAGTTCTTCAAGGCGACCGGTCAGCTCCCCATCGACCGCTCGGGCGGCAAGGCCTCCGAGGACTCGCTCAACACTGGCCTGCGGGTCCTCTCCGGCGGCGGCGTGCTCGGCATCTACCCGGAGGGCACCCGCAGCCCCGACGCGAAGATGTACCGAGGCCGCACCGGGGTGGCCCGGATGCTCCTCGAGGCCGGGGTGCCCGTCGTTCCCGTTGCGATGATCGACACCGAGAAGGCCATGCCGACCGGCACGAGGATCCCGAAGATCCGCCGGATCGGGATCGTGATCGGAAAACCCCTCGACTTCAGCCGCTTCGAGGGGCTGGAGGGGGACAGGTTCGTGCTCCGCAGCGTGACCGACGAGCTGATGTACGAGCTCCAGGCCCTCAGCAAGCAGGAGTACGTCGACGTGTACGCCACGAGCGTGAAAGAAAAGCGCGCCAGTCTTTCGCGATAAGATCGCGTATCCCTTCCCGGCTCTTCCAGCCAGTCCCCTGGCGCGCACTCCGCGCGCCAACCAAGAGAAAACAGAGATAGTCCTGTGGTAGACACTACCGAACCCGTCGTTGTGGCCGATGAAGCTGTGATCGCCGGTCTGGACTATTGGCGCACTCTTCCCATCAAGCAGCAGCCGACGTGGCCGGACGCAGGCGCCGTCGCAGCGGCATCCGCCGAACTGTCGACGCAGCCGCCCCTGGTCTTCGCCGGCGAGGTCGACATCCTGCGCGACCGGCTCGCCCAGGCCGCCGCAGGGCACGCGTTCCTGCTCCAGGGCGGCGACTGCGCGGAGACCTTCAGCGGTGCGACCGCCGAGCAGATCCGGAACCGGGTCAAGACCGTGCTGCAGATGGCCGTCGTGCTCACCTACGGCGCCTCGATGCCCGTGATCAAGATGGGCCGGATGGCCGGCCAGTTCGCGAAGCCGCGCTCGAGCGACTTCGAGACCCGCGGCGGCGTCACCCTGCCTGCCTACCGCGGCGACATCGTCAACGGCTACGACTTCACCCCCGAATCCCGCGAGGCAGACCCTGCCCGACTGGTCAAGGGGTACCACACGGCCGCGTCGACGCTCAACCTGATCCGTGCGTTCACCCAGGGTGGTTTCGCCGACCTGCGCCAGGTGCACAGCTGGAACCAGGGCTTCGCCGCGAACCCCGCGAACCAGCGCTACGAGAAGGTGGCCAAGGAGATCGACCGGGCCATCAAGTTCATGATCGCGTGCGGTGCTGACTTCGAGGCGATGCGTCGCACCGAGTTCTACACGAGCCACGAGGGCCTGTTGATGGACTACGAGCGCCCGATGACCAGGATCGACTCCCGCACCGGAACCCCGTACAACACCTCAGCGCACTTCATCTGGATCGGTGAGCGCACCCGCGACCTCGACGGCGCCCACGTCGACTTCCTGTCCCGGGTGCGGAACCCGATCGGGGTCAAGCTCGGCCCTAGCACCTCGGCAGACGACATGCTGCGCCTCGTCGACAAGCTCGACCCGAACCGCGAGCCCGGCCGCCTCACCTTCATCACCCGGATGGGAGCAGGCAAGGTGCGCGACGCGCTCCCGCCGCTCCTCGAGGCGATCAAGGCGAGCGAGGCCAAGCCGCTCTGGATCACGGACCCGATGCACGGCAACGGCGTGACCACGCCGACCGGGTACAAGACGCGTCGTTTCGACGACGTCGTCGACGAGGTCCGCGGCTTCTTCGAGGCCCACCGCGCGGTCGGAACCCACCCGGGCGGCGTGCACGTCGAGCTCACCGGCGACGACGTCACCGAGTGCCTCGGCGGCTCGGAGCACATCGACGAGGCCGACCTCGCGACCCGCTACGAATCGCTCTGCGACCCGCGGCTCAACCACATGCAGTCCCTCGAGCTCGCCTTCCTCGTCGCCGAGGAGCTCGCAGCCCGCTGACCCGCAGGCATCCCGCCAGAGTGCCGCCGTACCCGCCGAGATCACCCGGCAGGGCGGCGGCACTCGGCGCATCCGGCGCCTCTCGAGGTCTGAGCGGATGCCGCGCTCCCGGAACAGGGACGCGCGCCCGCCGCGCCGCTGCGCGCCAGGCATGCCGGCAGCGGAACAGCGCATCTGGCGCGACGGTTGCATCGAGCGGACGCATGGTGATGGACACACGGCGCGCGAATCAGGCGGAGAAGCTGATCTTGACCTTTGACTTTGGCGGAACGAGCGTTCCCGCAGCTGGGTCCGTCTTCGTCACGATGAAGAAGGAGCCGGCCCCCGGCGTATCCGCAAAGAGGTTGTAGTCGAGCGTGAGGCCCGCTGCCTCGAGTATCTTCTTGGCGTCGGTCCAGTTCTTGCCGACGACATCCGGAATCGGGATCGGCGCGGGGCCCTTCGACGTCGTGAGCACGTAGGTGTCTCCGGCGCGGACCGGGCCGTCCTTCTGGGGAGCGGCGCTGACCACGTCTCCCTCGTCGATCGTGTCGCTGTAGACGGAGTCGCCGGTGGTGGCGAGCAGGCCCTTGTCCTTCAACAGCGACGTCGCCGTGTTCACCGACTTGCCGGAGACGTTCGGCACCGAGCCGAGCGAGGCGACGAGGTTGACCTTCATGCCTTCGAAGTACGGGCCGCCCTGGGAGACCTCGGTGCCATCGCTCTCCCGGGTCGCCGACATGACGATGCCGGCGGCGACCTCGCCGGAGAAGACCTGGTCCACCGTGCCGATCGCGGCGTTCAGCCCCGTGACAGCGGAGGACGCGGCATCCGTGGTGAGGCCGGCGAGCGGGGGAAGCGTGATCGGCTGCGGCCCCTGCGAGACGTAGAGCGTGACCGCGTTGCCCTTCTTCACGTGGCCGCCTTCGCCGGGGTCGGTGCTCGCGACCAGTCCTGCCGCAATGGTTCCGCTGTATTGCTGCGCGAGAGCGGACTGGAGTCCGAGTTCGGCGAGCTGGGCGGCGGCGGCGTCCGGGGCGACGGAGACGAGTGACGGCACCTCGACCTGTGACCCGGGGCCGCTGCCGAAGTACCAGCCGGTGCCCGTGCCGAGGCCGGCGAGCAGGAGAACGAGCGCGAAGAGCCAGTACCCGCGTACCTTGCGGCGTCGGGTCTTCGTGCTGAGGAGTTCCGCGTCCTTCGGCGGCTTCACGACGGGCGCGGGCAGCACGGTCGTCGCACCGGGGGCCTGCGCCTGCGCCGCGGCGCCGAAGATCATGGTGTCGGCATCGGCCTGGGCGGCCGCCGCACCGCTCGGCATCAGCAGGGTCTGCTGCACTCCGGTTTCGCCGTCGAAGGGGCGCATCTGCTTCTCGACGTCGAGGAGCTGGTCGAGCATGACCTTCGCGTCCCGGGGGCGCTGCTCGGGGTCCCTGGCGGTCGCCCAGCTCACGAGCTCGTCGAGTTCGTGCGGGACGGTCATGACGCGCAGGCTCGGCATCGGCACCGTGTCATTGGCGTGCTGGTATGCGATCTGCATCGGAGCCTCGCCGACGTACGGCTGTTCGCCGGTGAGCATCTCGTAGGTCATGATCCCGAGGGCGTAGATGTCGCTGCGCGCATCGGCGATACCGCGCGTGACGAGCTCGGGGGAGAGGTAGGCGATCGTGCCGAGCAGCGCCTGCCCGGTTGCGGTGTTGTTGTTCGCGGCGCGGGCGAGCCCGAAGTCGCCGATCTTGATCCGCCCGTCATCGGCGAGCAGCACGTTCTCGGGTTTCAGGTCGCGGTGCACGATGCCGGCCTTGTGCGCTGCGGCGAGGCCGGACAGCACCGCCTCGAGGATGTCGATGGTCTGTTCGCTCGTGAGGCGCCCGTAGTCCTTGAGCAGGTCGCGCAGCGTGATGCCCGGCAGGTACTCCATCACGAGGTACGCCATGTCGGCGTCCTGGCCCTGGTCGTAGACGTTGACGACGTTCGGGTGGGCGAGGCGCGCAGCCGAACGGGCCTCCTGGACGAACCGCGCCTTGAAGGCATTGTCGTCGGCAAGGTGGCCGTGCATCACCTTGAGCGCCACCCGGCGCTCGAGGCGCAGGTCGGTGGCGAGGTAAACGGTCGCCATTCCGCCCCGGGCGATGCGAGAGCGCACCTGATATCGGCCGTCTATCAGACGGCCGATCATCGGATCGGCAGGACTATCGCTCACCAGTCGAGTCTAGGGAGAAGCGGGCAGATCCGCTGCTGGACACTCGCACGGCACGGCTGATCAGCCGAGTTCGGAGAGCCAGGAACGGGCAGAGGTCTCCCACTTCGCGTAGTAGTCGGGGAAGGCGGAGAGTTGTACGGCCTGCGCCGCCTGGGTGACGGAGAGTCCGTCCCAGCCGGGAATGTCGAGCAGCCCCCTGGTGACCCCGGGGTTCGGGTTTCCGGCGCCGCCGAAGAACGCCTGGCTCGCCCGGACCGGGTCCATCACCTGGTCCGGCGACCCCCACCCCTTGCCTGGGCGCTGCTGGAAGAGTCCGAGTGAGTCCCGGTCGCCGTAGTGGACGTTCCGCAGTCCCGATTCCTGGGCGGCGGCGACGAGGGCGATGACGAGGCCCTGGTCGTTCACGCCGGCCGCACGGCCGGTCGCCACGATGATCCGGGCGTTGGCGCGCATTTCGTCGGAGAGCGGCGTGACCTGGCCGAGGACGGCAGTGGGAGCCGGCCCGGGTTCGGGCGCCGGCAACGGGGTGACGGACGCCGTGGCGACCGATTCCGCCGCGGGCGCGGGGATCGAGAGCTGCTGGCCGGGGTAGATGATGCTCGACCAGCCGAGGTTGTTCGCCTGCAGGATCGCGCGGATGGACACTCCGGCGGCTGCCGCGATCGTCGAGACGGTTTCTCCCGTTGCGATCGTGTGACTCGCGCCGGGCGCGGCGGTCGTCGCGCTGACGAGCGCAACAGCCGGGGCCGCTGCTGCCGGGGCCGAACCGGTGGGAATGACGAGGGCCTGGCCCGGAAAGATGATACTCGCCCTGTCGAGGCCGTTGGCGCTCAGCACGGCCGCGACCGCGATGCCGTGCGCGGCCGCTATCCCGCTGATGGTGTCGCCCGTCACGATCGTGTAGCGCGTGAGTTCACTGGCAACCGGCGTGGGGGCAGGGGCCGCTGCCGGGGCGGCACCCTCGGCGAGGGTGAGTTGCTGGCCGGGGAAGATCTTCGTCGACCAGCTCAGCCCGTTGCTCGCGAGGACGGCAGCGGTCGAGAGCCCGAACCTGCTCGCGATGCCGCTCACGGTGTCGCCGGCGACGACCGTGTACTGGTTCGGTGCAGCCTCGGCCTGCACGCGTTGCGCAGGGGCGCTGGTCCCAGCGGATGCCGGCAGCTGCGCCGGGTTCTTGAGCGGCTTCCGGCTCAGGGAGGCTGCCTCGGCGGGCGACGCAAGATTGAGACCGATGGCGACCGTGCACGCCACGGCGAGCGGCAGGGCCGCGAAAATGCCGAGCGCGCGGGAACGGATGGCCGAGGACTTGCGGGGCCTGGCAGGGACGAGCTCGCCACTGGCCGGCGGTCGAACGATCCTGTTGGACTGTGCTGACATGACGCTCCATTCAGATTGGTCTGACACTCAGATGCTGTCGAGCCGAAAACCGCCGCCCGAGCTTGAGACTGGCTACAACCTTCACCGTGTCCACGAGCGTTAACTTGTCCACGACCTTCAACGTTTTCACACATGACTGCCGGAGTCAATCGGTATGACCCCCATCCGGGCCGCACGGAGCGCGCACCGGGGCATTCGGTGTTTGAAGTGGCCCGGGAATCATGGGAGGCTTGGAGGGTGACCGATTCGTTTTCAGATCAACCCTGGCTGACCATCCCCGACCTCGTTTCCCTGCTCGGGACCAGTCAAAGCCGGGTTCGCCAACTCATCGATGACAAGCAGCTCCTCGCGATCCGCCGGAACGGTGTGATCTCGGTGCCGGCCGCATTCGTCAAGGACGGTTCCCCGCTCCCTGAACTCCGCGGCACCCTGATCGTGCTCGCCGATGACGGCTTCACCGACGAGCAGGCCATGCAGTGGCTGCTCGAGGTCGACGACAGCCTCGGTGTCCCGCCGATCCAGGCACTTCTCGCCGGTCGTAAGGCCGAGGTCCGCCGCGTCGCCCAGGCGCTCGCCTAGCCACAGGTTCGACCCCGGGCCCAGTTCACACGGCGAGCCCCTTCACAGGGCGAACCCCTCGGCTCGCCCCGCTCCCGGGTCGCCCCGGTCTCAGAACGACCGGCGCGTCACGGTTTCGGCGAGCCTCTCGAGCTGGTCCCGCATGTCGGGGGCGATCGGAGAGGCGTGGAGCGCGCCGCGCGCATCCGCGACCTGGTCCGTGATGAGCGTCTCGACGCTCTCGACGGCTCCGCTGGCCCTGATGAGTTCCTGCAGCGACAGGATCTGGGCCGCGTCGAGCCCCGGGTCTCCGAGGAGTCCGTCGAGGTACTCCCGCGCGGCCGGTTCGAGCGCGCGCCTGGCGAGTGCGATGAGCACGGTGCGCTTGCCCTCCCGCAGGTCGTCACCGCTCGGTTTGCCCGTCACGGCCGCGTCGCCGAACACTCCGAGAAGGTCGTCCCGGAGCTGGTATGCGATGCCGAGCGGAAGCCCGAAGGCGCGCAACGCGTCGAGGTGGGCCGTGTCGGCGCCCGCGAGTGCCGCCCCGATGACGAGGGGAGCCTGGACGCTGTACTTCGCGGACTTGAAGACGATGACCCGCATGGCGCGTTCGAGCAACTCCTCCTCCTGCTGCACGAGCCAGGCCCTTTCCTCGAGGATGTCGAGGTACTGACCGGCTGTCACCTCCGTGCGCATCTGGTTGAATTCGTGGCGACCGAGCCTGGCCGCCACAGGATCTGCGGAGGCCTGGAGGCCCTCGTCGAGGAGCTCGTCGCTCCACCCGAGGAGCAGGTCCCCGAGAAGGATGGCGGAGGCCCGGCCGAACTCGACAGGAGCGCCGGCCCAGCCGCCCGTGGCATGCAGGGATTCGAAGAGTTTATGGGCGGACGCCGAACCCCTGCGGGTGTCCGAATTGTCGATGATGTCGTCGTGGACGAGGGCGGCGGCATGGAAGATTTCGAGGGCGGCGGCCGCCGCGATGACCGGCGCGGAATCGAGCGCGTCCGAACCGGGGACGCTCTGCCAGCCCTGGTGGCAGAACTGGGCCCGGAAGCGCTTACCACCGCTGAGAAACTGCCGTGAGAAGTTCACCAGCGCGCTAAGATCCGGGCTGACAGTAGTCACAATTAGTTGACGGGTTTTCAGGAATTCGTCGATGCGAGTTTGAACCAGATCGACCAGTTGATTGCTTTCAGCCACCCGCCTAGCCTAGCTATCGCGGCGGGGCTAGAATTGGGATTCACCGGTGATCCTACAGAGGAGGAATAAGATGCCGCTTTCGGAACAAGAGCAGCGACTCCTTGAAGAGATGGAGCGCGGGCTCTACCACAACGACTCCGACTTCGTCGCGACCGTTGGCGGTTCATCGCTTCGCCCGAACTACCGCTCGATCGCCCTCGGCGTTCTCGCGGTCGTCGCCGGTATCGGGGGACTGATCGCCGGAGTCGCAGTGCAGCAGCTGTGGCTCGGAATCCTCGGCTTCGTCGTCATGTTCGCAGGGGTATTGCTCGCCACGTCACCGGGCAAGGCCGCCCGCAGGCTGTCGTCCTCCGGCTTCTCATCCTCCGGCACGTCACCGTCCGGGACGAGCGGGTCACGCCCGTCGGGTTCCGGCAAGTCCGGCCGCGGGTTCATGGACCGTCTCAATGACCGTTGGGATCGACGCCAGGACGGCAACTAGCCCTTCGGCTCCCATCCTCCACAGCACGACCGAAACTTCACAAAAGCAGGGCCGATCACAGATCGGCCCTTTTTTTGTGCCCAAAATCGACTCTCGACCCCGCTCGCCCTTGGATTTCCCTCCACCCATCACTTAGCCTGTTCATCTGGTATTTTTCTAGAAATTTACTCGTTGATCGTGGCATTTCCCGTTTTCGTGGTCCAAAGTGGAGTAAAGTGGAGTAACACCTGAACTTGGCCGGAAGAGAAGGGGTGATGAATGTTCCTCGGGACCTATGCCCCCAAGCTCGACGACAAGGGACGCGTCATCCTCCCCGCGAAGTTCCGTGAGCAGTTGTCCACCGGCATCGTGATGACCCGCGGCCAGGAGCACTGCCTCTACGTCTTCACGACCCGGGCGTTCGAGGAACTGCACGAAAAGATCAAGCAGGCCCCGATCACGAGCAAGCAGGGCCGTGACTTCCTCCGGGTCTTCACCTCCGGAGCCAGTGCGGAAACTCCCGACAGCCAGAACCGCGTCACCATCCCCGCCAACCTCCGCAGCTATGCCGGCCTCGACCGCGAACTCACGGTGATCGGTGCGGGCGACCGTGTCGAGATCTGGGATACCGAGGCCTGGGACCTGTACCTCGCCGAACAGGAAACCTCGTTCGCCAACACCACGGAGGAGGTGATTCCGGGACTCTTCTAGAACCTGGCGCCTGACTCCCAGCCGTACGCCCTGACACACTTCCCCGGTGCCAGGACTGCCGGATGGGGATCAGGATCCAGGAACTACTCCCCGGGACCATGAACATCGACGAAATCCATACCCCCGTACTGCTCGAACGCTGTGTCGAGCTCCTCGCGCCGGCCCTGAACCAGCCCGGCGCCGTGCTCGTCGACGCGACCCTCGGCATGGCCGGGCACTCCGAGGCCTTCCTGACCCGCTTCCCAGGACTCACCCTCGTCGGCCTCGACCGTGACCTCGAGGCGCTCTCGATCGCCGAGGAGCGCCTCAAGCCGTTCCGCGACCGGATCCACCTCGTGCACACCGTCTACGACGGCATCCAGGACGCCCTCGACTCCCTCGGCATCGAAGAGGTCCAGGGCGTGTTCTTCGACCTCGGAGTCTCCTCGCTCCAGCTCGACCGGGTCGAACGCGGTTTCTCGTACTCCAAGGACGCTCCGCTCGACATGCGGATGGACAACACGAGCGACCTGACGGCGGAGCACATCCTCGCGACGTACAGCGAGTCCGAACTGCGCCGGATCTTCCACGAGTACGGCGAAGAGAAACTCGCGGCACGCTACGCCAAGGCCATCGTCGAGGCTCGGTCCACCGCCCCTCTCGTCCGCTCTGCCGAGCTCGTCGCGATCCTCACGAAGGTCACCCCCGTCGTCGTCCAGCGCACCGGACACCCGGCGAAGCGGGTCTTCCAGGCCCTGCGCATCGAGGTCAACCAGGAACTCTCCGTTCTCGAACGCGCGATCCCCGCCGCCCTCGACGCCGTCGCCGTGCACGGCCGGATCGTCGTGGAGGCCTACCAGTCGCTCGAGGACCGGATCGTCAAGAAGGCGCTCGCCCGGGCATCCACCTCGAGCGCCCCCGCCGGCCTGCCCATCGAGCTGCCGGAACACAAGCCACTGTTCACACAGTTGATCCGGGGCGCCGAACTCGCCTCGGAAGAAGAAAAGGCGAGAAACCCCCGTGCGACGTCGGTCAGACTTCGCGCCGCCGAGCGACTGAGGAGAGCCGGATGAGCGACAATCTCGCACGCGTGCTGCGACCGAACTGGGAAAGTGCCCCCCGGCACGACACCCCCGACCAGAAACCGCTGGACGCTCCGGCAGGCCAGCCAGGCTCGCGGCTTCGCCACATCGAGATCGTCGCAACGCGCAGCCAGCGCCGGGCACGACCCAAGATCGCCTTCGCCCTGTCCGCCGTCGCCGGGGTTGCGGTGATCATTGTCGCGCAGCTCCTGCTGAGCGTCGGAATCTCGCAGGGCGCGTACGAGGTGTCCCGCCTGCAGGCCAGCCAGACGGAACTCAGCCGCACCGCCGACAGCGTCACGGAGGACCTCGTCCGGGTCTCCTCCCCGCAGAGCCTCGCGGCCAACGCCGAGGCCATCGGCATGATCAGCAACTCCAACCCGGTCTACCTGCGCCTCTCCGACTCCGCAGTGCTCGGCGCCCCGAGTTCCGCAACGGGCAGTCAGGCCGGTGCGGCGAGTCTCGTGCCGAACGCGCTGCTCACCGGCGTACCTTTGGTGACACAGCCAGCCCAGGCCACCGGGCAGGGCGCGAGCGTCGCCGGCGCCGCGACGTCACCAGCCACCACGACCGCCCCGACAACCTCAACCGCCGCCGTGCCAGCCCCTGGCGCCGGACTCCCGACGCCCACGACTCGCTAGAACGCATTCCCGCACGAGCCGGGGTGCCACAACCGCGGCCCCGTCCGCAGTAAGGAACCGAAACTGTGGGTGTCAGTGCCAGGTCGACGCGCAGCGGCAAGCGCCGCATCGCGATCACGGTCGTTCTCCTCTTCGCGATCGTCGCACTCTTCGTGGTCAGGCTCGTCGACATCCAGGTCGTCCGTGCCGACACCCTCAGCGCCGATTCACTCGGCAACCGATCGGTCGAGCAGCCCATCTACGGCTCACGCGGTGACATCGTCGACGCCAACGGCGTCGTACTCGCCGGGACGGTGATGCGCTACAACATCACGCTGTCTCCCCGCAATGCCGTCGAGTTCACCCGCACAACGGCGGCGGGAGACCAGACGGTCACCGTCGCCCAGGCCGCTGCGGAGGTCGGCGCCATCACCGGTCAGACCGGAGACGCGATCCTCGCGATCATCTCTTCGTCGCTCGCCGCCAATCCCGCGTCGGATTACGCCATGGTGACCAAGGCAGTGGATGTCTCTGTGTTCCGGGCGGTCGACGCGCTCGAGATCCCGTGGATCTACTTCGAGAAGAAGCCCGGCCGGGTGTACCCGGACGGTGCGGTCGCAGGCAACCTCGTCGGATTCGTGTCGTCAGAGGGTGAAGCCCAGGCCGGCCTTGAAATCGGCCAGGACTCCTGCCTCGCGAGCACCGACGGAACGGAGACCTACGAGAAGGGCGCAGACGGCGTCCGGCTGCCGCAGAGCACCGTCACGGAGAAGGCGGCCGTCGACGGCGGAGATGTCGTGACGACGATCGACTCCGACCTGCAGTGGTTCGTCCAGCAGGCCCTGGCCAAGCAGGCCCAGGCCACCGGCGCGGCGTGGGGAACGGTCGTGGTGCAGGAGGTCAAGACCGGGAAGCTCGTCGCGGTCGCCGACTATCCCAGTGTCGACCCGAACAACGTCAACGGAACGACCAACCCCGATGACCGCGGCTCGCGCGCTTTCACGGCCTCCTTCGAACCGGGGTCGACCTTCAAGGCGCTCACCGCGGCATCCGTTCTCGATGCGGGCAAGGCCACGGTGAATACCCAGGTCGTCGCGCCCTATCGATACCTGCCGGGCAACGGCGCGAACATCAACGACAGTTCCGGTCACGCCGACCTGCACCTCACCCTCACCGGCGTGCTGATCGAATCCTCGAACACCGGTATGTCCAAGTTCGGCGAACTGCTGACCGACAAGCAGCGCTATGACTACATGACCAAGTTCGGCCTCGGCACTGCGACGGAGGCGGGGTTCCCCGCCGAAGACTCCGGAATCCTGCATCCCTACGACGAATGGGACCCCCAGACCAAGTACGCCACCATGTTCGGCCAGGGCCTGACCACGACGGCGCTCCAGATCGCGAGCATCTACCAGACCATTGCGAACAAGGGCGTCCGGTTGCCCGTCCAGCTCGTCGCCGGCTGCCGCCAGGCGGACGGCACCATGACGAATGTGCCGGCAGCAGCGGGAACCCAGGTCGTCTCGGCATCGGCCGCGCACGACACCTCGGACATGCTTGAGATGGTGTACCAGAAGGCCTGGCTGTCCAAGGTCTGGAACATTCCCGGCTACCGGGTCGCCTCGAAGACCGGAACGGCCCAGATGCCGGACGGCCACGGCGGGTACACCCACGGGTACCTTGTGTCGGTTTCCGGGTTCGCTCCCGCAGACGATCCGGAGTACGTCGTTTCGGTCAGTCTCGCCGATCCTGTTAAACTGAATTCGTCTGCAGCGCCCGCTCCGATCTTCCAGGAGGTCATGAGCCAGGTGCTGAAGAAGTACCGGGCAGTTCCATCGGGCGCTCCAGCGCCTGCCCTTCCCGGTACCTGGTAAGAAAGCGAGCCCCGTGACCGAGTTGGCACCATCGGCTCTCCGTCCTCAGCACCCGGTTGCGCGGTCGTTGTCGGGCATGGTTGATGAATTCGAACTTTTCCTGCGCGGCGACATCGAGGGTCTCGAAGTCTCCGGCGTGAGTATCTCCTCCCGTTCCGTCCAGCCGGGCGACCTGTACGTCGGTGTTCCCGGGCGAGCCTTCCACGGCGCGAGCTTCGCCGACGACGCCAGGGAGGCCGGAGCCGTCGCCATCCTGACCGATGAGGCCGGTGCGCTCGTCGCCGCCGGAAGCGGCCTGCCGATCCTCGTCACCCCGGACGCGCGCGCCGCTCTCGGCGCGGTCGCCGCCTGGATCTACCGGACCGACGAGAACCCGGCAACGCTCTTCGCAGTGACCGGAACGAATGGCAAGACGAGCGTCGTCTACCTCCTCGTCGCCATCCTGAACCAGCTCGGCGTCGTCACAGGCCTCACCTCGACCGCGGAACGCCGCATCGGCGACCTCGCCGTCGTGAGCTCGCTCACCACCCCGGAGGCCACCGAACTGCATGCCCTTCTCGCCAGGATGCGCGAAGCCGAAGTGCGCGCCGTCGCGATCGAGGTCTCCGCGCAGGCCCTCAGCAGGCACCGCGTCGACGGGCTCGTCTTCGATGTCGCAGGGTTCACCAACCTCAGCCACGACCACCTCGACGACTACGCCAGCCTCGACGAGTACTTCCAGGCCAAACTCGAACTCTTCCAGCCCGACCGGTCCCGGCGCGGCGTCATCACCGTGGACTCCGAATGGGGCCAGCGGATCGTCGCAGAGTGCCGCATCCCGGTGACGACCCTCAGCATCCATCCAGAGGTCGACGCCGACTGGCACCTCTCGATCGTGTCGGAGGACGCCCTCTACACGGAGTTCCTGCTCGAGGGGCCGGAGGGCCGCCGTCTGCAGACCCGTGTTCCGCTGATCGGCTGGTTCATGGCCGCGAACGCCGCACTGGCCATCCTGATGCTCGTCGAATCCGGCTACGACCTCGATGCCATCAATCACACCCTCGCCCGCGACGGCGGCATCGACGTCTACATCCCGGGGCGCACCGAGCGCATCTCCGGCGACCGCGGACCGCTCGTCTACATCGACTACGGTCACAGCCCGGACGCCTTCCTCAACACCCTCGCGGCCATCCGCACCTTCACGCCGGGGCGACTGTTCATGGTCTTCGGCGCCGACGGCGACCGCGACACCACCAAGCGCGCGGCCATGGGTGCCATCGCAGCCAGGGGCGCAGACGTCGTCGTCATCACCGACTTCCACCCCCGCTACGAGGACCCGGCCTCGATCAGGGCCGCCCTGATCGCCGGCGCCCGAGAGGCCGTCCCCGACGTGGAGCTCTACGAGGTCGCCGACCCGCGCACCGCCTTCCGCACCGCGCTCGGCCTCGCGGTCGAGGGCGACTCGATCCTCTACGCGGGCCCCGGCCACGAGAACTATCACGAAGTGAACGGCGTCAAGATCCCCTATTCCGCCCGCGACGATTCCCGGCTCGCGCTGCGCGAAGCGGGGTGGCAGTAGATGATCGCCCTCTCCCTCTCCGAGATCGCCGGCGCCGTCAACGGCGCCCTGCACCTCGACGGAGCCCTGAACGCCGACGGCTCGCCGACGACGCCGGCGACCGTCGTCTCCGGTGCCGTCGACACCGACTCGCGTGAGATCCGCCCCGGCGGCATCTTCGTCGCGAAGCCGGGGGAGACCACCGATGGTCACCTCTTCGCTCCTGCCGCGATCGACAACGGCGCCGCGCTCCTCATCGTCGAGCGCGCGCTCGACCTCCCCGTCGCCCAGATCATCGTCGCAGACGCGGTGGTCGCCCTCGGCGACCTCGCCACCTTCGTCGTGGCCCGCGTCCGCGCGGAGGGTCGGCTCCGGGTGATCGGCGTGACCGGGTCCAACGGAAAGACGACCACCAAGAACCTGCTGCGCGCCATCCTCGAACGCGTCGGCCCGACCGTCGCCGCCCGCGCCTCCTTCAACAACGAGGTGGGCGCGCCGATCACGATGCTCGCCGTCGACTTCGACACCCGGTTCCTCGTCGCCGAAATGGGCGCGAGCGGCATCGGCGAGATCGCCAGGCTGATCCGGATGGTCCGTCCGGACGTGGGGATCGTCCTCAAGGTCGGCCTCGCCCACGCCGGCGAATTCGGCGGAATCGAAGCGACCCTGGCCGCCAAGACCGAAATGGTCACCGACCTCCTCGCAACGGATGTCGCCGTGCTGAACGCCGACGACCCCCGCGTCGCCGGAATGCGGGCACACACCCGCGCCAGGGTGGTCTGGTTCGGCCAGGACGCCACCGGCACCTCGCGCGCACCGGACGGAACGGACTTCTCCGGCGTGCACGCGACCGGGATCGAGGTCTCGAGCAGCGGAACGACGTTCACCCTGCACCTCGCGGGCGGCGACACCCGCCCGGTGACCTTCCAGGTACTCGGAGAGCACCACGTGATGAACGCCCTCGCCGCTGCGGCCACCGCAGAGGTGCTCGGGATCGGCATCGACGACATCGTCGCGGCACTCGAATCCGTCGTCACGGCCGAACGCTGGCGGATGCAGGTGCTCGGCGGGCGTGACGGGGTCACGGTCATCAACGATGCGTACAACGCGAGCCCCGATTCGATGACGGCGGCCCTCAAGACCCTCGCCCAGATCCGGCGGCCGGGAGAACGCACCGTCGCCGTCCTCGGCGAAATGAGCGAACTCGGCGAATTCTCCGGGGACGAGCACGACCGCATCGGACTGCTCGCCGTGCGACTCAACATCTCCCAGCTCGTCGTGGTGGGACTCGCCGCCCGCCGGATGCACATCAGCACGATCAACGAGGGGTCCTGGGACGGGGAGTCGCTCTTCGTCGACGACCAGGACGACGCCTTCGCCCTCCTCACCGCGACCATCCGCCCCGGTGACACGGTGCTCGTGAAGTCGTCGAACTCCGCGGGCCTCAGGTTCCTCGGCGACCGCCTCGGGGAGTTCTTCTCATGAGAGCCCTGCTGATGTCCGGCGCGATGTCGCTCGTCTTCACGTTGTCCCTGACCCCGCTGTTCATCCGGCTCTTCCACAAGCTCGGCTGGGGACAGTTCATTCGCGATGACGGCCCGAAGAGCCACCACGCCAAGCGCGGCACCGCGACCATGGGTGGCATCGTCATCATCCTCGGCACCCTGATCAGCTACTTCCTTGCGATGTGGCTCACGGGCACCCCGATCACGGCGTCCCCGTTGCTCGTGCTGTTCATGATGGTCGGACTCGGGCTCGTCGGATTCCTCGACGACTTCATCAAGACCCGGAACCAGCGCAGCCTCGGCCTCGGCGGCTGGCAGAAGATCAGCGGGCAGGTGCTCGTCGCCGGCGTCTTCGCCGTTCTGG
Organism: Cryobacterium sp. MDB2-A-1; assembly: GCF_004402675.1. Classification (NCBI taxonomy): domain Bacteria; kingdom Bacillati; phylum Actinomycetota; class Actinomycetes; order Micrococcales; family Microbacteriaceae; genus Cryobacterium; species Cryobacterium sp. MDB2-A-1. The sequence continues at coordinate 95,392 of NZ_SOFK01000051.1, read as the reverse complement.
CGCTGCAGTTCCCGAACAGGCACGGCCTCACCCCGGCATCCACCAAGATCTCACTGTTGCGCGACCTGCCCCTCGACTTCATGAAGCTCGGGACCATCGTCGGGATCGCCCTGTTCATCGTCTGGATCTGCTTCCTCGTCGCGGCGACCTCCAACGGAGTGAACGTGACGGACGGCCTCGACGGGCTCGCGACCGGGTCATCGATCCTCGCCATCGGGGCGTACATCGTGATCGGCTTCTGGCAGTCCAACCAGGCCAGGTACGGGGGAGCGGACATCGGCGACCTCTACCGTTCCTACAACGTGCGCGACCCCCTCGACCTCGCCATCGTCGCCGCAGCGATCGTCGGCGGCCTGATCGGCTTCCTGTGGTGGAACACCTCACCCGCCAAGATCTTCCTCGGCGACACCGGGTCCCTCGCCATCGGCGGGGCGCTGGCCGCACTCGCGATCCTCAGCCGCACCGAGCTCCTGCTCGTGCTCCTCGGCGGCCTGTTCGTGATCGAAGCCGGCTCCGTGATCGTCCAGAGGGCGTACTTCAAGGTCACCCGGGGCAAACGGATCTTCCTGATGAGCCCGATCCACCACCACTTCGAGCTCAAGGGCTGGGCCGAGGTCACCGTCGTCGTCAGGTTCTGGATCGTCGGCGGACTCCTCGTCGCGGCGGGCGTCGGCTCGTTCTACCTCGAATGGCTGACCGCATGATGATGAGCAACAACCCATACGACACGCACTCTGGCCATCGCCGCCTCGACGGCCTCATCAGCTGGCACGCCGACTGGACCGGGCTCCGGGTCGCCGTCCTCGGCCTCGGCGTGACGGGCTTCGCCGCGGCGGACACCCTCGCCGAACTCGGCGCGGACGTCCTCGTCGTCGCCGGTAACGCCCCGGACGACCGGGCCAGGCTCCTCGGCGTGATCGGCGCCGGGCTCGTCCAGGCCGACCTGAGCGAAGTCCCCGCTGAACTCGCCGCCCACCGTCCGGAACTCCTCGTCGTCAGCCCCGGCTTCCACCCCGACCACCCGCTGCTGCTCTGGGCCGCCGCAGCCGGAATCCCCGTCTGGGGCGACATCGAACTGGCCTGGCGCCTGCGCGACAAGGTCGGCGCCCCGGCAGAGTGGATCCTCGTCACGGGCACCAACGGCAAGACCACGACCGTGCAGCTGACCGCGACGATCCTCGCCGCAGCAGGCCACCGGGTCGCCCCCTGCGGCAACATCGGCGTGCCCGTCCTCGACGCCGTCCGCGACCCGCTCGGCTGGGACGTGCTCGTCGTCGAACTCTCGAGCTACCAGCTGCACCACCTGCCACGCACAGGGCCGGGCGCCCTCGTGCCGTGGGCGAGCGTCTGCCTGAACATCGCGGACGACCACCTCGACTGGCACGGCTCCGCTGCCGCCTATCGCGAGGCAAAGGCCACCGTCTACGCCAACACCAAGATCGCGTGCGTCTACAACAAGGACGACGAGGCCACCCGCACGATGGTCGAGGACGCCGAAGTCCGCGAGGGCGCCCGCGCCATCGGCTTCGGCCTCGGCGTCCCCGGTCCGAGCGACCTCGGCGTCGTCGACGGCATCCTCTGCGACCGCGCCTTCCTCGAGGAACGCTTCGACACCGCGATCGAACTGACCACCGTGCCCGAGCTCCGCGCCCGCGGCCTCGGCGCCGCCCACCTCGTGGCCGACATCCTCGCCGCGAGTGCCCTCGCGCGGTCCTTCGACGTCGACGCACCGATCATCCATGACGTGCTCGAGACCTTCCAGCTCGACGAACACCGCATCGAGATCGTGGCAGACGCAGCGGGCATCCGCTGGGTCGACGACTCGAAGGCCACGAACCCGCACGCAGCGGATGCGTCGCTCGCCGCGTTCGACTCCGTGGTCTGGCTCGTCGGCGGCCTGCTCAAGGGCGTCGACATCGACCACCTCGTCAGCACCCACGTGCCCAGGCTCCGGGGCGCCGTCATCATCGGCGTCGATCGGGACGCCCTGCGGGCGGCATTCCTGCGACACGCCCCCGGGTTGCCCGTATTCGAGATCGATGCCGCTGACACTGGACAGGTGATGCCGAACGCCGTCGCTGCCGCGGCAGGCATCGCCGAGTCAGGTGACGTCGTGCTGCTCGCACCGGCGGCGGCATCGATGGACCAGTTCTCCGACTACGCAGCACGCGGCCGCCTCTTCGCGGAAGCCGTTCACGATTATCTGGGAGGTGAGGCGGATGGCGAGACTGCCCCTGGCTCGAACGCCTAGGACCGCAGCCCCCCACCAGCCGGCGCCCGAGGCGCACAACCCCGCCACCCGCATCCATCTCGGACGCGTGTTCAAGGCGGAATCGACGAGCTACTTCCTGCTGCTCGGAACGACCCTCTTCCTCGTCGCCTTCGGCCTCGTGATGGTGCTGTCCTCATCGTCGGTCGACTCCTACCTCGAGAACGCAGGCTTCTTCGGCACCGTGCTCCGCCAGGGCGGCTTCGCGGCCGTGGGTGTCCCGCTGATGCTCTTCGTCAGCCGGATGCCGATCAAGTTCTGGCAGCGGGTGGCCTGGCCGACCCTGATCATCGCGTGCCTGCTGCAGTGCCTCGTCGTCTTCACCCCGCTCGGCATCACCGTCGCAGGGAACACGAACTGGCTGTCCCTCGGCGGGGTCCAGTTCCAGCCGTCCGAGGCGATCAAGCTCGCGCTCGTCATCTGGCTCGGCATGATCCTCTCCCAGAAGCAGGACCTGCTCGACGACTGGCGCCACGTCTACATTCCCGTGTTCGGCGTCGGCGGCGGATCGATCATGCTCGTACTGATCGGCGGCGACCTCGGAACCGTCATCATCATGGCCGGAATCCTCTTCGGCGCGCTCTTCTTCGCGGGCGTCCGGCTGCGGATGCTCGCGCTCCCGCTCCTGGTCGGCACGGTCGCGGGCGTGCTCGTCGCCGTCTCGAGCTCCAACCGGATGACCCGCATCCTCTCCTTCCTGAACACCGGCTGCGACGACCACACCGGAACGATCTCCGCGGCGTGCTGGCAGCCGCTGCACGGCACCTGGGCACTCGCCAACGGCGGGATCTTCGGCGTCGGACTCGGCAACTCCAAGGCCAAATGGTCCTGGCTGCCCGCTGCGGACAACGACTACATCTTCGCGATCATCGGCGAGGAGCTGGGCCTGATCGGCGCCATCGTCGTGCTCGGCATGTTCATCCTGCTCGCGTTCGCCTTCCTGCGGATCATGCGCTCGAGCACGAGCGTGCAGGCGCGCGTGTCGACGGCCGCCGTGATGGTCTGGGTCATCGGCCAGGCGCTCGTCAATATCGGTGTCGTCCTCGGCGTCTTCCCCGTCCTCGGCGTCCCGCTTCCGCTCGTCTCCGCGGGCGGCACAGCCCTGCTCTCGACCCTGATCGCGATCGGCATCGTGCTGTCCTTCGCCCGCGCGCACCCCGATCCGGCCGGGCGCACCCCCGGCGGAACCGAGCACCCGGCGGCACGGCCCGGACCGAGACGGGTGTCCGAGTGACCACGTACCTCCTGGCCGGCGGCGGGACCGCCGGCCATGTCAACCCCCTGCTCGCGGTCGCCGATGCGATCCGCGCGCGCGAACCCGACGCGGTCATGATCGTGCTCGGCACCAGGGAAGGCCTCGAGGCCCGCCTGGTACCCGCACGCGGCTACGAGCTGATCTTCGTGCCACGGCTGCCGTTCCCGCGCCGCCCGAACCGCGCCGCCGTGCTCTTCCTGCCCCGGTTCAACCGCGCCGTCAGCGACCTCGCCGCCGTGCTCCGCGCCAGGAAGGTCGACGTCGTCGTGGGCTTCGGCGGCTACGTCTCGACGCCGGCCTACCTCGCGGCCCGCCGGGCGGGCATCCCGATCGCCATCCACGAGGCGAACTTCCGCGCGGGACTCGCGAACCGCCTCGGGGCCTGGCTGACCACGCGCGTCGGCGTCGTGTTCCCCGGAACCCGGATCCGCCACGGCCGGGTCGTGGGAATGCCGCTGCGGCCGGAGATCCAGAACCTCGACCGCCCCGGCGTCCGGGCGGAGGCGCTGCGCTTCTTCGACCTCGACCCCGGCCGGCCGACCCTCCTCGTCACGGGCGGGTCCCTCGGCGCGCGGCGCCTCAACGGCACGGCCGTGCAGTCAGCATCGGCGCTGGTCGCGGCCGGCTGGCAGGTGCTGCACATCACCGGGCAGAAATCCGAGGTCTCCGACCCGGCCATCGACCACTACCGGATGATCGAGTACTGCGACCGGATGGACCTCGCCCTCGCGAGCGCGGACTTCGCCGTCTCCCGGGCAGGGGCCGGGACGGTCTGCGAGCTCAGCGCGCTCGGCATCCCCGCCGTCTACGTGCCCTACCCGGTCGGAAACGGGGAACAGCGCTTCAACGCGGCCTCCGTCGTCGCCGCGGGTGGCGGGATCATCGTCGACGACGCGGCCTTCCTGCCCGCCTGGGTCGCTGACGAGCTCGTGCCGCTCCTCACCGACCGGCCGCGCGTGCGCAGGATGGGGGAGCTCGCGGCATCCGTCGGAGGCCGCGACGGCGCCGAGCGGATGGCGGACCTCGTCAGCGATGCCCTCGGCCAACCACACGGCGGCGTCAATCCGGCAATCCCTGGCGCCGACGCGTAACGTAGAGGCCGCACCACACCCGATTTCGACACTGAGATTCGACACTGAGAAGAGCGGCACCACGTGATCAAGCCCGACCTGAACCTCGTCATTCCTGCGGACCTGGGAACGGTACATTTCGTCGGCATCGGCGGTTCCGGAATGAGCGGCATCGCGCGGCTCTTCCTTGCGGCCGGCCACACCGTGACCGGCTCCGACGTGCGCGAGTCGGCGAACGTGCTCGCCCTGCGCGAGCTCGGAGCGCGGATCAGCATCGGCCACGCCGCGGAGAATGTCGGGGATGCCGATTCCCTCGTCGTCACTGGGGCGCTCTGGCAGGACAACCCCGAGTACGTCCTCGCCCTCGAGCGCGGCCTCCCGGTGCTGCACCGGGCCCAGGCGCTCGCCTGGCTGATCCAGAAGCACCGCCTCGTCTCCGTCGCCGGCGCACACGGCAAGACCACGTCGACCGGGATGATCGTCACGGGCCTGCTCGGCATCGGCAAGCACCCGAGCTTCGTCAACGGCGGAGTGATCGAGTCCCTCGGCGTCTCGGCGGGCGCGGGAACCGATGACCTGTTCGTTGTCGAGGCCGACGAATCCGACGGGTCCTTCCTGCTGTACAACACGGCCATCGCGCTCGTGACGAACGTCGATCCGGACCACCTCGACCACTACGGGTCCCTCGAAGCTTTCGAGGCCGCCTTCGTGCAGTTCTCCCACGCAGCCACCGAGCTCGTCGTGATCTCCGCAGACGACCCCGGCGCGGTCCGGGTCACCCGGAGCCTCACCGGCCAGAAGGTCGTCACCTTCGGCGAGGCCGCCGACGCGACCGTGCGCGTGCACTCCGTCGTGACGGATGGTCCCGTGAGCTTCTCCGTCTCGTATGCGGGCCAGGACTACTCAGCGACCCTGCGGATCCCCGGCAGGCACAACGCGATCAACGCGGCAGGCGCCTTCGCCGTGCTCGTCGGACTCGGCTGCGACCCCGCAGCGTCGCTCGCGGCCATTGCCACCTTCGGAGGCACCCAGCGCCGCTTCGAACTGCACGGCACCGTGAACGGCGTCAGTGTCTATGACGACTACGCCCACCACCCGACGGAGGTCGCGGCCGCGCTCACCGCGGCACGGACCGTCGTCGGGACCGGGCGCATCATCGCCGTGCACCAGCCGCACCTGTACAGCCGCACCCGCCTCTTCGCGCAGGAGTTCGCGGACACCCTCGAACGCACCGCTGACCAGACGGTCGTGCTCGGCGTCTACGGCGCCCGCGAGGATCCCGAGCCCGGCGTGACCGGCGCTCTGGTCTCCGGAAAGTTCCACGACGCATCCAAGGTCGCCTACGTGCCCGACTGGCAGGAGGCCGCCGACTACGTTGCGCGCATCGCCAGACCCGGCGACTTCGTCGTCACACTCGGCTGCGGTGACGTCTACCGGATCGTCCCCCAGCTGCTCGAATCGCTCGGCGACCGCGTCCAGGCCCAGGGATAGCACGGGGGAATGAGGCGACCAGAGGGCTTCGACCGGCCGGAGCAGCCGCCCACCAGGGACGGCGCCGCGCCCAGCGCTGCCACACCCGGCGGCCGGGGCACGAAGCGTTCGTCGCGCCGCCCCGCGGACACCGCGACTCCCGCCGGCGGCCGGGGAACGACCGACGGCACCAGCACCGAACCCATCACGGTCCCGAAACGCCGGCCAGAGCAGCCGCACCTCGCCTCCGTCTCGCCTCTGCACTCGTCAGGAGCGCAGCAGGCCGAACCCGTCACCGAGCCGATCACGACGGTGCCGGCGCGGTCACCGGGCGCACGGCCGCCGAAGGGGCGGGCGTCTGACGCAAAGACGGAGACCGCCGGTACGGCAGGGGAGGACGCAGAGCCCGCGCTGACCCCCGCAACGGCCCGGCGCAAGTTCCGCGCCGCCCGACGTGCGCGCAAGCGTTACGAACGCGAGGAGGTGCGCCGCTTCACCTGGCGCTCGCGCCGCCGCCGCACGGCCTGGCTCGTCGCGCTCGGTACCGTGGCCGCTCTCCTCGGGTTCGTTCTCATCGGGACGTACTCGCCGCTGATGGCGCTCCGCACGATCGAGGTCGTCGGGACCAGCCGGATCTCCGCCGACCAGGTCACCGCCGCGCTCGGCGACCAGCTCGGCACCCCGCTGCCCCTCGTGGACTTCGCGCGGATTCGCGAGGACCTCGGTACGTTCCCGCTGATCCAGAGCTACGTGACCGAGAGCAGGCCACCGGGCACCCTCGTGGTGCGGATCGTCGAACGGACGCCCGTCGGCACGGTCGTCGTCCCCGGCGGGTTCAACCTCGTCGATGCCGCGGGCGTCGTGATCCAGAACGGCCCTGCACGCCTGGCCGACTATCCCGTGATCGACGCGCGGGCCGGCGTCGGCAGCGCCGGGTTCCAGGCCGCGACGGCCGTCATCGCTGCCGTCCCGGATGCCGTCCGCCAGCAGCTCGACACGGTCACGGCGGCGACCACCGACGACGTGACCCTGGTCCTGACCGGTGGGGCCCGGGTGGTGTGGGGGAGTGCGGAGCGATCGGAGTACAAGGCCGTCGTGCTCGCCGCGCTCATCGTGAGCCACCCCGTCGGCACCGTCAAGGAATACGACGTCTCTTCTCCGGACAGCGCCGTCCTCCGCTGATCCGCGGGCCATCCGCCGGCCGGGGAACCGAGTCGTCCCGCCACGCGTAATCCGCACGGTGATTTTTCCGGGGTTGTTCGCGACACGCGGGCGCGCCTCCCCGGAGGGGGATGCGTGGCGCTTACCTTCGGAATCAGGAATTGCATACTCAGCATAACTTTAAACTTCGACCAGAGGTTTAGGGTTCCACCGGAGGCCGGACGTGTCAACAACAAACCAGAACTACCTCGCTGTCATCAAGGTTGTTGGAATCGGCGGCGGCGGCGTCAACGCTGTCAACCGCATGATCGAACTCGGCCTCCGTGGCGTCGAGTTCATCGCCATCAACACCGATGCCCAGGCGCTGCTGATGAGCGACGCCGACGTCAAGCTCGACGTCGGTCGCGACCTCACCCGTGGCCTCGGCGCCGGCGCGGACCCCGAGGTCGGCCGTCGTGCCGCCGAGGACCACGCCGAAGAAATCGAAGAAGCCCTCGCGGGAGCCGACATGGTCTTCGTGACCGCCGGCGAAGGCGGCGGCACCGGCACCGGCGGAGCACCCGTCGTCGCCCGCATCGCGAAGTCCATCGGCGCGCTCACCATCGGCGTCGTCACGAAGCCGTTCGGCTTCGAGGGCAAGCGCCGCCAGGCCCAGGCCGAGGCGGGTGTCGCCTCCCTCAAGAACGAGGTCGACACGCTCATCGTCGTGCCGAACGACCGCCTGCTGGAAATCAGCGACCGCGGCATCAGCATGCTCGAGGCCTTCGCAACGGCCGACCAGGTCCTCCTCGCCGGCGTGCAGGGCATCACCGACCTGATCACGACCCCCGGTCTGATCAACCTCGACTTCGCCGACGTGAAGTCCGTCATGCAGGGCGCGGGTTCCGCGCTCATGGGCATCGGCTCCTCACGCGGTGCAGACCGCGCCATCAAGGCGGCAGAACTCGCCGTCGCCTCCCCCCTGCTCGAGGCGTCCATCGACGGCGCACACGGAGTGCTCCTCTCGATCCAGGGCGGCTCGAACCTCGGCATCTTCGAGATCAACGACGCGGCCCGCCTCGTCCAGGAGGCCGTGCACCCCGAAGCCAACATCATCTTCGGTGCCGTCATCGACGACACCCTCGGTGACGAGGTCCGGGTGACGGTCATCGCAGCAGGCTTCGACGGCGGAGAACCCGGTGTCAAGGCCGTCGAGGTGCGCCACGCGGACCTCGTGGCCGCGGGTGTCGCCGCCGGCGCCGTCTCCGCTACGGCGGATGCTGCATCGGGCGGCGCTGCGAGCGTCTTCGGCACCGAAGAGGCAAGCGTCGCGACCTGGTCCGCCGGAGAAGCAGGGACGGCCGTCGCCGACCCGGCCTTCGAAGAAGACCCCGACGACCTGGACATCCCCGACTTCCTCAAGTAAACCCATCGTGACCGAATTGCGTCCTGAGCCGTCCGGCCTCGCCGGGCGGCTCGACGTCGTGCGCGAACGGGTCGCCTCGGCCGCCAGGGACGCGGGCAGGGACCCGGCGGACGTGACGACGATCGTCGTGACCAAGTTCCATCCCGTCACGATGATCGAGGAACTCCTCCGGCTCGGTGTGCACGATTTCGGCGAGAATCGCCACCAGGAGGCCCAGGAAAAGGCCGGCGCCCTGGCCGGCCGCGACCTCACCTGGCATTTCGTCGGCCAGGTCCAGGGCAAGAAGGCCCGGCAGGTGCGCTCATACGCTCACGTCGTGCATTCCGTCGACCGGGCGTCCCTCGCGACGGCCCTCGGCTCTGCCGATTCGTCCATCGACTGCTTCATCCAGGTGAACCTCACGGACGACCCCGCTCGCGGGGGCGTCGATCCCTCCGGGCTCGATGCGCTCGTCGAGCACGTGCTCGGCACGCCGGGATTGCGCTTGCTCGGGCTCATGGCCGTCGCCCCGCTCGGGGCGGAACCGGCAGCGGAGTTCGCCAGGGTCCGGTCACTCGGGGAGGGCATCCGAAGGGCCGCGCCCGAGGCGCGATTCCTGTCGATGGGCATGTCGCAGGACTATCCGGAGGCCATCCGCGAAGGGGCGACACACCTTCGAATTGGCACCGCAATCACCGGGAATCGCCCGACTCTCGGTTAATCTGAGTACGAAGAATCACCAACACGGAGGTCGAGATGTCCAACCCGCTCAAGAAAACCATGGTTTACCTGGGGCTGGCAGACGAAGAGCTGGAGTACGAGGCGCCCGTCGCCCCACCCGCGGCCGATCAGAATGCCGTCTCGAATTCCGCCCAGCCGAAGACTGCCGCGCCGCACCAGGCCGGCCCGTCCGCGACGCGCGTCGAGGGCTCTCACGGCACCAATGGCCGCGCCCCGGTGACCCCGCTGCGCAAGACCTCCACTCCCAAGAATGTGGCTGCCTCAGAAATGAATGAAATCCTCACCGTCCACCCGCGCCAGTACCGCGATGCCCAGCTGATCGCGGAATCCTTCCGCGAGGGCATTCCGGTCATCATCAACCTCTCCCAGATGAGTGACGCCGACGCGCGCAGGCTCATCGACTTCGCAAGCGGCCTCTCCCAGGGCCTCTACGGCAAGATCGAACGGGTCACCGCCAAGGTGTTCCTGCTCTCGCCGTCCCACATCGTCGTCTCGGGCGACAACGCCGCCGAGGAGTCCGACACGGAGTCGTCCTTCTTCGCGCAGTCATAGTCTCGGCCGTGTTCGTCGTCACACTGCTCGCCTGGATCATCTATTACGCCCTGCTGTTGTATTTCTTCGTCATGTGGGGACGCTTCATCGTCGACCTCGTCCGCAGCGTCAATCGCTCGTGGCGCCCGCAGGGAATCACGCTCGTTCTGGTCGAATTCATCTACGTGGTCACCGATCCACCGGTCAAATTCTTCCGGCGCATCCTGCCGCCACTGCGCGTCGGCCCGATCGCATTCGACTTCGGCTGGAGCCTGACCATGCTCTGCACGATCATCGGCATGGGCGTCGTCGGCGCTCTCCGGTAGTTCTCGCGTCCGTTCCGGAGTGCGGCATGTATTCTTGATCGAGGCGTACCGGGTTCACGTGTGCAACACGCTCCGTCCGGTAGCGTCAACTATTCGTTCGACAAAAAGTTCTCAACTGAGTTTTAAGGGTGGAAAGCCATGGCGCTAACTCCGGAAGATGTAGTCAACAAGCGGTTCCAGTCGACCAAGTTCCGTGAAGGATACGATCAGGACGAGGTGGATGACTTCCTCGACGAGGTCGTCGTCGAGCTTCGCCGCCTGACTGCCGAAAACGAGGAGCTCCGCGCCGGTGTCAGCACCGAAGCCGGAAGCACTCCCGTCGTCGCCCCCGTCGAAGCCGTCAAGGCTCCCGAGGTCGTTCCCGCGCCCGTCGTCGTTCCCGCGGTCGTCGCCGCAGCGGCTCCCGTGGCCGAGCCGATCGACGAGACCGCCGGCACCACGAACCTGCTGCAGCTGGCCCGCCGCCTGCACGAGGAACACGTCAAGGAAGGCGCCGAGAAGCGCGACGCCCTCATCGCGGAGGGCCACGCAACTGCGGCCCGCCTCGTTGCGGAGGCCGAAGCCAAGCAGCGCGCACAGAACACGATCCTGGACAAGGAACGCTCCGTCCTCGAGAACAAGATCGACGGGCTCCGCACCTTCGAGCGCGAATACCGCCAGAAGCTGAAGAGCTACATCGAGGGCCAGCTGCACGACCTCGACGCTGCCTCACCGGTCGGCGCCGAGAGCGCGCAGAAGCCGAGCTACCAGGGCTTTGGCTCCTAAGGTCCGAACGAAAGGGCGATCCAGCGCGCTCATCGTTCTGGGCCTCGCCGCGCTGGGCGTCTATGCGCTCGACCAGACGGCCAAGTTCCTCGTCGTCAGTTCGCTGACCGAAGGAAGTACCGTCCGGGTTCTGGGGGATGTGCTGCAATGGCACTACGTCCGGAACCCGGGCGCGGCGTTCAGCCTCGCCACCGGCATGACGTGGATCTTCACGATCATCGCCGCGGCGGTCGTCGTGTTCATCGTGATCTTCGCCGGGCGCATCCGCTCCCTGGCGTGGGCGCTCGTCTTCGGCCTGCTCCTCGGCGGCGTGCTCGGAAACCTCACCGACCGGCTTTTCCGGGAGCCGTCCTTCGGCCTGGGCCACGTCGTCGACTTCATCACGACACCCTGGTTGATCCCCGCCATTTACAACGTCGCGGACGCGTCGATCGTCACGAGCATGGTGATCTTCATGATCCTCACCATCCGCGGCATCGGCCTCGACGGACGCAGGGCCGTGCGCGAGCCGGCCGGCACCTCCGATGCCACCGCCGATGATGCCGATCCGGCCGACCCCGGCTCGGCCCCGGCCCCGCCCCTGCCCGCCGAAGGCACCCCGGCAACACCCACCCAGTTAGCACCCTGATTCCCCCCATGGAAACCCGCTCCCTCCCCCTTCCGGACGGCCTCGCCGGCGTTCGCGTCGACGCCGGCATCGCCAAACTCCTCGGTTTCTCCCGCAGCTTCGCCGCAGAGGTCGCCGAGGCAGGCGGTGTCGCGATCGACGGCGTCGTGGTCGGCAAGTCCGACCGCCTGCACGCGGGAAGCTGGCTCGAGGTGAACTGGCAACCGAAGGACGCTCTCGAAATCGTTCCGATCGAGGTCCCCGACCTCACGATCGTCTACGACGACGAGAGCATCGTCGTCGTGAACAAGCCCTCCGGTGTCGCGGCCCACCCGAGCGTCGGCTGGACGGGCCCGACGGTTCTCGGCGCGCTCTCCGCCGGCGGCTACCGGATCGCGACCTCTGGGGCCTCGGAGCGCGCGGGCATCGTGCATCGCCTCGACGTGGGCACGAGCGGACTCATGGTCGTCGCGAAGTCGGAGACGGCGTACGTCGCCCTCAAGAAGGCCTTCCACGACCGCGAGGTCGAGAAGATCTACCATGCCGTCGTGCAGGGCCATCCCGACCCGAGTGCAGGCACGATCGACGCGCCCATCGGCAGGCACCCGCGCTCCGACTGGAAATTCGCGGTCATCGCCGGCGGCAAAGACTCGGTCACCCACTACGAGACCCTCGAGGCCTTCCCCTCGGCGTCCCTGCTCGAAGTGCACCTGGAGACGGGACGCACCCACCAGATCCGGGTACACATGGCCGCCCAGCGGCATCCGTGCGTCGGCGACGCCATGTACGGTGCAGACCCCTCGATCACGGCCAGGCTGGGACTCACCCGGCAGTGGCTGATCGCCAAACAGCTTGCGTTCTTCCACCCGGAATCCCGGGAATGGGTCACCTTCTCCGCCGAATACCCCGCGGACCTCGAGCATGCCCTGACCGTGCTCAGGGATGTCTAGGCCAGGAACACCACACACCATCTACCGGAGCATCCGTGTCGAATACCACTAGCGCGAACGGATCGAATGATTCTTTCGTGCACCTGCATGTGCACAGCGAATACTCCATGCTCGACGGAGCCGCGCGGGTCAAACCGCTGATCAAAGAGGCCGTCGAACAGGGAATGCCCGCGGTCGCCATCACAGACCACGGCAACATGTTCGGCGCGTTCGACTTCTGGAAGTCCGCGACGGACGCCGGCATCAAGCCCATCATCGGTACTGAGGCCTACATCACCCCCGGCACCGACCGGCGGGACAAGACCAGGGTCAAATGGGGCACGAGCGGCCAGAACCGCGACGATGTCGGCGGCAGCGGCGCGTACACGCACATGACGCTGCTCGCCGAGAACACCGCGGGCATGCACAACCTCTTCCGGCTCTCGACGAAGGCCTCACTCGAGGGCTACTACTTCAAGCCCCGCATGGACCGCGAGCTGCTGAGCGAGTTCTCGAACGGCCTGATCGGCACGACCGGCTGCGTCGGCGGCGAAGTGCAGACCCGCCTCCGTCTCGGCCAGTACGACGAGGCGAAGAAGGCTGCGGGGGAGCTGAGGGACATCTTCGGACCGGAGAACTACTTCTGCGAGATCATGGACCACGGCATCGACATCGAGCGCCGCACCATGAGCGAGCTGCTCCGCCTCGCCAAGGAGCTCAACCTCCCGCTCGTCGCCACGAACGACCTGCACTACACGCACGCCCACGATGCGACGGCGCACGCCGCCCTGCTGTGCGTGCAGTCGGCGTCGACCCTCGACGACCCGAACCGGTTCAAGTTCGACTCAGACGAGTTCTACCTCAAGACCGCGGCCCAGATGCGGCACCTCTTCCGCGACAACCCGGAAGCCTGCGACAACACGCTCCTGATCGCCGAGCGCTGCGAGGTGAAGTTCGACACCCAGGCCAACTACATGCCGCGCTTCCCGACCCCGGAGGGTGAGAACGAGGAAAGCTGGTTCGTCAAGGAGACCGAGCTCGGCCTGGCCCGCCGGTACCCGAACGGCATTCCCGCCGAGGTGCGCACCCGGGCAGACTACGAGGTCGGCATCATCGCCCAGATGGGCTTCCCCGGCTACTTCCTCGTCGTCGCGGACTTCATCATGTGGTCCAAGACGAACGGCATCCGGGTCGGCCCAGGGCGCGGATCGGGAGCCGGGTCGATGGTCGCGTACGCGATGGGCATCACCGACCTCGACCCGCTCGTGCACGGCCTGATCTTCGAGCGGTTCCTCAACCCGGACCGTGTCTCCATGCCTGACTTCGACGTCGACTTCGACGATCGTCGCCGCGGCGAGGTCATCCACTACGTCACCGAGAAGTACGGCTCCGAGCGCGTCGCCCAGATCGTCACCTACGGCACCATCAAGGCCAAGCAGGCCCTGAAAGACTCCAGCCGGGTACTCGGCTTCCCGTTCGGGATGGGCGACAAGCTCACCAAGGCCATGCCGCAGCCGATCATGGGCAAGGACATGCCGCTCACCGGCATGTTCGACAAGGACCACCCGCGCTACCGCGAGGCCGTCGACTTCCGCGCGATCATCGAGACGGATGCCGAGGCCCGCACGGTCTTCGACACCGCGCTCGGCCTCGAGAACCTGAAACGCCAGTGGGGCGTGCACGCGGCCGGCGTGATCATGTCGTCAGACCCGCTGATCGACATCGTGCCCGTGATGAAGCGCGAGGCCGACGGCCAGATCGTCACCCAGTTCGACTACCCGGCGTGCGAGTCCCTCGGACTGATCAAGATGGACTTCCTCGGGCTCCGCAACCTCACGATCATCGACGACGCCCTCGACAACATCGCCGTCAACCGCGGCCACCGGCCCGTGCTCGAGGACCTCGGCCTCGATGACCCCATCGCATACGAGCTGCTCGCCCGCGGTGACACCCTCGGCGTCTTCCAGCTCGACGGTGGCCCGATGCGCGCACTGCTCCGCCTGATGAAACCCGACAACTTCGAGGACATCTCCGCCGTCATCGCGCTCTACCGGCCGGGGCCCATGGGCGCGAACTCGCACACCAACTACGCGCTGCGGAAGACCGGGCAGCAGGAGATCGTGCCGATCCACCCCGAACTCGAGGAAGCCCTCAAGGACGTAATCGGCACCACATACGGCCTGATCGTGTACCAGGAACAGGTCATGTCGATCGCGCAGAAGCTCGCCGGCTTCTCGCTCGGCCAGGCCGACCTGCTGCGCCGGGCCATGGGCAAGAAGAAGAAATCGGAGCTCGACAAGCAATTCGCCGGGTTCTCCGCCGGGATGAAGACCAACGGGTACTCCATGGAGGCGGTGAAGACCGTCTGGGACATCCTGTTGCCGTTCTCCGACTACGCCTTCAACAAGGCGCACTCCGCGGCGTACGGCGTGGTCAGCTACTGGACCGCCTACCTCAAGGCGCACTACCCGGCCGAGTACATGGCGGCCCTGCTGACGAGCGTCGGCGACTCCCGCGACAAGCTCGCGCTCTATCTCAACGAGTGCCGCCGGATGGGCATCCAGGTGCTCCCGCCGGACGTCAACGAGTCCATCGGCTACTTCGCGGCCGTCGGTCCGGACATCCGCTTCGGGCTCGGCGCCGTGCGCAACGTCGGCTTCAACGTCGTCGACGCGATCCGCGCCTCGCGCGACGAGAAGGGCCGTTTCGAGTCCTTCCACGATTTCCTCCGCAAGGTGCCGATCCAGGTCGCCAACAAGCGCACGGTCGAATCCCTCGTCAAGGCCGGCGCCTTCGACTCCCTCGGAGCGACCCGCCGGGCCATGGTCGAGATCCACGAGGGCGCCGTCGAGTCCGCCGTGAAGATCAAGCGCGACGAGGAACACGGCATGGTCGGCTTCGACTTCGACAGCCTCTTCGACGACCCGCAGGAGACCGAACAGGTCCCGGACCGTCCGGAATGGAGCAAGAAGGAGAAACTCGCCTTCGAACGCGACATGCTCGGCCTCTACGTCTCCGACCATCCGCTCGCCGGCCTGGAGATCCCGCTCGCGAAACACGCCTCGACCTCCATCGCCGACCTGCTCGCCTCCGAACAGACCCAGGACGCTGACACCGTCACGATCGCCGGCCTCATCACGAGCGTCCAGCACCGGATCGCCAAGAAGAGCGGCAACCAGTACGGCATCATCCAGGTCGAGGACTTCGGCGGCGACATCGACGTGATGTTCATGGGCAAGGCGTACCAGGAGTTCGCGCCCGCGCTCATCAACGACTCGATCGTCGTGGTGCGCGGTCGGGTGAGCCTCCGGGACGACGGCATGAACATCCACGCATACAGTCTCTTCGCGCCGGACCTCGGACAGACCGGCGACTCTGGCACCCTCGCGATCACCCTCACAGAGGCGCGCGCGACGACCGACACCGTCACCGCGCTCGGCGACGTGCTGATCCGGCACCGTGGCTCCTCCGAGGTGCGGCTCAAGCTGATCAAGAACGATTCGGCCCGCGTCTTCGAACTGCCGTACCAGGTCACGATCAGCGCAGACCTGTTCGGCGAGCTCAAGAGCCTGCTCGGCCCGTTCTGCCTCAGCTAGAGGTCGCCGTCCCAGCCGAGCCGGCCGCGTCCGCCGCGCCGGGCGCATAGCCCGTCGGCTATGCGCCCGGGAATAGCCTTGGACCATGACACGTCGCACGAGCGAACCGTTCTACACCCCGGCCATCGTGGCCGGCCGGGCCATCTTCGGGGTCTTCCGGCTCAAGGCTGCGGCGACCGGCTTCGAGAACCTCCCCGATACCGGGGGAGCCGTCCTGGCGATCACGCACTTCGGCTATGCCGACTTCGCCCTCGTCGAATGGCAGGCCTGGCTGCACAACCGCAGGCACATCCGCTTCATGGCCAAGAAGGGCGCCTTCGACAAGCCCGTCGTCGGCTGGCTGCTGCGCGGTATGCACCACATCAGCGTCGACATGCAGGCGGGGGCCGCAGCATACGGCGAGGCCGTCGCCGCCCTGCGCGCGGGTGAACTCCTCGGGGTGTTCCCGGAAGGCGGGGTCAACGCCTCCTTCACCGTGCGCGAGCTCAAGTCCGGCGCGGTCCGGATGGCGAGGGAGGCCGGCGTCCCGGTGATCCCTGTCGCGGTCTGGGGCGGCCACCGGCTGCTGACGAAGAACCACAAGCCCACCCTGCGGGAGGCGTACCGGGTGCCGATCCGCTTCTCCGTGGGAGCGCCGTTCGAGCTCGACCCCGCCGTCGACGCCCAGGAGCTCACCGCGCAGCTCCACGACACCCTCCAGGCCATGGTCGACGAACTCCAGGCCGGGTATCCCGTCGACGGTTCCGGCCAGTGGTGGCAGCCGCGCCATCTCGGCGGCGCGGCTCCGACCCCGGAGGAGGCTGCGGTCGTCGAGGCAGAACGCCAGCGGCTCCGCGCGCTCAAGCGCACTGCCGCGACACGCGACGACGCCTGACCCGGCCAACGGGTCGTTCGCCTCGGCTCAGAGCGCCGCTTCCGGCCCGGGCACCCGGTACATCCGCTCGTGGTAGAGCAACGCCTCGTCTTCGTCGCCGAGGCCGCCCTCCTCGATCTGGACGACGATCACGGCGCCGTTGTGCACAGAGACCCGCTCGATGATGTGGCCGACCATCCAGCTCGTCACGTCGTTCAGCACCGGCAGGCCGTGCGGACCCTCATGCCAGTGGTCACCGGCGAAGCGCAGGGCGTTCGGCCCGCTCATCCGCTCGGCGAGGGCGCGATTGCGTGCGCCGAGGGTGTGGATGACGACGCGCTCCGTCTCGGCGATCGCCGGCCAGGAGCTTGCCGTCCTGGCCATGTTGAAGGTCGCGAGCGGCGGCACGGACGACAGCGAGGCAAGTGAGGTCGCCGTGAAGCCGACGGGGGTTCCGTCGGTCTGGCGCGCCGTCACGCACGCGACACCGGCGGCGTGGCGCCGGAACGCCTGCTTGAACGCGGCGAGGTCGAGAGGGGCGTTCGGATCTCCCTCGAGCCGGGGAACGGTCGGTGTTTCGCGGATGTCGTTCAGTTCGTTCATGTCACTTGCCCCAAGGTCTGTGAAGGCCACCCTATTCCCGTGTGATGGATGTTGGTGGCTAGGCTGGTCAGACATGATCCAGAGACTTGACCTACGAGGCACCCGGCCGACGCCGGCCGAACTGCTCGCCACCATTCCGCGCGCCGTCACCGATGTGACCGCCGCGAGCGCCGTGGCCGCCGAGCTCATCTCCGACGTCCGCGCGCGCGGCGAGGCGGCGCTCTACGACCAGGCCGAACGGCTCGACCGGGTGCGCCCTGACGCGCTCCGGGTCCCGGCCGGCGACATCGCCGATGCCCTGGCCGGGCTCTCGCCCGAGGTGCGCATCGCCATCGAGGAGACCATCCGGCGGGTCAGGCTCGCGAGCGAGGCCCAGGTGCCGCCGCACGTGACCACGACCATCGCCGAGGGAGCCGTGATCACCCAGCGGTGGCAGCCGATCCGTCGCGTGGGCCTCTACGTGCCGGGCGGCAAGGCCGTCTACCCCTCGAGCGTCGTGATGAACGTCGTGCCCGCGCAGGTCGCCGGGGTCAGCTCGATCGCGCTCGCCTCACCGCCGCAGCAGGCGTTCGGCGGACGCGTGCACCCGACCATCCTCGCCGTCGCCGGGCTACTCGGCGTCACCGAGATCTACGCCATGGGCGGCGCCGGCGCTGTCGGCGCGTTCGCATACGGGGTGCCGAGCCTCGGCCTCGACCCCGTCCAGCTCGTCACCGGCCCCGGCAACGTCTACGTCGCCGCCGCCAAGCGGCTCGTCCGCGGCGTCACCGGCATCGACGCGGAAGCCGGCCCCACCGACATCCTCGTGATCGCAGACTCCGACGCAGACCCGCTCCTCGTCGCGGCCGACCTGGTCAGCCAGGCCGAGCACGACGAACTCGCGGCCGCCGTGCTCGTCACCGATTCGGTCGAGCTCGCGGATGCCGTCACCGCGCGACTCGCCGTGCTCGCGGTGACAACCCCTCACGGTGAGCGGGTGACCGCCTCGCTCTCCGGAACCCAGTCCGCGATCGTGCTCGTCGACGACCTCGCCGCCGCCGCCGCATTCAGCAACGCCTTCGGGCCGGAGCACCTCGAGATCCAGACCAGGGACCCGCACGTCGAACTCGCGCTCATCGAGAACGCCGGGGCCATCTTCCTCGGCCCGAACTCACCGGTGAGCCTCGGCGACTACTCAGCGGGCTCCAACCACGTGTTGCCGACCGGCGGCCAGGCCCGGTTCTCGTCCGGCCTCGGGGCGTACACGTTCCTCCGCCCGCAGCAGGTCGTCGAGTACAGCAGGGACGCACTCCGCGGTGTCGCCGCCAATATCGCGGCGCTGTCGGACGCCGAGGATCTCCCCGCGCACGGCGCGGCCGTGACCGCCCGCTTCGCCTGACCCGAACCGATTCGACGGAGATTGTGTCCGGAAGCCACGGGGGAGTGCCGTTCCGGGGTGTTTCAGACCGAGCGCCCGTCGAATCGGTCAGGGCGTCGGGGCGAGGGTGTGGCGCGACGCGCCCGGGCGACGGCGAATCCCCCGGAAAGGGGCGCTAGGCTGGCAGCACAATGTTCTGCCCGTTCTGCCGCCACCCGGACTCCCGAGTCATCGACTCGCGCACGAGCGACGACGGACTTTCCATCCGTCGCCGTCGCCAGTGCCCCGAATGCGGTCGCCGGTTCAGCACGACGGAGACCGCGAGCCTCAACATCGTCAAGCGCAGCGGCGTCGTCGAACCGTTCAGCAGGGACAAGATCGTCACCGGTGTCCGCAAGGCCTGCCAGGGGCGGCCGGTGACGGACTCCGACCTCGCCCTCCTCGCCCAGCGCGTCGAGGAGACCATCCGCCAGACGGGTGCCTCCCAGGTCGCCGCGAACGACGTCGGCCTCGCGATCCTGCCGCCGCTGCGTGAACTCGACGAGGTCGCCTACCTCCGCTTCGCGAGTGTGTACCGCGCGTTCGACTCCCTCGAAGACTTCGAGAGCGCCATCGACCAGCTCCGCAGCGAACACGAGGAGAGTCTCCGCAACGGGGCCCTCGACGACGAGCCCGAACTGTAGCCGGTGTACCCCTTCTTCTTCCGGCACGTGCTCGCGCGGCTCGACCCCGAGCGCGCACACCACCTCGCCTTCACGGTGATCCGTCTCATTCCGAGCCGGGGCATCGGGCGGCTTGTCCATGCGTTCACCCGGCCGAGAACCGACCAGGCCGTGCACACCCTCGGCTTGCGCTTCGATTCCCCGTTCGGCGTCGCCGCAGGCTTCGACAAGGACGGCCTCGCCGTGATCGGCCTGGGCCGCCTCGGCTTCGGTCACGTCGAGGTCGGCACGATCACGGCGCTGCCGCAGCCGGGAAACCCGAAACCGCGGCTGTTCCGTCTGGTCGCCGACCGCGCCGTGATCAACAGGATGGGCTTCAACAACCAGGGCGCTGCAGCGGCAGCAATGCGCCTCGCCTGGGTGCGTTCGATCGCAGGACGGCCGGTGCTCGGCATCAACATCGGCAAGAGCCGCGCGACCGCGGTGGACGACGCCACGAGCGACTATCTCGTGAGCGCCAGGGCCCTCGCGCCCCTCGCCGACTACCTCGTCGTCAACGTGAGCTCGCCGAACACCCCAGGCCTCCGCGGCCTGCAGGAACTCGACCAGCTGGCCCCGCTTCTCACCGCCGTCCGGGCGGCGTCCGGGAGCACCCCCCTGCTCGTCAAGATCGCCCCTGACCTTCGCGACGAGGAAGTCACCCGCATCGCCGAACTCGTCGTGCGGCTCGGCCTCGACGGCATCATCGCGACCAACACGACCATTTCACGCGAGGGTCTCTCGACGGATGCCGCCAGGATCGAGGCCATCGGAGCCGGCGGCCTGTCGGGGGCCCCACTCCGGGCCCGCTCGCTCGCGGTACTGCGCCTGATCCGCGCGAGCGTTCCCGCCGGCCTCTGCGTGATTTCCGTCGGAGGAATCGACACCGCCGCCGACGTCGCCGAGCGGCTCGATGCCGGGGCGACCCTCGTCCAGGGCTACACGGCGTTCCTGTACCGTGGCCCGCTCTGGGCGCGCCAGGTCAACCGCGGCCTCGACCGGCTCCGCGCGTAACCTCCCCGCCTGACGTCAGCGGCCGGTGCGAGGTGCGCGGGCATCCGCCGATCGCTCAGATGAGCGGTGCGCCCGGCGCGAGGACTCCGAGCGCTACGAGTTGCCTGGCGAGGCTCGCACCGTCCGGCCCGTAGACCCAGCGGGGGTCCGTGGACTCGAGGGCGGCATCCTTTGCCCGTCGTCCGGCGAGAACCGCCTCGCTCGGGGAGAGCTCGCGAATGGCGACGGCCTCGACGCTGCCGGGGAACTCGCGCTGGAACTCGCTGTAGATGTCCTCGTCGTGCTGGCCATCGTCCCCGACCAGGATCCAGCGGATCCCGGGAAACTCCAGGGCCAGGCGACGCAGGTTGGCGCGCTTGTGGTCGGTGCCGCTGCGGAACCACCGGTCGTGGGTGGGGCCCCAGTCGGTGAGCAGCAACGCGCCGGCGGGGTAGAGGTTACGGGAGAGGAACCGGGTCAGGGTCGGCGCGACATTCCAGGCGCCCGTCGACAGGTAGATCACCGGGGACCCCGGCGCCGCCGCGGTGAGACGGTCCAGGAGTACGGCCATGCCGGGGGTGGGCACCCTCGCGTGTTCGTCGAGCACGAACGTGTTCCAGGCGGCGAGCAACGGCCGGGGGAGGGTCGTGACCATCACCGTGTCGTCGACGTCGGAGATGATGCCACGATCGACGAGCGGAGCGACGATGAAGAGCGGCGCATCGACGGGTGCCGAGGCATCCGTGCTGAGTCGGGCGACCTGCCAGCCCGGCGTGAGCGGCAGCCGGATGACCGTGTCGACGACGCCGCCGCGGTCGGCGCTCACGCGGTGGCTGAAGCCGTTGATCTCGATCGTGACGGTGACGTCGTGCACGGGAACCGCGGTGAAACTGCGCCAACCGCGGATGCCGGCCTCGCGCCGTTCGGCTCGCCAGCGTCTGCGCGTGACGGCCTTCTTGGTCCGAGCCGGCTTGGCCAGCAGAACCCGGCAGAGAATCCGCACCCATTCGGTGCTTCCGTATCCCGCGTACGGGATGACCGTGGGCAGATAACCGCGTTTGCGGGCGCTACGCTCGCGACGTTCGTGCATCCAGTCTTCGATCCGGGCTGCGCGATGCATCATTTTCGCAGGTCGGCCCGCATTCGTTGTTCTGGAAGGCTTCGGCACGCCTCCTAGTTTGTCATGTGCCGCCCCTTTCGGGAGGATCCAGTCGTGCCGCGACCCGTTTGGCATCGCCGGGGGGACAAGACCCGTAGGATTGGGTCCTACTTCAAGGAGGACAAGTGTCAGTGAGTGACCTTTTCGAGGGGGACATCGTTGAGGCCGGCGCACAGGTCCGGATCGAACCCATCCAGCAGCGCAGCACGGCACGCCTGTCCGGCCTGCTCGATGCCGCTGCCGTCGTCGTCGACGAGGTCGGCTTCGACCGGATCACGACCGCGATGGTGGCTGAACGCGCGGGGGCATCGATCGGAACCGTGTACCGCTACTACCCGGACCGGGTCGCAGTACTGCATGCCCTGCGTGAGCGGGCCATTCAGCGATATCGACTCCGCGTCGCCAGGGAAATCAAGCTTGCAGACCCGAAGACCGCCTGGGAGACCATCGACTGCGCCATCACGGCCTTCGTCGAGATGTACCGGACCGAACCGGGCTTCCGCATCATGCACTTCGCCGACAGGGAACGGCTTCCGATCAGCTCGGCGAGCCCGGCCGACGGGATCGAGGTCGGCTTCCTGGCCGGCCAGCTCGCAATCGCTCTCTCCGAGCGGTTCGGCCTCCCGTACGGGCCGGATCTGCTGTTCCGGCTTGAGGTCATGGTCGAGATGGCCGCAGCGGTCCTGTCGAGAGGGTTCCAGTCCAACGTCCTGGGCGACGAGCGATACATCGCGGAGGCGAGACGGGTCATCGCGGTATACCTGGCGGGCTACTACGGCGAGGAACTCGAGCAGGACGGTGCAGCAGTCCCAGTCTTGGAATCTGCTGAGTAGAGCTTGGCATCCGGCGGCTTTCCTGATTGGGTGGGAGATCGCTGGCACGTGTTGATTCGACATCAAGCGAGGAATGGGCCACTTCCATGATTGAGTTCCGATCGGTGACGAAAGAATTCCCGGACGGCACCCTTGCGGTCGACGACTTCAGCCTCACGGTTCCCTCGCACCGCACGACCGTGCTCGTCGGATCCTCCGGCTCCGGGAAGACCACCCTGCTGCGGATGATCAACCGCATGGTCGATCCGACGTCCGGCACGATCGAGATCGACGGCGTCTCCGTCGCGTCCCTCGAACCCGTGAAGCTGCGGCGCAGCATCGGCTACGTGATGCAGAATTCGGGACTGCTCCCGCACCGCACCGTCGTCGACAACGTCGCGACCGTGCCCCTTCTGCGTGGTGTGCCGCGCAGGACGGCGCGGGCGGATGCGCTGCGCCTGCTGGACACCGTCGGGCTCGACCGCGCCATCGCCGACCGGTACCCGAGCCAGCTGTCCGGCGGCCAGCAACAGCGCGTCGGCGTTGCCCGCGGCCTCGCCGTCGATCCCAATATCCTCCTGATGGACGAGCCCTTCGGCGCCGTCGACCCGATCGTGCGCGCGGAGCTGCAGCAGGAGCTCATCCGGCTGCAGCACGAGCTCGGCAAGACCGTCGTGTTCGTGACGCACGACATCGACGAGGCGTTCCTGCTCGGCGACCAGATCGCCATCCTGCGGGAGGGCGGCCGGATCGCCCAGCTCGGCACCCCGGCCGAGATCCTCGCCAACCCGGCCGACGACTTCGTCGCGAGCTTCGTCGGTGCCGACCGGGGAAAGCGCGCCCTGCACGTCGAGAGCCAGGACGGCTCGGACGTGCTCGTCGACTCGGACGGGCGACCCGCTGGCGTTCTCGTCGGCCAGCGCTCCGGCGCTGGCCCGTCCGGCGGGGCCCGGTCAGACGTCCCGCACATCGTACCGACGGAAGGCCCGCCCCGGTGACGTGGCTCTGGTCGAACCTCGACCTGGTCTGGCTCCGCACCCTCGACCACATCGTGCTGAGCCTGCCGCCGATCCTGCTGAGTTTCGTGTTCGCGCTTCCGCTCGGCTGGCTGGCCAACAGGTACCGGCCGACCCGCGGGGCGATCCTGTCGATCGCCGGCCTGTTCTACGCCATTCCGTCCCTGCCGCTCCTGTTCATCCTGCCGGTGATCATCGGAACGAGCCTCCGCTCGCCGGCGAACCTGATCGCCGCACTCACCCTCTACGGGCTCGCGCTCATGGTGCGTGTCGTCGCCGACGGACTCGCGTCCGTCGACCCCGACGTGCGGCAGTCGGCCACCGCGGTCGGTTTCTCGGCGTGGAGCAGGTTCTGGCTCGTCGAACTCCCGCTCGCCGGCCCCGTGCTCCTCGCCGGGGTGCGCGTCGTCGCCGTCAGCACCGTGAGCCTCGCGACCGTCGGCGCCGTGATCGGAGCAAAGAGCCTCGGCAGCCTGTTCACCGACGGTTTCCAGCGCGGCATCCAGGTCGAGATCATCACCGGCATCGTGGCGACCGTCCTGCTCGCCCTCGTGCTTGACGGGGCTGTCGTGCTGCTCGGCCGGGTGCTGATGCCGTGGACCCGCCGGACCCGGCGCATCCGCCCGGCACCCGCTGCGGTGCTCGGACCCATGCCCGTCGTTCGGAGTGTCGCATGAATTACTTCACGGATGCGGTCGCCTGGCTCCTCGACCCGGCGCACTATCCCGGGCCGACCGGGATCCCGGCCCGGCTCGGCGAGCAGCTCCTCTTCACGGTGGTGACCCTCGTGCTCGCCTCTGTCATCGCCATCCCGGTCGGATTCCTGATCGGGCACACCGGGCGCGGACGGGGGATCGCCGTCGCGACCTCCGGCGGGTTGCGCGCCATCCCCACCCTCGGCCTGCTCACCCTCGTCGCCCTCTGGATCGGCATCGGGCTCGGCGCCCCATACGTTGCCCTGACCGTGCTCGCGATCCCGCCCATTCTCGCCGGCGCATACACCGGGTTCGAGGCGGTCAACCGCGCGACGATCGACGCGGCGAGGGCCGTCGGCATGACGGAGCTTCAGATCGTGCGCCACGTTGAGATACCCCTCGGACTGCCCTTGCTCATCGGCGGGCTGCGGTCGGCGACCCTGCAGGTCGTCGCAACGGCCACCCTTGCCGCATACGTCGCCGACTTCGGGCTCGGCCGGTTCCTCTTCGCGGGGCTCAAAACCAACGATTACGCCCAGATGCTCGGCGGGTCGATCCTGGTGATCCTGCTCGCCCTCGTTCTCGAGGGCCTGTTCGCCGGTCTCCAGAAACTCGTCGTACCCCGCGGCGTCGCAGTCGGACGCCCCCCAGTCGACCGGAAGGCGTCGACCCGACGTCGCCCGGGGATGGAACCCGCCATCACGAAAGGAATCTGACAATGTTCACAGCGAAAAAAGGCCGGCTCGCGGCAGTCGCCGCGGTCGCGGTTGGGGCCGTCGTAGCCCTTGCAGGGTGTGCGTCCAGTAATCCACTGGGCACCGGAAGTAACGCGTCGAGCGCACCGACGACACTCGTCGTCGGATCCCAGGACTACTACTCGAACGAGATCATCGCCGAGATCTACGCCCAGGCGCTCGAGTCGAACGGATTCACCGTCGACCGCCAGTTCCGGATCGGACAGCGCGAGGTCTACCTGCCCGAGCTGAAGTCCGGGTCGATCGACGTCTTCCCCGAGTACACCGGAAGCCTGCTGCAGGCGCTCGACAAGGCCGCGGCCGGCGGAACGAGCGATGCCGTTCACGACCAGCTCGTCAAGGCCCTCCCGAGCGGCCTGACCGCCCTCGACAAGTCCGACGCGAGCGACCAGAACTCGTGGACAGCGACCCAGGCCTTCGTCGACACCTACAAGCTCACCGATCTCGCCTCCCTGAAGAACGTCACCGAGCCCATCACGGTCGGCGGCAACTCCGAACTGGAGACGCGGCCATACGGGCCGACGGCGCTCAAGGACAAGTACGGCATCACGATCGCCGGATTCGTGCCCGTTGAGGACAACGGCGGACCGCTCACCGTCAAGGCGCTGGTCGACAACAAGATCCAGCTCGCCAACATCTACACGGCAGACCCGAACATCAAGTCGAACAACCTCGTCGCCCTCTCCGACCCCGACGGCCTGTTCTTCCCGGACAACGTCGTGCCCATCGTCTCCAGCAAGGTCGACGAGAAGGCTGCCGGCGTCCTCAACAAGATCAGCGCGGCGATGACCGCTGCGGACCTCGTGAGCCTCAACGCCCAGAGCGTCAACGACAAGGAGTCGGCGGACAAGATCGCCTCCGCGTGGCTCGCGCAGGCGAAGCTCTTCTAGTTCGTCGCTCTCTCACCGCGGTCACCCGCGACCTCCAGGACCGCCCGGTTGCCTCGCAGCCGGGCGGTCCTGTCTGTGTCCGCTCAGGCCTGGGCGAGGAGCACGGCCGGCAGGACGAGGAGGGCAGCGGCAGAGCCGAGAACGGCGACGGAGGCCGCCGCGGTGAGGCGGGGCGGCGGGGTCAGCAGCCGGCGGACCCGGGGCGTGACGAGATCGACGGGACGGTCGCGGGAAACGAACGCCGCGGCATCCGCCGCCCCGGTGGAGAACCGGGCCTCAGGCGTCCGGCCGAGCCCCGCAGAGCCGACGAGCGCGATCGCCGTCGCGAGGGTGTGGTCGTCGACGGCGAGCCTGGCCTGGTCGTCCGCGAGCATCTCGACGAGAAGGGCGACGGCGTTCTCGGCCCGGTTCGCGATCGGGAACCAGGGCAGGGCACTGTGCCAGGACTTGAACGCGACGAGCACGAGGTGGTGCCGCTGGGCGAGGTGGGCCTCCTCGTGGGCGACGACGGCGCGTACCTGCGGCGGGTCGAGCAGGCTGAGCAACCCGCGCGAGAGCACCGTCGCCGAGTGCGTCACGCTCGGCAGGCAGTATGCGACCGGGGAGGCGTGGTCGATGACGCGGGTGCCCGGTCGTCCCTCGAGGGGCTCGCTGAGCAGCCGGACCAGGTTGAGGTGCCTGCGCTGCTGGCGCTCCGCGTGCACGAAGGTCACGGCGAGGTTGAGTACGAGGTGACCGCCGAGCAGGAGCGCCCCGCAGAGGGCGAGAACGTGGTCGAGGGAGGTGCCTGCCGGGACCGAGCCGGTCGCGAGGTGGTCGGCGAGCGAGCGGATGCCGGCGACCGGGTTCGCGCCGAACGGGATCAGCCCGTAGACGAGGAGCGCCCCGATCATCGCGAGCCCGCCCGCGAGGGCGATCGACTGCCAGAGCACGAGGGCGACGCCGGGGGAGCCTGCCGGCCAGGCGGACCGCGCGAGCAGCACCGGAACCGGCCAGGCCAGCAGGACCGCGAGCACGCCGAGGGCGAGCGCCGTCGTCAGCACGACGACCGGTTCACTCGCGGTGCAACGGGATCGTTTCGAGGAGGCGGCGGAGAGTCTCCGCCTCCTGGGGACTGACATTGCCGATGAACCGGGCGAGGGCATCCTGCCGGTCGGGGGCGGAGCCGAGCACCTCGTGCATCAGCCCTGCAGTGTGTTCGGCGCGGGTCGTCATGGCACGGTAGCGATGCGGGCGGATGCCCCGGTCTCGAACGACGAAGCCCTTGGTTTCGAGACGCGACAGCACCGTGAGCACGGTCGTGGTTGCGAGCGGCTTGCGGTTCGCTGCACTCGCGGCCGGCGTGAGCAGGCGGTCACGCAATTCATTCGCCGGTAACGATTCCCCGGAATCCCAGAGGACATCCATCAGCAATCTCTCCAGCACACCGAGACTTCCCATAGTCAGGGAGTTTAGTATGCCGTTCCGCCTTCTTCTACGGGGTGTAGAAGTGTATATTTTCTACGTACCGTAGAAATGACGATCGCCGGGAGGGCGCATGAACGAGTGGCTTGACCCGCTGCTGCTATCGAGATGGCAGTTCGGACTGACAACCGTGTACCACTTCCTGTTCGTCCCGCTCACGATCGGCCTCGCCCTGACCGTCGCGATTTTCCAGACCGCATGGGTGCGCACCGACAAGACCAAGTGGCTCCAGCTCACGCACTTCTTCGGCAAGCTCTTCCTGATCAACTTCGCTATGGGCGTTGTCACCGGCATCGTGCAGGAGTTCCAGTTCGGCATGAACTGGTCGACATACTCCCGCTTCGTCGGCGACGTCTTCGGCGCACCGCTCGCCTTCGAGGGCATCACCGCGTTCTTCCTCGAGGCCACCTTCATCGGTCTGTGGATCTTCGGCTGGGACAAGCTGCCCAAGGGACTGCACCTCGCGACGATCTGGCTGACCGTGGTCGGATCGATCGCGTCCGCGTACTTCATCCTCGCGGCGAACGCCTTCATGCAGAACCCGATCGCCTTCCGGATCAATGAGGAACGTGGCAGGGCCGAGCTGACCGACATCGGCACGCTGCTGACCAACCCGATCTCGCTCGCCTCGTTCCCGCACACGATCTTCGCGTGCTTCATGGTGTCCGCCGGCCTGATCATCTCGGTCGCCGCGTTCCACCTCTACCGCAAGCAGCACGTCGACACGATGCGTCCGGCGCTCAAGTTCGGCCTGTGGATGATGGTCATCTCCGGTGCCCTGACGACCGTCTTCGGCGACTCCCTGAGCCTCGCGATGGTCAAGGCCCAGCCGATGAAGATGGCCGCGGCCGAGGCGATGTACCACACGGCGACGGGCGCCAACGCGTCCTTCTCGCTCTTCACCCTCGGTACCCCCGACGGCGTGAGCGAACTGTTCTCCGTCCGCATCCCCTACCTGCTCTCGTTCCTCTCCACGCACACCCTCGACGGCACCGTCGAAGGCATCAACAACCTGCAGGACCAGTACACGACGCTGTACGGGCCCGGCGACTACACCCCGATGATCTGGGTCACCTACTGGGCCTTCCGCTGGATGATCGGACTCGGCATCGCGCACATCCTGGTCGCCGTGGTCGGCCTCTGGCTCACCCGCAAGGGCCGCAGCCCCCGGGCCACCTGGGTCTGGAAGGTCGCCATCTGGTCCTTCCCGTTCTCCCTCGCCGCCATGAGCGTCGGCTGGGTCTTCACCGAGATGGGTCGTCAGCCCTGGCTCGTGTTCGGGCTCCTGAAAACCCAGGACGGCGTCTCGCCCAACGTGACCGGCCTGACCATCCTGATCTCCCTCATCGCCTTCACGCTGATCTACGGCGCCCTCGCGGTCGTCGAGTTCCGGCTCATCCTCCGTGCCGTGCGGAAGGGCCCAGAGGATGCCCCGGT
The DNA here is from genome assembly GCF_004402675.1 of Cryobacterium sp. MDB2-A-1. NCBI lineage: Bacteria > Bacillati > Actinomycetota > Actinomycetes > Micrococcales > Microbacteriaceae > Cryobacterium > Cryobacterium sp. MDB2-A-1. Next base: position 66,553 of record NZ_SOFK01000051.1, on the reverse strand, counting down.
GCCGGACGCTGAGACCGGCATCACCCCCCAGCGCGTCACGGTCTACTAGGAGCAACTGATGGAACTCAACATTCTCTGGTTCTGGATCATCGCCGTGATGTTCATCGGCTACTTCGTCCTCGACGGCTTCGACTTCGGCGTCGGCATGTCCCTGCCCTTCCTCGGCAAGGACGACACCGACCGCCGGGTGCTGATCAACTCGATCGGACCGGTCTGGGACCTCAACGAGACCTGGGTCATCGTCGCGGGCGCCTCGTTGTTCGCCGCCTACCCCGAGTGGTACGCGACGATGTTCAGCGGCTTCTACCTCGCCCTGCTCGTGATCCTCCTCGCGCTGATCGCGCGCGGGGTCTCCTTCGAGTACCGGCACCAGCGGCCGGAATCCGAATGGAAGAAGTGGTTCGACGGCATGATCGTCGTCGGCAGCGCCCTCCCTGCCCTGCTCTGGGGCGTCGCATTCGCCAACGTCGTCCAGGGCGTCCAGCTCGATGCCGGGCACAACTACACCGGCACCTTCTTCGACCTGCTCAACCCGTACGCCCTCCTCGGCGGGGTGACGACGCTGCTCCTGTTCTTCACCCACGGCGTCGTCTTCGTCTCCCTCAAGACCGAAGGGGACATCCGCCTTCGTGCCCGCAAGCTCGCCACCAAGGCAGGGCTCGTGACGATCGTCGTCGCAGCGTCGTTCCTGCTCTGGACCGTGCTCGCGTTCGGCAGCCTTTTCACCGCGCTGTTCGCCGCTGCCGCGGCCGTCGCGCTGATCGGGTCGTTCCTGCTCAACCTCCGCGGCAAAGAGGGCTGGGCATTCACGCTGATGGCGGCGACGATCGGCCTGGCCGTGCTCACCCTGTTCGCCTCGCTGTTCCCGGACGTGATGCCGGCGAGCAACGATGCCGCGAACAGCCTGACCATCGACAACGCGTCGTCGACGCCGTACACGCTCCAGGTGATGACGTGGACCGCGGTGATCGCCGCCCCGGTGATCTTCCTCTACCAGGGCTGGACATACTGGGTCCTGCGCAAGCGCGTCAGCCGCAGTAGCATCGAGCTCGCCGCGCTCTGACCTGCGGGCGCTCCCGCTGCGCCAGCTGTAGTTGCCGCGACCGCCGCCACCGAATAGTTACCGGCGAACAGTTTCCACCGAACAGAACGAGTACATGCGACCCCTCGACCCCCGGCTGCTCCGCTACGCCTCTGCCGCGCGGTGGTTCCTGGTCATCGGTGCCGTGCTTGGTCTGGCGCAGACGCTCGTCGTCGTCGTCTTCTCCTGGTTGCTCAGCCAGGTGATCACGCTCGCGGTGGGAGGCCACGACGTGACCGAACTCGGTCCGTACGTCGGGGGGATCGCCGCGGTCGTGGTCCTGCGCGCCGCGCTCGTCTGGCTGCTCGAGGTCGCGGCGAGCCGCGGCGCGGCATCCGTCAAGAGCCAGCTGCGCACCCGGGTACTGCGCGGGGTCGCCGAGCGTGGCCCGGACTGGCTTGCCGGCCAGCAGGGCGCACGCGTCTCCACCCTCGCGACCCAGGGGCTCGACGCCCTCGACAACTACTTCGCCAGGTACCTGCCGCAGCTGCTCCTCGCCGGGATCGCGACGCCGATCCTCGTGCTCGTGATGCTGTGGCAGGACCTCCCGAGCGGCATCACGGTGATCATCGTGCTCCCGCTCATTCCGCTGTTCATGGTCCTGATCGGCCAGGCCACCCAGGCCGTACAGAAGCAGCAGTGGGAGTCGCTGCAGCGGCTCGGCACCGGCTTCCTCGACCTCGTCGGCGGCCTCGGCACCCTCAAGATCTTCGGCAGGGAACGCCGGCAGACCGAACGGGTGCGCACGATCACCGAGGACTACCGGGCTCGCACCATGAAGGTGCTCCGGGTGTCATTCCTGAGCGGCTTCGTGCTCGAGCTCGGGGCGAGCCTCTCGGTCGCGCTCGTTGCGGTGTCGATCGGCCTGCGGCTCGTCGACGGCTCGCTCGGACTCGGCGTCGGCCTCTTCGTGCTGCTGCTCGCGCCGGAGGCGTTCCTCCCGGTGCGCCAGATCGGCGTTCAGTTCCACGCCGCCGCCGACGGACTCGCCGCGGCCGAAGAAGTCTTCCTGATCATCGAGGGCGGTCCGGCAGCCGGGACGGCGACGGAGACAGCGGATTCAGCGAAGACAGCGGAAGCAGCGGATGCCGCGGCGCCTGCGGTGCCGGCTTCGGTCACGACGCCGACGGGCTCCCTTCGCTTCGACGCGGTCACCGTGCGGCGCGGAACGACCGTGACGCTCGCCGCGTTCAGCGCGACGCTCGCGCCCGGCCGGCTCGCGGTCATCGCCGGGCCGAGCGGCACGGGCAAGTCGACCCTCGTCGCGACCCTCCAGGGCTTCGTGCCGTATTCCGGCTCCATCACCCTCGGCGAAACGGCCGTCGTGCCCGGGGGTCCTCGGCCCTGGCTCGCCTGGGCCGGCCAACGGCCGGGACTCCTCTCCGGGACGATCGCAGACAACGTCGCGCTCGGCGCCCCCGGCGTCGACAAGGCCCTCGTGGCCCGCGCACTCGACCTCGCCGGCGGCGGCGACCTGGACCCAGGGACAGCCCTCGGCGTGAACGGGGACGGTCTCTCGGGCGGCCAGGCTCAACGCGTCGCCGCGGCGAGGGCCATCTATCGCACGCTGGCGGACCGATGCCCGGTGCTCGTCCTCGACGAACCGAGCTCCGCCCTCGACGAGGCCGCAGAAGGCCGGTTGATCGCGGGCCTTCGCGAGCTCGCGGCCGCCGGCACGATCGTCATCGTGGTGAGCCACCGACCGGCCGTCGTCGCCGCGGCCGACCTCGTTCTGCAGGTCGTCCCGGTGTCCGAGGTGCCGGCATCCGCCGTTTCGCTCGGGGAGGACGCCCATGTCTGAGTTCCTGCCCCCCGCCAGGGTCCGCGCGATCCTGCGGCTCGCCCAGCCGTCCACGCGGCGTTTCCTGCCCGGGCTGGCCGCCGGCGTCGCGAGCGCCCTCTCCGCCGTGGCCCTGCTCGCGACGAGCGCCTGGCTGATCACCCGCGCCGCCGAACAGCCGCCGATCCTCTACCTGTCGATGGCGATCGTCGGCGTGCGCGCCTTCGCCCTCGGCCGCTCCGCGTTCCGCTACCTCGACCGGCTCACGAGCCACGATGCCGCCTTCCGCCAGCTCGCAGCGCTCCGGGTCGGCGTCTTCGAACGCATCCTGCCGCTCGCCCCCGCCGGACTCGCGAACACCCGCCGCGGTGACCTGCTCACGCGTCTCGTCCGGGACGTCGACGACCTGCAGGACTTCCCGCTGCGGGTCGTGCAACCGCTGGCAACGGCCGGGATGCTCGCCGTGGTGAGCGTCGTGGGCGTCTGGCTGCTCTCGCCGCTCGCGGCCCTCGGACTGGCGCTCTGTCTCGTCCTCGCCGGAGTGCTCGGCACGGCCGCGTCGGGGAGCGTCGCCGCCGGCTCCGAGCGGGAGCTCGCTCCACTCCGCGGGGACCTCGCCGACCGGGTGCTCGAACTCGTCGAGAACATCGACGTGCTCACGGCCTTCGGAGTGCTCGACGCCCGTCTCGAAGGGCTGGCCGGCGCCGACGACCGGCTGCGCCTGGCCACCCTGCGCCGATCCGTCGGCGTCGGCATCCAGGGCGCCGTGCTCTCCCTTTTCGCGGGCGCCGCGACCGTCGCAGCGCTGCTCGCCGGGTTCGGCGGGCTCTCGGGCGGCAGCCTGCCCGGCCCCGATTTCGCCGTGATCGTGCTCGTTTCGATGGCGGTCTTCGAGATCTTCGCCGTCGTGCCGGCCGCCCTCGGCGCCTGGCGCCAGGTGCGATCGAGCGCCCAACGTGTTGCGGATGCCGTACCCACCACGGTCCCGCTGGAGATCCCGATCGAGAGCGACGCCGATTCCGGGCCGGACGCCGTCGCATCCGCCATCTCCGCGCAGCCTGTGCTGCTGCTGAGCGGGGTCGGCGCCTCCTGGCCCGGCGCCACGGAGCCCGGCGTCTCCGGCGTGACCCTCCGCCTCGGCCCCGGTGAACGCGTCCACCTCGCCGGCCCGAGCGGCGCGGGCAAGACCACGCTCGCGCAGGTGCTCGTCCGTTTCCTCGACTACACCGGTTCGTACACGCTCGACGGCGTCGAGGCGAACACGCTCGCACCCTCCGCCGTGCGCCGCGTCGTCGGACTGTGCGAGCAACAACCCTGGCTCTTCGACGACAGCATCCGCCAGAACCTGCTGTTCGCCAGGGAAACCGCGAGCGACGACGACCTGCTCGCCGTGCTCGACCGGGTCGGCCTCGGCGACTGGACCGCACAGCGCGGAGGACTGGACGCGAGGGTCGGCGAACGCGGTGCCCTCGTCTCCGGCGGCCAGGCCCAGCGGATCGCCCTCGCCAGGGCGCTCCTGGCGGACTTCCCCGTGCTCGTCGTCGACGAACCCACCGCGAACGTGGACGAGGCGCAGGGCGACCGTCTCGTTCGGGACATCCTCGCGACGGCGGCAGAGGACGGCAGGGCCGTCCTGCTCATCTCGCACACCCCGGTGCCCGATGAGCTCATCACCGCCCGGGTGACCCTTCCCGCCTGACCCTGCGCGTCCGAGCCCGTCCGGCACTCCCGGGCCCGCCCGTCTGAATCTGCCGGTCCGGTCCGGCGAGCGCCCTAGGCTGGGGGCGTGTCCGCATCAGCCCGTCCTCGTCGCAGTCCCGGCAGGGGCGACGTCGAACGCTGGGACCTCGACGGCTGGTGGGACCCGGCGGATGCCTTCGACGCGCTCTACCGGGACAGTGCCCACGCGATCTGGCTCGACGCCGGCCCCGGCGCGCAGGCCGGCTTCAGCTATCTCGCCGGGCCGACCGAACGCTCCCGGTTCGTGACCGCCTCGGTAATGGATGGAACCGTGACCGTGACGGTTCCCGGCGACCCGCTCACCGTGCCCGCCACGAGCACCGGCACCGTTTTCGACTTTCTCAGCACCGATCTCGCCACGCCTGGCGGCTCGCCGGGCGGCGAGGGAGCTAGCGGCTTCCACCTCGGCTGGGTCGGCTGGCTCGGGTACGAGCTCGGCGCCCAGACCCTGGACGTGCCGCAGCCTCCCTCGCGCTACCCCGACGCCGCCCTGCTCGAGGTCGACCGGATGCTCGCCTTCGACCACGAGAGCCGCACCGTCACCCTGCTCGCCCGCAGGCAGCCGGGGGAGCCGGCCCGCCTTGCCGAGGACTGGGCCCGCGCCGTGCGGGCGCGACGGGACAGTTCTCCTGCGGCGCGGCATCCACTGTCGTCGGCCGGCACGGTAGCTGCGGCGGACGTCGCGCCCGAGCAGCCCGGATCACCGCCCCGCGCCCGCTGGCGGCACGGCTCAGCCGACTACGCGGCACTGATCGAACGCTGCCAGGCCTTCATCGCCGCGGGGGACGCCTACCAGCTCTGCCTCACCAACGAAATCACCGTCGACGTGCGACCGCACCCCGTCGTGGCCTACCATCGGCTGCGGGCCGGCAGCCCGAGCCACCACGGCGGCCTGCTGCGCTTCGGGGACACCGCCCTGTTGAGCGCATCGCCGGAGCAGTTCCTCACCGTCGGCACCGACGGCAGCCTCTCGAGCAAACCGATCAAGGGCACCAGGCCGCGTTCCGCGGATCCCGCCTCCGATGCCGGCCTCCGCGCCGACCTCGCCGCGAGTGACAAGGAACGCGCCGAGAACCTGATGATCGTCGACCTGATGCGCAACGACCTCGGCCGGGTGGCCGAACTCGGCACCGTCGCCGTCACCCGCCTCCTCGACGTCGAGAGCTACGCGCACGTCCACCAGCTCGTGAGCACGGTCGAGGCGCGCCTCGCCGCGGGGCTCACGGGCACGGATGCCGTCCGGTCCTGCTTCCCGGCCGGTTCGATGACGGGGGTGCCCAAGCAGAGCGCCGTCAGCCTGCTGCGCGGCCTCGAGGACGGTCCGCGCGGCATCTACTCGGGTGCGTTCGGCTACTTCGGCCGCGACGGAGCCGTCGACCTCGCCATGGTGATCCGCAGCATCGTCCTCGATCCCGCAGGAGCCTCGATCGGAACCGGCGGCGGAATCACCACCCTGTCCGTCCCGGCGGAGGAGGTCGAGGAGACCCGGATCAAGGCCGCGGCGCTCCTGACCGTGCTCGGTTGCGGCCCTGACCTCGTTACCGGCGCGGGTTGAGTAACCTAGAAGCTTGGACTGTGAAGCGTTCACGCCCGAATCACCAGAATGAGAGTCCCGTGGCACACGAGCACGACCGCACCCCATACGGCGTAGAGATCGACGAGGACGTCTATGACTTCGCCGCGATCCAGGCGAAGTGGCAACCCATCTGGGACGAGCTCGAACCGTTCCGGACGAGCGACCCCGACGACACCCGTCCGCGCAAGTACGTGCTCGACATGTTCCCGTATCCCTCAGGCGACCTGCACATGGGCCACGCCGAGGTCTACGCGCTCGGCGACATCGTCGCCCGGTACTGGCGCCAGCAGGGCTTCAACGTGCTGCACCCGATCGGCTGGGACTCCTTCGGCCTTCCCGCCGAGAACGCGGCCATCAAGCGCGGCATCGACCCGCGCGGCTGGACCTATGACAACATCGCGCAGCAGAAGAAGAGCATGAAGCTCTACGCCGCCTCCTTCGACTGGTCGCGCGAACTGCACACGAGCGACCCCGAGTACTACAAGTGGAACCAATGGCTGTTCCTGCAGCTGTACAAGAAGGGCCTCGCCTACCGCAAGGACAGCTGGGTCAACTGGGACCCGATCGACCAGACCGTGCTCGCGAACGAGCAGGTCCTGCCGGACGGCACGAGCGACCGCAGCGGCGCGATCGTGATCAAGAAGAAGCTCACCCAGTGGTACTTCAAGATCACCGACTACGCCGACCGCCTGCTCGACGACCTCAACCAGCTCGAGGGCACCTGGCCGGCCAAGGTCCTCAACATGCAGCGCAACTGGATCGGCCGCTCCATCGGCGCCGACGTCGACTTCGCCATCGAGGGCCGGGAGGCCGTCGTGAGCGTCTTCACGACCCGCCCGGACACCCTCTTCGGCGCGACCTTCATGGTCGTGGCCCCCGACTCCGACCTCGCCGCCGAGCTCGTCGCCGACTCCACTCCCGAGGTGCGCAAACGCTTCCAGGACTACCTCGTGCAGATGCAGAAGAGCACGGACATCGAGCGCCAGGCCACCGACCGGCCGAAGACCGGCGTCTTCCTCGAACGTTTCGCGATCAACCCCGTCAACGGCGAACGCCTGCCGATCTGGGCCGCAGACTACGTCTTCGCGGACTACGGACATGGCGCCGTGATGGCCGTTCCCGCACACGACCAGCGCGACCTCGATTTCGCCCGGAAGTTCGACCTGCCCGTCCGGGTCGTCGTCGACACGACGGCGCCCCTGACCGGCACCCTGCCCGTGATCACGCCCGGCATGATCGACGGCACGGAGGAACTGCCGCTCGACCCCACGCCGCTCGATCCGGCAGAAACCGGTGTCGCGCTGGCCGGGGAAGGCCGCCTGATCAATTCCGGAGCCCTCACCGGCCTCAGCAAGAACAACGCGATCAAGCGCATCGTCGAGCAGCTCACCCAGGACGGCACCGGAAGGGCCGCGAAGAACTACCGGCTGCGCGACTGGCTCATCTCCCGCCAGCGTTACTGGGGCACCCCGATCCCGATCATCCACGGCCAGGACGGCGCAGAGATCCCCGTGCCCGAAGACCAGCTGCCGGTGCTGCTGCCCTCGACGGAGGGCCTCGATCTCAAGCCGAAGGGGACCTCGCCGCTCGGCGGCGCCACGGACTGGGTCAACGTACCCAACCCGATCGACGGCACCCCTGCGCGCCGCGACGCCGACACGATGGACACCTTCGTCGACAGCTCCTGGTACTTCCTCCGGTTCCTGAACCCGAACGACGACACCCAGGCCTTCGACCCGAAGGAAGCCGAGAAGTGGGCTCCCGTCGACCAGTACGTCGGCGGCGTCGAGCACGCGATCCTGCACCTGCTCTACGCCCGGTTCATCACCAAGGTGCTCTTCGACCTCGGTTACGTGACGTTCACCGAGCCGTTCACCGCACTGCTCAACCAGGGCATGGTCATCCTCGACGGCACCAAGATGTCCAAGAGCAAGGGCAACCTCGTCTACTTCACCGAGGAGATCGACCAGTTCGGCGTCGACGCCGTGCGCCTCACGATGGCCTTCGCCGGGCCGCCGGAGGACGACATCGACTGGGCGGACGTCTCCCCGGTCGGCTCGGCCAAGTTCCTCGCCCGCGCCTGGCGCATGGCCAAGGACGTCACGAGCGCGCCCGACGTGCTGTGGAAGACCGGTGACCCCGCCCTCCGCCGGGTCACGCACCGCTTCCTCGCCGACGCGCCCGGCCTGATCGAGTCCTTCAAGTTCAACGTCGTCGTCGCACGCCTGATGGAGCTCGTGAACGCGACCCGTAAGGTCATCGACACCGGCGCAGGCCCGGCCGATGCCGCGGTGCGGGAGGCCGCTGAGGCGACCGCCATGGCGCTCAACCTCTTCGCGCCGTACACCGCGGAGGACATGTGGCAGCGCCTCGGCTACGAGCCGTGCGTCGCGCTCGCCCAGTGGCGCAAGGCCGACCCGCGGCTCCTCGTCGAGGAGTCCGTCACGGCGATCGTGCAGGTCGACAGCAAGGTGCGCGAGCGCCTCGTGGTCTCGCCGAAGATCTCCGCTGACGACCTCGAGGGCCTCGCCCGCGCATCCGCATCGGTCATTCGCTCGATCGGGGACCGGGAGATCGTCCACGTGATCGTCCGGGCGCCGAAGCTCGTGAGCATCGTCACCAAGCCCGTCTGAGGTCCTGACGTCGTGAGGTCCTGAGGCACCTCGAGGATCCTCGAGGTGCCAGTGCCCTCGCCGATGCGCGTTGCGCGCCCTCGACAGGCCTGGGGCCGGTCCGGTTGTCCACCGGTCCGGCCCGGGCCGGCGCCCCGCGGGGCGGCGCGCATAGCCTGCCCGGATGGAGACTCCACGACCCTCGTCCTGGCCGGACGGGGAACCCGGGACAGGGCAGGGAGGGCGGTCCGGCAAGGGTCACGACCTGGAGCCGAACCCCGCCGACGCGGCTGAGCCGTTTCCCGAACGGATGTCGCCGCTCGACACCCTCTCGCCGTCCGCCCGCCGGCCGAACCGGGCCAGGCTCCGGATGGGCCTGGGCGCGGCGGTCGTGCTTGTGCTGGCCGCTCTCCTCATCGCGGTGATCGTCACCGCGCTCGGGCCGCAGGCCGGGCGGCAGGTCCTCGTCTCCGCGGTGGGCGGAGCCGCAGGCCGCGGAACGTCGACGGCGTCCCCGCCGGCCTCCCCAGACAAGGGTCCTGCCTCCGGAGCGGCCGGCTCCGGAACGGGGCGGGCCTCGCCGTCTCCGGACGCCGCTCGCACACCCGTCATCCTCGTGCACGTCCTCGGTGCCGTCCTCCGGCCGGGCCTGTTCGAATTGCCGGTCGGTGCCCGCGTGGTCGACGCCGTGTCGGCTGCAGGGGGATTCACCGCGGCGGCCGATCCGGCAGGGACCAATCTCGCCCGGCCGCTCGCGGACGGCGAACAGGTCTACCTGCCCGCCATCGGTGAGACGGTACCGGGTGGAGCGGCCGGCACCGGTGGCATCGGCGGCACCGGCGGAAGCGCGGCCGGTTCAGGTGGAGCGGCCGGTCTTCCGGCGGTGAAGATCAATCTCAACCGGGCGACGGTGTCCGAGCTGGACGCGCTGCCACGGATCGGCCCGGCCATGGCGCAGCGCATCGTCGACTACCGGTCCGCGAACGGACCCTTCGCCGCCATCGAGGACCTCCGGAACGTGACCGGGATCGGAGACAAGACCTTCGAGGTCCTGAAAGACCTCGTGACGGTGTGAGGCCGCCGACGGGAGGTAGTTCCAGGGCGGACGCACGCCTCGTGATCCCCGCGGCGACGGCCTGGGCGACGGCCTGGTGGCTCACGGGCGCCCCGGTGTCCGCAGGGCCGGCCGCGGCGGCCCTGTGGGGGGCCGTGCTCGCTGTGACCGGATACGCGGTCCTCGTGGCGCGCAGGGGATACCCGCGCTCGGTGTCCAGCCCCGCGGCCGGCGCGGGGATCCGCCGGGCGATCCGGCGCCTGGCGACCCGGTTGCCCGCGAACCGGACGGTGACCGCGGGAACCGTCCTGGTCTGCTGCACGGCCGCGGCCCTCCTGGCCTCGCTCGTCGCGGTCGCGGCACCCGCCCGACTGCCGGCCGGCGTCGCGAAGATCGCGGCGGCCCATGTGCCTGTCGCGGCGCGGATCGTGGTCGGTTCCGTGCCGGCCAGGGCCCCGGCACTGTCGGGATTCGGTGGTTCCGATGCCGATGCCGGTGCCGATGCCGGTGCAGGGAGCGGGCGCATCCGGTTCAGGGGCACCCTCGTCGCACTGGGCGCGGGGACCGGTTCGGCCAGGGCAGCCGCGCACGACACCGGGGACGGCCTGTCCGTTCCGGTCCTCGTGTTCGCAGCGGCGCCGGGGGAGAGCCTGCGGATCGGTGCGACCGTGAGCCTGGACGCGACACTCGTGTCCACGGAGCCGGGCGACTCCGCCGCGCTGCTGGTCTTCGGCGACGGACGACCGGTGCCCGTCGCCGAAGCGCCGTGGTGGCTCGACTGGGCCGACGAATTGCGCGCCCGCTTCGCCGCCGAGGCCGCAACCCTCCCCGGTGACGGGGGAGCGCTCCTGCCCGGGCTCGCGATCGGCGACACGAGTGCCGTCGGCGACGACCTCGATGCGGCGATGAAGTCCAGCTCGCTCAGCCACCTGACCGCGGTCTCCGGGGCGAATTGCGCGGTCGTGATCGCGATCATCATGCTGATCGGCGCCAGGCTCAGGCTCGGCCGGCTCCGGCTCGGGCGCGGTGCGCGCATCACCCTCGCTCGGCGTCCTGCTCGGCTTCGTCGTGCTCGTCACCCCCGAGCCGAGCGTGCTCCGCGCCGCCGTGATGGCGGCGGTGCTCCTCATCGGACTGGGCATCGGCAGGCCCGGTCGCGGTCTGCCCCTGCTCGCGCTGTCCGTCATCGTGCTGCTGGCGACGGACCCCTGGCTGTCCCGCAGCTACGGGTTCGCACTTTCCGTGCTCGCCACCGGCGGCCTTCTCGTGCTTGCCGGGCCGCTGACCCGATCCCTGGCCCGCTGGCTGCCGACCGGGCTCGCCGCCCTGATCGCGATCCCGCTCGCAGCGCAGCTGGCCTGCCAGCCCGTGCTCGTGCTGCTAAGCCCCACCTTTCCGCTCTATGGCGTTCCGGCCAACCTGCTCGCCGAGCCGGCGGCCCCGCTCGCCACGGTCCTCGGCCTTGCGGCGTGCCTGCTGCTGCCCTGGCTCCCCGGCGTGGCAGGCGTCGTTCTCTGGGCGGCGTGGGTCCCGTCCGCGTGGATCGCAGCAGTCGCGCGGACCGCGGCGGAGCTGCCGGGCAGTAGCCTGCCCTGGCTCGGCGGGCCATTGGGGGTGATCGTGACCCTGGTCCTCACCGCCGCCGTGCTCGTGTTGCTTCTGCGGCAGGGCACACGGACCGGGTCACGAGCCGGAATCGGGGAGCGAATGGGAGGCCGCGACGGCGACGCCGGTTCACGCGGTGCCCGCCGGACCCGCTCGACGCTCGACGGCTGGTCGGCCGTCGCGCTCGTGGTGCTTGTGCTGGTCGTCGGTGGATACGCGGGCACCCTGATCGGAAAGGGCATCGGCCGCGCCCTGACCTTCCCCGCCGACTGGCAGATCGCAGCGTGCGATATCGGCCAGGGTGATGCCGTCGTCGTCAGGGACCACGGGACCGACCGGGACCGCTTCGCCCTCGTCGACGTCGGGCCGGACCCGAAACGGCTCAAGCAGTGCCTGCGCTCGCTCGGGATCGACCGGATCGACCTGCTGGTGCTGACCCATTACGACATGGACCACATCGGCGGAATCGGGGCCGTGATCGGCCGGGTCGGCACCGCACTCGTCGGCATCCCCGAGAACGCGCAGGACGAACGGCTGCACGCCCGGCTCACCGAGGGCGGCGCCGAGGTGCGGCAAGCGGCGAAGGGCGACGCGGGCACGCTCGGCGGCCTGCGCTGGGACATCCTCTGGCCCGTGCCCGGCGGGTCGGAGATGCAGACCGGCAACCCGGGGAGCGTCACGATCGAATTCGACGGGCGCGGCATCCGCTCGGTGTTTCTGGGCGACCTCGGCGAGGACGCCCAGGTCGCGCTCGACCGGGTGTCCGCGCCGGGCAGGGTCGACGTCGTCAAGGTCGCCCACCACGGCAGCCGGGACCAGAGCCCACAGTTCTACGCCGAGTTGCACGCAACCGTAGGACTCATCTCCGTCGGTGCCGACAACGGCTACGGGCACCCGACGGCCTCCCTGCTCGACATGCTCCGCTCGGTCGGCACCCTCGCCGTGCGCACCGACCGGCAGGGGCTCTCGGTCGTTGCACCGGCCGCCGCCGGGGGAGGAGCCCTCACGGTCTGGACGGAGAAGGGCGGCTGAAACCGGTGTCGTGTCGAGGCTCAGTGTCCCCGGTGCCGGTTAGGCTGGAAACCCTGAGCCCGCCCGTGAGCAGGCCCAGGGGAGAGGACTCGCGTGGCCGTCCGCAGCGCAGCACCCGCCAAGACCGCCCGCACCGGCAAGGCCGTCGCGATCCCGCAACTCGCCTGGCACGAGGTCCGTCCCGCCCCGATCGTGCTCGTCTCCGGCACAGAGACCTTCCTCGCCGAACGGGCCATCCGGCAGCTGCGGGACTTCCTCAAGCTCGAGGACCCGAGCCTCGAGATCAGCGACGTGCTCGCCGACAGCTACGCGCCAGGTGAGCTGCTCACGATGGCGAGCCCGTCGCTCTTCGGCGAACCACGCCTGATCCGGGTCACGAACGTCGAGAAGTGCAGCGACACCTTCCTCGCCGAAGCCCTCGACTACCTGGAGAACCCCGCGGACGACACCTATGTCGTGCTCCGCCACGCCGGTGGCGTGCGCGGAAAAAAACTCCTCGACACCATCCGGTCCGGTCTCGGCGGCGGCATCGAGATCGTCTGCGCGGAACTCAAGAAGGACACCGACCGGCACGACTTCGCCGCGGCCGAATTCCGCACGGCAGGCAAACGGGTGAGCGGCAGTGCCCTGCGCGCCCTCGTGGCTGCGTTCTCCGGAGACCTCGCCGAACTCTCCGCGGCGTGCCAGCAGCTCATCGCCGACTCCACGGCCGAGATCACCGAAACCACGGTCGACCGGTACTACGGCGGCCGTGTCGAGGCGAATGCGTTCAAGGTCGCCGACGCCGCGATCGCGGGCAAGTACGGCGACGCCCTTGTCATCCTGCGTCACGCGCTCACCTCCGGTGCAGACCCGGTCCCCGTCGTCGCGGCGTTCGCCATGAAGATCCGCACGATGGCCAAGGTCTACGGCGCCCGTGGCGGATCGGGCCAGCTCGCCGGCCAGCTCGGCCTGGCGCCCTGGCAGGTCGAACGCGCCCAGCGCGACCTGCGCGGCTGGACCGACGAGGGACTCGGACGCTGCATCGTCGCCCTCGCTGAAGCGGATGCCGCGGTCAAGGGCGCCGAACGGGATCCCGTTTTCGCCCTCGAACGCCTCATCGGCGTCATCGCCCGCCGGGGCGAGGACTGACTTCCCGCCCCGTCACGACCCAGCTGACCGCGTGACACCATAATCGCTTGACATGACACCACGATGGTGTCACCATGGTGACATGGAACTCGGACAGTACGTCACCGACCTGCAACTCCAGCTGGCGGAGACCGCGGCGAACGGCGCGGAGGACACCCGAGCCGTCGCCGAACGGCTCGCCGCCGGGCTGGATGCCGCGGCCAGGCTTGTGCTCCTCGACGTCCTGTCGGCGGCGGTCGGGGAGATCACCCGTGAGCTCGCGCCCGGTTCGGTCGACCTGCGACTCCGTGGCCGCGAGATCGAGTTCGTGGTGACCCAGCCGAACCCGGAGTCGGACGCCGACGAGCGGCCGGCCACACCCGTCGACCTCGACGATGCGAGCACCTCGCGCACGACGCTGCGCCTGCCCGATGCCCTCAAAGCGCGGGTGGATGAGGCGGCCGCGGCCGACGGGCTGTCCGTCAACACCTGGCTCGTCCGGGCGATCGCTGCGGAAGTCCAGCCCAGGCAACGACGCTCCGCCCAGCGCACGCTCCGCACCGGCGACAACTTCGCAGGCTGGGCGCGCTGACCGGCCCCGCCCCGGCATCCACCGGCCCGCATGTCGGGGCCGGACACCCGTTCCAAGAACTGCTCCAGCCCACAGAAAGGGAGGCGCCAGCATGCCCAGCTACCCAACACCCACCCCGATCGACCTCGCCATCAACCTGCCGGTCGGCATGATCGACGTCTTCGCCGGCGACCGCACGGAGACCGTCGTAACGGTGTCGGCGACCAACCCGGCAAAGGCCGTCGACCGCCGCGGCGCGGAGGAGACGACGGTCGACTTCGACGGCCGGCGACTGACCGTGACCGGTCCGAAGCCCCGCTTCAGCGTCATCGGCCCGACGGAGTCCGTCGACGTGACGGTCGAGCTCCCCGCGGGGTCGCGGCTGACCGCAGAGATCAGTGTCGGCGGCGTGCGGACCGTCGGGCGCCTGGGCAACACCCGCATCAAGTCCTCAACCGGACCCGTCGACCTCGACGCCACCGGCGACCTGTGGCTGCGCGCGGCGCACGGCAACGCGACCGTTGCGACCGTCGGGGGTGGAATCGAGGTCACGGCCGACCACGGCCAGATCCGGGTCGGCACCATTGCCGGTGACGCGATCCTCAAGGCGTCCCACGGCAGCATCATGGTCGGGGAGGCCTGTGGCGATCTCGACGCGAAACTCTCCTACGGCGACCTCGACGTGACACAGGCGCTCGCCTCCGTCACGGCGAAGACCGCATATGGCAGCATCCACGTGCACGAGGTCTCGAGCGGTTCCATCCAGGTCGAGAGCGGCTACGGCCAGGTCACCATCGGCGTCCGGTCCGGCGTGCCCGCCTGGCTCGACCTCTCCTCGAAAGACGGGAGGGTGCGCAACGAACTGGCGGGCGACCGCGCTCCCGACGCTTCGGAGCCGACCGTCTCGGTCCGTGCCCGCACCCAGCACAGCGACATCAGCATCCGGCGCGCCCGATGACCGTGCCGTCCGAGATCCCCACCACCAGAAGACATCACGAGAAGGGAAGACCATGACCAGCTCAGCGATCGACGTCCACGGACTGTGCAAGTCCTACGGCGGACGGGTCGTACTCGACGACGTCGACCTCTCCGTTGCCGCGGGCACCGTCACAGCGTTGCTCGGCCCGAACGGCGCAGGGAAGACGACAACCGTGCACATCCTGTCCACGCTCGTGCGACCGGACGGCGGCACGGCTTTCGTGAACGGATGCGACGTCCTGCGCGACCACGACGGCGTGCGCGCCGCGATCGGCGTCACCGGCCAGTTCTCGGCGGTCGACGGCCTGCTCACCGGCGAGGAGAACCTCCAGCTGATGGCCAGGCTGCGTCACCTCGGCGCGAAACGATCGAAGGCCAGGGTGACCGAACTGCTCGAGCAGTTCGACCTCGTCGAGGCGGCCCGCAAGCCGCTCGCGACCTATTCCGGCGGGATGCGCCGCCGTCTCGACCTCGCGATGACGCTCGTCCAGGCCCCGAGCGTGATCTTCCTCGACGAGCCCACCTCCGGGCTGGACCCGAGGAGTCGCCACACCGTCTGGGACATCGTGCGCGACCTCGTCGCGCAGGGGACGACGGTGCTGCTCACCACCCAGCAACTGGCGGAAGCGGACGAACTCGCGGACCGCATTGCGGTGCTCGACGGCGGCCGGATCGTCGCGGAGGGAACGCCGGACGAGCTCAAGCGCCTCGTGCCAGGCGGGCACATCCGGCTGCGTCTCCCGGATAGCGCGGCGCTCGACGCTGCCTCGCGCCTGTTCGGTGAGTCCGCTCGCGATGAGGCGGGACTCGCGCTCACGGTGCCGGGCGACGGTACGGTCGGCGCGCTGCGCGGCATCCTGGATCGCCTCGATGCCGCCGGCGTCGAGGTCGACGACCTCAGCATCCACACCCCGGATCTCGACGACGTGTTCTTCGCCCTCACCGGCACGAAGGATCGGCCGGGCCGGGTCGACACGAAGGGAACCGAATCATGACCACCCTCACGGCCCGGCGTCAGGCAACACCACGCGGCCGCCGGCCATCGCATACCGTCGCCGACGCGATCACCATGCTGCGTCGCAACCTGCTGCACATGGTTCGGTATCCCGGCCTGTCGATGTTCACCATCCTCGGGCCCGTGGTGATTCTGCTGCTCCTCGTCTTCGTGTTCGGCGGCACGCTCGGGGCAGGACTGCCCGGCGTCGATCCCGCGAGCGGCCGCGACGCCTACCTCGCATACGTCATGCCGGGCATCCTCGTGATCACCATTGCAGGGACCGCGAGCGGCGCCTCGATCACCGTCGCGATGGACATGACCGAGGGCATCACGGCACGGTTCCGCACAATGTCGATCTCGCGCGCTGCAGTCCTCGCCGGGCACGTCGTCGGCAACACGATCCAGGCGATCATCGCCGTCGCCCTCGTGCTCGGAGTCGGCCTCCTCGTCGGATTCCGGCCGACGGCGGGAGTCGCAGAGTGGTTCGCCGTCGCCGGACTCACCGTGCTCGTCTCGTTCGCGGTCAGCTGGCTCGGAGTCGCCATGGGCATGCAGTCGAAAACCGTCGAGACCGCCAGTAACCTGCCGATGATCCTGACGATCCTTCCGCTCCTGGGCAGCGGCTTCGTGCCGACGGGCTCGATGCCGGAATGGATGCAGTCGTTTGCGCAGTACCAGCCGTTCACGTCGTTCATCGAGACCGTCCGCGGTCTCCTGCTCGGCACCCCGCTCGGCTGGAACCCGATGCTCGCGATCGGATGGTGCGCCCTGCTCTCGGTCGCCGGCTACGTATGGTCGATGGCCCTCTACGAGCGCACCTCGGTGCGCTGACAGACCCGGGTCCCGCCCCGCGAAGGGGTCGGGACGACAAAAAAGCCCCCCGCCTGAGGCGGAGGGCTTTTTGGGTGGTGCAGAGACTAGACGAGCGCGCCGACGGACTTGGCGAGCGCCGACTTCTTGTTTGCGGCCTGGTTGCGGTGGATGACACCCTTGCTGACGGCCTTGTCGAGCTTCTTCGACGCAATCGCGAGGCTGGCGACAGCCTTGTCCTTGTCGCCGGAGGTGACAGCGAGGCGCGCAGCGCGAACAGCGGTCTTGAACTCGCTCTTGACCGCCTTGTTGCGCTCCTGGGCCTTCTTGTTGGTGCCAATTCGCTTGATCTGCGACTTGATATTTGCCACGTTTATACGCTTTCGTTAGGTTCTTGTTCGGATGGGCCGCGTGGCGGTAGAGGGCGCCGTACGGCAAAATCGTGGTGGGGTGGGACCCAACACGCAAGCCAACAGGCAACGATACCAGTTAATCGGTCCGGCCGATAATCGTGTCGGCTACTCGGTCTCCCCGGCCGAACCGCGTTCGATCTGCCGCAGCGGAGACGGCGAAATCGGCGGCGGGCCTGAGCTATGGGAGAATTACCGGATCATGTCACCCAGACCCCTCACGGCGTTCCTGCCGGCCGCAACACCGCCGGCATTCATCCGTAACTTCTGCATCATCGCGCACATCGACCACGGCAAGTCCACCCTCGCCGACCGGATGCTGCAGATCACCGGCGTCGTCGACGACCGCCTGATGCGGGCCCAGTACCTCGACCGCATGGACATCGAACGCGAACGCGGCATCACGATCAAGAGCCAGGCCGTGCGGATGCCCTGGGAACTCGACGGCCAGGCCTACGCGCTCAACATGATCGACACCCCCGGTCACGTCGACTTCACCTACGAGGTCTCCCGGAGCCTCGCGGCCTGCGAGGGCGCCATTCTGCTCGTCGACGCGGCCCAGGGCATCGAAGCCCAGACCCTCGCGAACCTCTACCTGGCCCTCGAGAACGACCTCACGATCATCCCGGTGCTCAACAAGATCGACCTGCCCGCCGCAGATCCAGACAAGTACGCGAAGGAACTCGCGAGCCTCATCGGCGGCAAGCCGGAGGACGTGCTGCGCGTTTCCGGCAAGACCGGAATCGGCGTCGCCGAACTGCTCGACCGCGCCACCCGGCTCATTCCCGCCCCCGTCGGCGACCCGGACGCCCCCGCCCGCGCGATGATCTTCGACTCGGTCTACGACAGCTACCGCGGCGTCGTCACCTACGTCCGTATGATCGACGGCAAGCTCAGCCCGCGCGAGAAGATCCAGATGATGTCCACCCGGGCGACGCACGAGATCCTCGAGATCGGCGTGACAAGCCCCGAACCGACCCCGAGCAAGGGTCTCGGCGTCGGCGAGGTCGGCTACCTGATCACCGGTGTGAAGGACGTCCGCCAGTCCAAGGTCGGCGACACCGTCACGACCGCGCTGCGCCCGGCAACCGTCGCCCTCCCCGGCTACACGGAGCCCAAGCCGATGGTGTTCTCCGGCCTCTACCCGATCGACGGCAGCGACTACCCCGCTCTCCGTGAAGCACTCGACAAGCTCAAGCTCTCCGACGCGTCCCTCGTCTACGAGCCGGAGACATCCGTCGCCCTCGGCTTCGGGTTCCGCTGCGGGTTCCTCGGGCTGCTGCACCTCGAGATCATCACCGAGCGCCTCGACCGCGAGTTCAACCTCGATCTGATCACGACGGCCCCGAGCGTGATCTACGAGGTCTCGACCGACGACAAGAAGACCGTCACCGTGACGAACCCGAGCGAGTTCCCTGACGGCAAGATCGCCAAGGTCGAGGAACCGATCGTCAAGGCCGCGATCCTCGCGCCCAAGGATTACGTCGGCGTCATCATGGAACTCTGCCAGGGCCGCCGCGGCACCCTGCTCGGCATGGAATACCTCGGTGAGGACCGGGTCGAGATCCGCTACACGATGCCGCTCGGCGAGATCGTCTTCGACTTCTTCGACCAGCTGAAGAGCAAGACCGCCGGGTACGCCTCGCTCGACTACGAACCGATCGGCTCGCAGGAGGCAGACCTGGTCAAGGTCGACATCCTGCTGCAGGGCGAGCAGGTGGACGCGTTCAGCGCCATCGTGCACCGCGACAAGGCATACGACTACGGCGTGCTGATGACCGGGCGGCTGCGGAAACTCATCCCACGGCAGCAGTTCGACGTTCCGATCCAGGCCGCGATCGGAGCCCGCATCATTGCCCGCGAATCGATCAGCGCCATCCGCAAGGACGTCCTCGCCAAGTGCTACGGCGGCGACATCTCCCGCAAGCGCAAGCTGCTCGAGAAGCAGAAAGAGGGCAAGAAGCGCATGAAGATGGTCGGCCGCGTCGAGGTGCCGCAGGAGGCCTTCATCGCCGCGCTCTCGGGGGACGAGCCGGCCAAGAAAGAGAAGAAGTAGGCGGATGCGGCGTTCCACCTTCACCGACGCGGCCGTGACCTATGCGGCGATCGGCGGCACCCTCGCCCCCGACCTGCTCCGGTACCCGCCGCGCGGTTACCGGCCGCTCGAACGCACCGTTCGCCTCGGCAGCGGTGAAGAGCGGTTCCGGACCGCTGCCGCGCTCCTGATGACCTGGGGCGTGCAGCTCGGCAGTGGCATGACCGTCACCGACCTCCAGCAGAGCACCGGCGTCCAGTACTCCGGGATCGTGTTCAACGCCGACGGCACCCCCTCGGTGAACCAGGAGCACCCGGTCGACGAGGCGACGTTCGCCGACGACGGCACCCCGTACATCGTCAACGGCATGTCCGCGCGCCTCTCGGTGGCAGTGGGCCCGTTCACCGTCGACTCGCCCGTACGTGTCGTCTACGTCATCGACGAGACGGACCGCATCGGTTTCGGCTACGGCACCCTTGACGGCCACCCCGCGAGCGGCGAGGAGGCGTTCATCGTCGACCGACAGGCCGATGACTCCGTCTGGCTGACGATCCGGGCCTTCTCACGTCCGAGCACCTGGTACTACCGGCTCGCCTGGCCGATCGTCCGCATGCAGCAGGCCAAGTACACCGCCCGCTACCTGCGCGCCCTGCACCCGGTCGGCGCGGTCTGACGATGGGCAGCGCCCTTCCCCTCGGCGATCCGGCACCGCGCGACGGCCTGCTCCCGGCATCCGCCGCCGTCGGGGCATCCGAGCGCGACTTCGGCGTGTACCTGCATGTGCCGTTCTGCCGGGTGCGCTGCGGCTACTGCGACTTCAACACCTACACCGCGACCGAGCTGCGCGGAGCGTCCCAGCACGACTACGCGGGCCAGGCCGTCGCCGAGGTCGAGTCCGCAGGGCGCATCCTCCGCGACTCCGGGGTTCCGGACCGGGAAGCCGCGACGGTGTTCTTCGGCGGCGGCACCCCCACACTCCTGCCCGCTGTGGACCTGGTCCGGATGCTCGACTCCGTCCGCGACACCTGGGGCCTCGCGGACGGCGCCGAGGTGACCACGGAAGCCAACCCGGACTCCGTCGACGCCGCCTACCTCGACACTCTCGCCGCCGCAGGCTTCACCAGGGTCTCCTTCGGCATGCAGTCCGCCGTGCCCCGGGTGCTCGCGACCCTCGAGCGCACCCACGACCCGGAGCGCATCCCGCTCGTCACCGGGTGGGCCCGCGATGCCGGGCTCGACGTCAGTCTCGACCTCATCTACGGCACGCCGGGGGAGACCCGTGCCGACTGGCGCGCGAGCCTCGAGCAGGCCATCGGCCTGTCCCCGAACCACATCAGCGCGTATTCGCTCATCGTCGAGGACGGCACGAAGCTCGCAAGGCAGATCCGCCGAGGCGAACTCGCCCCCGTCGACGAGGACACCCAGGCCGAGTTCTACGAACTCGCCGACGAACTCCTCGACGCGGCCGGCTACGGCTGGTACGAGGTCAGCAACTGGGCGACGGATGCCGCGCACCGGTCCAGGCACAACCTCGCATACTGGCGCAGCCAGGACTGGTGGGGGGTCGGACCCGGTGCGCACAGCCACGTCGGCGGCGTGCGGTGGTGGAACGTCAAGCACCCCTCCGCATACGCCGACCGGATCCTCGCCGGGGACTCACCTGCCGCAGGGCGCGAGACCCTCGACGACACGACCCGCGAGGTGGAGCGGGTCCTCCTGCTCACCCGCATCCGGGAGGGCATCCGGATCGACTCGCTCTCGCCGCTCGGTCGCCGCGAGGTCGCCGGTCTCATCGCCGATGAACTCGTCAACGCGAAAGCCGCCCTCTCCGGGACGGTCGAACTGACCAGGAGAGGACGGCTTCTCGCGGACGCCGTCGTACGGCGGCTTCTCGCGGATTAAGGTGCTGCGGTCTAGCTGACGAACTTGATGGTGAGCGGGTAGGTGTAGTACTCGCCCTTGTTGGCCGCGAGGGCCGCGATGATGCTGAAGACGACGCTCAAGACCCAGACGGCGGGCAGCAGCAGGAACCCGACCAGCGCCAGCGTCAGCACTCCGCTGACCACATAGGCGATGGCCAGGGTGATCTGGAAGTTGAGCGCCGTCGCCGCGTGCGCGCGGATGAACGGGCCGCGGTCCTTGAGCACGAGGTAACCGATGAGCGCGGGCACGAACTCGAAGAGGATTCCGCCCACGTGGATCAGGGTGGCCCACAAGCGTTCGTCCGACGGGTTCATCGGCGTAACGGGCTGGTAGGAATTGGCGGGGGGTGGTGTGGACATTCGGGCTCCTTGTACGCGTTATCTGGTTGTGCTGGTCCCGCGAGATACTCCGGGTGGTGTGAGGTTCCGCCGGTCGCCGCGCTACTTGATGAGACGCAGGGCGAAGGGGTAGCGGTAGGCCTGGCCGTCCTTCGCCTTCAGGAACCCGAGGATCGAGAAGATGATCGCCACGACCCAGGCGGCGAAGATGATCAGGGCACCGACGAACGGGAGGATCGAGCCGATCACGTAGAGGATGGCGATCGTGATCTGGAAGTTCAGGGCTTCCTTGCCTTCCTGGGCGGTGAAGCGACCGCGATCCTTGAACACGAGCCAGATGATCAGGGAGGGGAGCGGGCCGATGATGCCGCCGAGGTGCGCGAAGGACGCCCACTGGCGGTCCTCGGTCTCGGTGAGGGGAGCAGCGGCAACGGGTGTGGGTGCTGCCGGCTGGTATGGCTGCTGCGGGGGGCGCTGGCCCAGGTTCGGATCTTCGCCGTTGTTACCGGTTGAATTGCTCATCATCGTGCCTTTCCGTGCGGATGGAGGACCGTTACAAGACTCAAGGTACTGCGCCCAATCATCCGCTAGCAATGGGGGTGTCCCCGTGTGTCGCGATATGATTGGCAGTCAAACGCCGTGAGTGCCAAAGTCGCCGGCACCCAGTCACCCGGAAAGGAGGCGATTCAGTCATGGTTTCGGATCGCAGCCTCGAAGTTCTGCGGGTCATTGTTCAAGACTACGTCGCCTCGCGCGAGCCCGTCGGGTCAAAAACCATCGTTGACCGGCATTCCTTCGGAGTGTCGGCGGCGACCATTCGCAATGACATGGCTCTCCTCGAGGAGGAGGAGCTCATCATCGCCCCGCACACCTCCTCAGGGCGGATCCCGACCGACAAGGGGTACCGGCTCTTCGTCGATCACCTCGCCGATCTGCGCCCGCTCTCCGCGGCGCAGCGCCAGGCCATCGAGACGTTCCTCGGGCAGTCCGCAGACCTCGACGAGGTCCTCGCCCGCAGCGTCCGGTTGCTCTCCCAGCTCACCCATCAGGTCGCGCTCGTGCAGTACCCCTCGCTGTCCCGTGCGAGGGTGCGCCACATCGAGCTCGTGGCGCTTTCGGAGACCCGGCTCCTGTCCGTGCTGATCACGGATGCCGGCCGGGTCGAGCAACGCGTGATCGAGCTGCCCCGGCCGCTTGAGGAGCAGCTGCTGGTCCGCCTCCGCGCCCGTCTCAACGCCGCCGTGGTCGGCCTCAGCATGAGCGCAGCAGCGATCGCGCTCACGGATGCCGCCGACCTGGCCGGCGAGCAACCGGACGTTGTCTCCCTGGTCACCCTCACCCTTCGCGACCAGGTCGGTGCGAACCGGCAGGAGCGGCTGGTGATGGCCGGCGCCGCGAACCTCGTGCGCACGGAGGAAGACTTCACCGGGAGCATCTACCCGGTGCTCGAGGCCATCGAGGAGCAGGTCGTCCTGCTGCGCCTCTTCGGCGAGATGGCGACAGACCAGCATGGGGTGTCGGTGAGTATCGGCAGGGAGAACGCGCCATTCGGACTCTCCGAGACCAGCGTGCTGACCAGCGGCTACAGCTCGCAGGGTGGAGACCTTGCCCGCCTCGGCGTCCTGGGCCCCACCCGGATGGACTACTCGAACAACATGGCGGCCGTCCGTGCCGTCGCCCGCTACCTGTCCCGCCTGCTCGAATAGGCGAGTCCCTCGACCAGCCCCCACGCCGCACACCTACGAAAACAGACCTAGGAGAGCCAGCTTTGGCTGACCATTACGAAGTACTCGGCGTCGCACGCGATGCCTCCACCGACGAAATCAAGAAGGCGTACCGTCGCCTCGCCCGCCAGCTCCACCCCGACGTGAACCCCGGCGCGGATGCGTCTGAGCGGTTCAAGCACGTCACCCACGCCTACGACGTGCTGAGCGACCCGAAGCAGCGCGACAACTACGACCACGGCGGCAACGGCCGTACGGGCGGAAACGCCGGGTTCGACGGCAACTTCGGCAACTTCGGCGACATCTTCGAGACCTTCTTCGGAGGGGGCGGCGGCAGCCGTGGACCGAGGTCTCGCCGCGAACGCGGCCAGGATGCCCTGATCAGGGTCGAACTCGACCTCGATGAGATCATTTTCGGAACCCACCGCGACCTCGAGGTCGACACGGCCATCGTCTGCGCGACCTGCAGCGGAACCTGCTGCCAGCCCGGAACCGCCCCCGTCACGTGCGACATCTGCCACGGCACCGGCAACATCCAGCGCGCCGCGCGCTCCCTGCTGGGCAATGTGATGACCTCGAGCCCCTGCGGCTCCTGCCGCGGTTTCGGCACGATCATCGCAACCCCGTGCGTGACCTGCCAGGGCCAGGGCCGTGTCCGCGCCCGCCGCACGGTTCCGGTCGACATCCCCGCCGGCGTCGACACGGGCCTGCGCCTGCAGATGCCCGGGAGCGGAGAGGCCGGACCTGCCGGCGGCCCCAACGGCGACCTGTACCTCGAAATGAAGGTCCGCCACCACGACGTGTTCAGCCGCGACGGTGACGACCTGCTCTGCACCCTCGACGTGCCCATGACGGATGCGATCCTCGGCACGACCACAACGGTCAAGGCCCTCGACGGCGACATCACCGTCGAGATCCGTGCCGGAGTGCAGGGCTCCGAAGTCATCACGGTCAAGGACCGCGGAGTCTCGCGCCTCCGCGGCAATGGCCGCGGCGACCTCAAGGTCGGGATCCACGTCGTGACGCCGACCAAGCTCGACCACAAGGAGAGGGAACTGATCGAACAGTTCGCCGCGAAGCACAAGTCCCCGGCTCCCGCGCTCAGTGCGGTGCAGCAGGGACTCTTCGCGAAGCTCCGCGACCGGTTCCGCGTCTAACCGGATGGCGCACTTCTTCATCGACGAGTCCCTCCGCGCGGAGGACTGCCCCGTCGGAGCCGTCGCGACCATCACCGGTGCCGAGGCCAGACACGCGGTCACCGTGAGCCGGGTCCGGCCGGGGGAGCACCTGCTCGCCGGGAACGGGTCCGGTCTGCTCCTGGAGACGACCGTCGAGGAAGCGGAGCCCGGACGGCTGGCCCTGCGGGTCGACAGCGCGCGGAACATCGCGAGGCCGAGCCCGCGCATCCGCCTTGTGCAGGCACTCGCCAAGGGCGACCGTGACGAGATGGCGGTGCAGGCCGCGACCGAACTCGGCGTCGACGGCGTCGTTCCGTGGGCGGCCGCCCGCTCGGTGACACGCTGGGAGGGCCAGAAGGTCGCCAAGGGACGGGAGCGTTGGCGCGCCATCGTACGCGAGGCGTCCAAGCAATCGATCCGGCCCTGGCTTCCCGAGGTCGCAGACCTCACGAGCACCAAACAACTCGCCGTGCTGGCGCGGGGCACGCGGATGCTGCTCCTCGAGCCCACCGCCGACATCCGGCTGACCCGGTTGCCGTCGATTGACGACGCGGCCGACGCGGCCGACGCGGCCGATTCCCAGGCAACCGCGGCGCCGGACATCGTGCTCGTCGTCGGTCCGGAGGGCGGCATCGCCGCCTCGGAACTCGAGATGCTCGAAGCCGCCGGGGCCGTGCGGGTGCGCCTCGGCGACACCGTGCTGCGCACGTCGACGGCCGGGCCCGCCGCCCTCGCCGTGCTCAACGCCGCCCTCGACCGGTGGTGACCCCCGGCAGGGCGACCTGCCGCTTAAGATAGGACCATGTCAGAAACCGGCGCAGAACCCTCCGTCTTCAGCCGCATCGTCGCGCGCGACATCCCCGCGACCATCGTCGCCGAGACCGAACGCATCATCGCATTCGTCGACATCAACCCGCAGGCCCCCGTGCACATCGTCGTCACGACCAAGACGGAGGCGTACCGCAACGTCGTCGAACTCGCCGCCGGCGACCCCGGACTCCTTGCCGAGCTCGTCGCCGTCGCCGGGCGGGTCGCCACCGAGCTTTCCGACGGCCAGTTCCGCCTCGTCTTCAATACCGGCGCCGCCGCCGGACAAACCGTGTTCCACGTCCACGCCCACGTGCTCGCCCTGAAACCGTCGGAGGACGGGGCGACCAGCTCGCTCGGGGAGGGAACACTTGGTTCCGTCTGAGCCGTCTGAGCCGTCTGAGCCGTCGGAGAAGTCCGTGCCGTCCCTGCCCTCCGGTGCGCTCCCGTCCGAAACGACGGTCGAGACCCGGATCCTCATCGACGGGGTCGCCATGGTGCGCCTTCTCGGCGCGCAGGACCGGCTGCTCGGCGCGATCGAGAAGGAACACCCCGCGGTCAGCGTGCACGTCCGCGGCAACGAGATGACGCTCTCCGGTGAGCCGAGCCAGGTCGCCGCCGCCCGCCGTCTGATCGAAGAATTGCTCGTGATGATCCGCGAGGGCCGTGACCTCGCGCCGGCCGAGGTCGAGTCGAGCGCCCGCATGCTCGGCGAGGACAGCACCTCGAGCCCCTCCGTTCGCCTCGGGCCGCCGATCCTCACCTCACGGGGCAAGAGCATCCGCGCGAAGACGATCGGCCAGAAGGAATACGTCGATGCCATCGACACCGACACGATCGTTTTCGGGATCGGCCCCGCCGGAACCGGCAAGACCTACCTCGCGATGGCGAAGGCTGTCCAGGCCCTGCAGCGCAAGGAGGTCGACCGGATCATCCTCACCCGTCCGGCCGTCGAAGCGGGGGAACGCCTCGGCTTCCTGCCCGGCACCCTGACCGACAAGATCGACCCCTACCTGCGTCCGCTCTACGACGCGCTCGGCGAGATGATGGAGCCGGAACTCCTGCCGAAACTGCTCGCGGCCGGCACGATCGAGGTCGCCCCGCTCGCCTACATGCGCGGCCGCACCCTGAACAACTCCTTCGTCGTCCTCGACGAGGCGCAGAACACCACGCCGGAACAGATGAAGATGTTCCTCACCCGGCTCGGCTTCGGGTCGAAGATGGTCGTCACCGGCGACGTCACCCAGATCGACCTGCCCGCAGGCACGAGCGGGCTGCGCCTGGTGACCCGGGTGCTCGACACGGTCGACGACATCCGCTTCGTGCGCCTGACGAGCGCGGATGTCGTACGCCATTCCCTCGTCGGCAGGATCGTCGACGCGTGGACCGAATACGACGCACTCAGGCAGGCGCAGCGCATCGAAAGCGAACAGGCCCACGAGTTCGTCAAGCGCGGCCCAGAACGACCCGGCGGCATCCGCGACCGCTTTCCGAAACGGAGACCCTCATGAGCATTGAAATCAACAACGAATCCGACATCCCGGTCGACGAGGTCGCGCTCCAGCGCCTCGCGGCCTTCGCCCTCGACACCATGCACGTGCACGCCGACGCCGATCTCGCGATCCTCCTCGTCGACGAGGGCGCGATGGAGCAGCTGCACGTGCAGTGGATGGATGAACCGGGGCCCACCGATGTCCTGAGTTTCCCGATGGACGAACTCAGGCCTGGCACAGAAGACGCCGAAACACCGGCCGGCCTCCTCGGTGACATCGTGCTCTGCCCGCAGGTCGCCCAGGGCCAGGCCGAGACGGCCGGGCACTCGACCCTTGACGAGCTCCTCTTGCTGACCGCGCACGGGATCCTGCACCTTCTCGGCTTCGACCACGCGGAGCCCGACGAGGAGAAGGAAATGTTCGGGATCCAGCGCGACATCCTGATCGGCTTCGCCATGCAGGAACGCCGCCGCGCGCGATGAGCATCGGGTGGTTTCTCGTGGCGGCCATCGTCCTGGTCGCCTTCGGCGGCCTGATGGCCGCCGTCGATTCCGCCATCCTCGCCCTCTCCCGCGTCGACATCGCCGAGCTCGCCGAGACCCACCGGGCGAAACGGTCCCTCCGCGCGATCTCCGCAGACACCGGCGCCCACCTCAATGCGATCAGCTTCATGCGGATCATCGCAGAGACGACCTCCGCGGTGCTCGTGACCCTCGTCTTCGCCACCACGATCGAGCAGCTCTGGCTCGCCCTCGTGCTGTCCGCGGCCCTGATGACGGCCGTGTCGTTCGTTCTCGTGGGCGCGAGTCCGCGCAGCGTCGGCAGGGCGCACCCGGACGGGTTGCTGGCCGGGACCGCGCCGCTCGTGCACTTCCTGCGCGTACTGCTCGGGCCGATCGCGAACGCCCTCGTCGCCCTCGGCAACCGGGTCACCCCGGGGCGCACCCGGCTCGCGACCTTCACCTCGGAAGACCAGCTGCTCAGCATGGTCGACGAGGCCACCGAGCTCGACGTCCTCGAGGAGGACGACCGGGAACTCATCCACTCGATCTTCGAGTTCAACGACACCGTCGTCCGCGAGGTCATGATCCCGCGCACCGACATGGTGACGATGGAGGTCGATGCCTCCCTCGGCGAGGCGATGGGCCTCTTCCTGAGCAAGGGCTTCTCCCGAGTGCCCGTCATCGACGGCGAAGTCGACGATGTCACGGGCATCGTGTACCTCCGCGACGTCGCCCGGCTCGTCTACGAGCGACCGCCGAACATCGAGAGCCTCACCGTCGGCGACCTCGCCCGGCCCGCCGTGTTCGTCCCCGAGTCGAAGAAGGCCGACGAGCTCCTCCGGCAGATGCAGCTCGAGTCGAACCACCTCGCCATGGTCGTCGACGAGTATGGTGGCATAGCGGGCCTGGTCACGCTTGAAGACCTGATCGAAGAACTCGTCGGCGACATTTCCGACGAGTACGACCGTGATGTCGTCGAGGTCGAAGACCTCGGCCACGGCCGATTCCGGGTCAGCGCCCGGCTCCCGGTTGATGAACTCGGCGAACTGTTCGACCTCGAACTCGACGACGACGAGGTCGATTCGGTCGGCGGACTGCTGGCCAAGGCCCTCGGACGACTGCCCGTTGCCGGGTCGGTCGCACGAACGAGCGGGCTGGTCCTCACCGCGGAACGCACCGAGGGCCGCCGCAAACGGATCAGCACAGTGCTGGTCCAACGAGACGAAGCGCTGATCGAAGCGCAGACCGCATTCCTCGGAGTGACGGACGATGAGGGAGTAAACGGCCATGACCACAGAAAATGAATTCCGGGCGGGGTTCGTGTCGTTCGTCGGCCGACCCAACGTCGGCAAGTCGACCCTCACCAATGCCCTGGTCGGTGAGAAGGTCGCCATCACCTCGTCGAAGCCGCAGACGACCCGGCGGGCCATCCGCGGGATCGTGCACCAGAAGGACGGCCAGCTGATCCTCGTCGACACGCCGGGCATCCACAAGCCGCGGACCCTGCTCGGCGAGCGACTCAACAGCCTCGTCCAGTCCACCCTCGCCGGTGTCGACGTGGTGGGCCTGTGCATCCCCGCCAACGAGCCGATCGGCCCGGGGGACCGCTTCATCAACGAGCAGCTCGACAACTTCCCGCGCGCCCGCAAGGTCGCGATCGTGACCAAGATCGACCTCTCCTCGAAGACGAGCGTCGCGAACCAGCTGCTCGCGGTGTCCGCACTCCGGGACTGGGAAGCGATCGTCCCGATCTCGTCGACGAGCCGCATCCAGCTCGACATCCTCGCCGCCGAGCTCCTGCGCCTCCTGCCGCTCTCCGACGCCCCGCTCTACCCCGCGGATGCCGTCACGGACGAAAGCCTCGAATCGCGCATCTCCGAGTACATCCGTGAGGCGGCGCTCGAGGGCGTCACCGACGAACTGCCGCACTCCATCGCCGTGACGATCGACGACATCATCGAACGCGACGACCAGGAACTCGTCGAGGTCTACGCCAACCTCTTCGTCGAGCGGGACAGCCAGAAAGGCATCATCATCGGCAAGTCAGGCAGCCGGCTCAAGGACGTCGGGGTGCGGGCGCGCAAGCAGATCGAACCCCTCGTCGGCAAGCGGGTCTTCCTGTCCCTCCGGGTCAAGGTCGCCA
Organism: Cryobacterium sp. MDB2-A-1; assembly: GCF_004402675.1. Classification (NCBI taxonomy): domain Bacteria; kingdom Bacillati; phylum Actinomycetota; class Actinomycetes; order Micrococcales; family Microbacteriaceae; genus Cryobacterium; species Cryobacterium sp. MDB2-A-1. The sequence goes on along the minus strand of NZ_SOFK01000051.1, from coordinate 37,053 downwards.
AGGAATGGCAGCGCGACCCGAAGCAGCTCGGTCGCCTCGGGTTCTAGGGGTTCGCCGCCCTGAACCTTTGCTGGGGACGGGCAGGCCTGCCAGCATCCTTCCCTGAGCTATTGCTCAGAACCCGCGATTTGGCGGGAAGGCCGTCCCTCGGAGTGTGAGGGTAGGGAGGGAGGAAACCGAAATGGCCGCATTGCTTGACACCAGCATCGTTGCTGGGCCCGTCGTCGTGGTCCTCTACGTTCTTGCCGGACTCGCCGTCCTCCTCGTGCTCGTCCGCCGGTACAGCGGAATCGTCTTCTTCCGTGTCGCCGCGAGTCTCTCAGCAGGGGCGCTCTTCGGCTGGGTCCTCGCCTGGCTGACGAGCGATGTCTGGGACCTGTTCGGTGTGTCGCTGTCGATGGTGACCCGCGGCTGGGTCGTGGCCGTCTTCGCCGGGATCGGTCTCGCGATCAACAGCCTGACCGGCCGTGGCTGGCGGCGGGGCGTCGCGATCGCCCTGATTCCGCTCTGCCTCCTCGCCGCCGCGGCCGGCATCAACGCCGACTTCGGGCAGTACACCACGGTGCGCGCGGCACTCGGAGTTCCGCTCTACGGAGCACTCGACGTGGGCGCGACCGCCGCAACGGCGAGCAGCGTGGGGGAGACCGCGGGCAGCATCGGCACCGTCACGATTCCGGCAACCGTATCCGGCTTCGACGCCCGCCCGGCCATCGTGTACCTGCCGGCCGCCGCCCGCACGGCACATCCTCCCGTGCTCCCCGTCGTCGTGATGCTCTCCGGCCAGCCGGGAACACCGGCAGACGTCTTCACCGCAGGGAAACTCGACGCGATCCTCGACACGTACGCCGCCGCCCACGCCGGCCAGACGCCCATCGTCGTCGTCCCTGACCAGTTGGGGGCAGCGGACCGCAACCCCATGTGCGTCGACTCCGTGCTCGGCAACAGTGCCAGTTACCTCACTGTCGACGTGCCCGCCTGGATCCGGTCCACCTTCTCGGTCGCCGCAAGCCCCGCCGGGTGGACCATTGCGGGGTTCTCCCAGGGCGGCACCTGTTCCATCCAGCTCGGCGCCGCGCACCCGGAGCTCTTCGGCACCATTCTCGACATCTCAGGCGAGCTCGTGCCCAGGAACGGGGATGCCGCCCACACGATCCAGACCGCGTTCGCCGGCAGTGCCACCGCTTACGCGGCCGCCGCGCCGGCCGCGATCCTCGCTGCGCACGCCCCCTATTCCAACCTGCACATCATCTTCGCCGTCGGGGCAGGTGACACGCGTTTCCTGGCCTGGGCGAACACCCTCGACGCCGCGGCGACCGCGGCCGGCGCAGGCACGGACCTGATCGTCTCGCCAGGGACCGCGCACGACTGGCACACCGTGCAGTTCGCCTGGACGACCGCTTTGCCGCTGATCGCGGCCCGCACCGGACTCGCGGTGACCCCGTGAACGCCATGTCGACGTCCACCGAAGGCTCCCACGGTGCCGGCGGAACAGCCGAAACCGGGTGGCTCTCCCGGGCCGGAGCCGGTCTCGCCGTGACCATCCGGGTCGTCTGGCGACGGCTCAGGACACAGCCGGTGTCCCTCGGCTACGCGCTCATCCTGCTCGTCCTCGCACTCTCGACGGGCATCGTCCAGGGGCCGTCGCGGTGGATCCGGCTCTGGTTCGGGACCGGATACGAGTCGGTCATCGACGGCGGGCACTGGTGGTCGCCGATCACGAGCGTGTTCCTCGTGGACAATCTCGCGGAACTCCTGCTCGCGATCCTCGCGACCCTCGTGGTCCTCGGCTATGCCGAGCATCTCCTCGGCAGTGGCCGAACGGTCATCGCCTTCCTGTCGACGGCCATCCTCGGCACCGGGATCGGTCTCCTGCTCCAGGACGCGGGTGTCGCGAGCGGAGAGATGTGGTCACGGGGCGTCAGCGAACTCTGGGCGCTCGACCCGTTCACGCCGATCTTCGGCACGATCATGGCGGCGAGCAGCTTCGCAGGGCCGCTCTGGCGGCGACGCATTCGCGTATTCACCCTGATGGTTGCCCTAGTGCTCGTGCTCTACTCCGGCCAGCCCTCAGACGTGTACCGCCTTCTCGGGGCCCTCGCCGGTCTCGCGCTCGGGGCCGTCTTCCGGCCCCGGCGGATCGACCTGACCTGGCGCCGCAGTTCGCACCGCGAGACGCGGACACTCCTCGCGTCCGTGCTCGGCATCCTCGCCGTCGGCCCGGTCATCACGATCTTCTCCGGAACGCGCTTCGGCCTCCTCGCTCCGCTCGGACTCCTGCTCACCCAGGGCGTGCCCTCCGTCACCGATGTCGTGGACCGGTGCCTCCTGGGCGATATCACCCGGCAGTGCGTGCACGAACTAACCCTCGAGAGGGTCGCCGGCGTGGGGCCGGTGCTCGTCTCGCTGCTGCCGCTCCTCACCCTTCTTGTCGCCGCCTTCGGAGTCCTGCGGGGCAGACGATTCGCGGCCTGGCTCGCGATCGTCGTGAACACCGGCATGGCCGTTCTCGGCGCCTGGTACTACGGCCTCCTGCCGATCTCCGGCCAGCCGTACGTCTGGCACTGGCGCTCCTTCCAGTACTGGGAGGTCGCCGTCGTGCTCGTCGTGTCGGTGCTGGTTCCGCTTGCAACTGCCGTGCTGATCATCGTGAACCTGCGTCGCTTCCCCGTGCGCAGCAGGCCGGGCAGGCTCCGCCGCTTCTTCGTGACGACCGTGGTCTCCTTCTTCGGCCTCGCGGCCGTGTACGTCATCGGGGGACTCGCGCTCAGCGACCGGTTCACCCCCGCCGTGAACCTCGTGGACCTCGTCAGCGACGTGCCGGAGCGGTTCATTCCCGTCGGATTCCTCCGACTCGAACGACTCTCCTTCCTGCCGACCGACTGGGCGTCGACCTTGCTCTACCAGTGGGTCGGACCGGTGTTCTGGGCGATCGTCATCATCGGGGCGATCCAGTGCATGCGCAGCACCGTCGCCGGCGGCCGGAGCGACGACGCGGCCCGGCTGCGGGCCATCCTCAGCAGGGGCGGTGGAGGCTCCCTCGCATACATGACCACGTGGGAGGGGAACTCACTGTGGTTCAACGCTTCCGGATCGACCGCGATCGCGTATCGCGTGGAGGCCGGCGTCGCCATCACCACGACGGAGCCGGTCGGACCCGTCGAAGACGCCGCGCGGGCGATCGCCGACTTCGCCATCATGTGCGACGACCACGGCTGGGTCCCGGTCTTCTACAGCCTGCACGGCAGCTGGCAGGCGACCTTCGCCCGGATGGGCTGGCAGACCATGGGGATCGGCGAAGAGACGATCCTGAGGCCCCGGACCTGGGACACAACCGGGAAGAAGTGGCAGGACATCCGCTCGTCGATCAACCGGGCGGAACGTGCCGGAGTGCGCGCGGAATGGACGACGTACCGCGCGCTTCCCGTGCTCGAGAACGTGCAGATCTCCGAGATTTCCGAGCTCTGGGTGCAGGAGAAGGAACTCCCCGAACTGGGCTTCACCCTCGGCGGACTCGACGAGCTCCGTGACCCCGCGGTCCGGCTCATGCTGGCGATCGACGAAGGCCAGGTCGTGCACGCGGTGACGAGCTGGCTCCCGAGCTACCGGGACGGGAAGGTGATCGGCTGGACGCTCGACTTCATGCGGCGGCGCCCGGACAGCATGAACGGCGTGATGGAATTCCTGATCGCGCAGACCGCCCGGCAGATGAGCGAACAGCCGGAAATCGAATTCCTGAGCCTCTCGGCGGCCCCGCTCGCCCAGACCGGCGCGGGCGACGGAGACAACCGGGCGTCGAGCCTCGCCTCCCGGTTCATCGACTTCCTCGGGCGCAGCCTGGAGCCCGTCTACGGGTTCCGTTCGCTCCTCGCCTTCAAACGGAAGTTCCAGCCCGAATTCCACCCGCTCTTCATGGCCTACCCCGACCCGGTCGCCCTTCCTGCGATCGGGCTCGCACTTGCACGCGCGTATCTGCCGGCTCTCTCCGTGCGGGAAGCCCTTGCTTTCGCCAGGAGCCTGACCTGACCTGACCTGCCGGGACTACATCGCTCGGAGGATTTCCGGTTCACTCAGGGATGACGTTCCTGCGGCGCCCCCTGGCGGTCCGGCACGGGGTCGTAGGCTGGGAGGATGGTCGAGCCGGGAGTGTCCACGCGTGTCGCACGGTACCGCTGGATCCGTGTGATTCCCCGTCGTTCGCTCGCCCTCGACATCGTCATCGCCGGCCTCTTCTTCCTGCTCCTTCTCCTGGTCGACTCGGGCAGCCCCGCGACCGTCCTCGTCCTGGTCGGGTTCGCTGCGGCGCTCGCGGTGCGCCGGTTCTCGCCAGCCCTGGCCCTCACCCTCGCCTGGCTGGCCGCGACCGGACAGATGCTCGCGGGCGAGCCGGTGCTTGGCGGTGACGTGGCCGTCCTGGCCGTGCTCTACGTCACGGCGGCCTATGCCGGACCGGCCACGCGCAGGGCCGGCCTGATCTCGGTCGCTGTCGGCGCGCTGGTGGCCGGGGTCTACCTCGCGGTCGCACAACGCGGCGTGGGACACCTCGGCACAGCGCTCGCGCAGGGGGACATCGGCGCCCTGGTCTGGTCGACGGCGATGCTGACCTTTGTCAGCCTGGCCGTTCTCGGCCTCTCCTGGACCCTGGGTCTGCTGAAGCGCTCCCGGCAGGCCGCAAGGGACAGCAGATTCACCCAGTACCGCGCCGAGCAGGAGCAGCGCCAGGCCCAGCGTGCCGTGGTCGTCGAACAGGAGCGCAACCGCATCGCCAGGGACATGCACGACGTCGTCGCACACTCGCTTGCCGTGGTGATCGCCCAGGCCGACGGCGCCCGTTACTCGAGGGCGCAGAACCCGGACGCCGTCGACGAGGCGCTCATCACCATTTCCACAACCGCACGGGAGGCCCTCGGAGATGTCCGGATCCTGCTCGCCCGGCTGCGGCAGGACGTGGTCAGCGGACCGCAACCCGTGCTCGCCGACCTCGACCGCCTCGTCGAGCAGATGCGCGGCACGGGACTCGACATCCACTGGACGACGACCGGCACGCCGGCCACGCTCGGCTCCGGCGCCCAGCTCGCCGTCTACCGGATCGTGCAGGAGGCGCTCACCAACGCACTCCGGCACGGTGACACCAGCCGGACCGTGGCTCTCCGACTCGACTGGACGACCGACTGGGTCGCGGTGACGATCGACAATGCCCTCCGGATCGCGCCGTCCACCGTGGCCCCAGGGGTGGCCGGCGTCGGGGAGACGCACGCGGTGGAGATCGGCCACGGCCTGCCCGGCATGCGGGAACGGGCGCTCCTCGCCGGCGGTTCGCTGACCGCAGAGCCCGACGAAGGGTACTTCCGCGTCGCGGCACACCTGCCGGCCATCATGGCGGGGCCCGTCGTGCGTCCGGTCCAGGCCACGGACGTGCGTGCATGAGCGAGGTCGCGGCGGCGGACGCCCCGCGCATCCGTGTCGCCCTGGTCGACGACCAGGCGCTCTTCCGTGCCGGGATCCGGATGCTGGTATCTTCGCAGGCCGACCTCGAGTTCGTCGGCGAGGCGGGCAGCGGCGCCGCTGGCGTCACCATGGCGGCCGCAGTCAGTCCGGACGTGATCCTGATGGACATCCGGATGCCCGTGATGGACGGGATCGACGCGACCGTCGCCATTCTGGCCGCGGCCGAGGCTGCCGGCGTGATGCCGCCGCGCATCGTCGTCCTCACGACCTTCGAACTCGACGAAAGCGCGAGCAGGGCTATCCGGGGCGGGGCGAGCGGCTTCCTGCTCAAGGATGCGGATCCCGAGTTCCTGCTGGCCGCAATCCGTACCGTGCACGCGGGCAACGCCGTCATCGCAGCATCGGCGACCCGCGAACTCTTCGCCCACTTCGACGCGCCGGCCCCCGCGCAGCCGGTGGAACCCGAGGCCTTCGGCACACTGACCAGCCGCGAACGCGACATCTTCGCCCTTGCTGCCCTGGGCCTCAGCAACGCGGAGATCGCGGCGCGTGAATTCCTCAGCGAGGCCACCGTCAAGACGCACATCAGCCGTATCCTCTCCAAGCTCATCCTCCGCGACCGGGTTCAGCTCGTCGTGTATGCCTTCCAGCACGGCCTCACGGAGTAACGAGCGGATGACCCGGTCCGGCCGGTAGTCATCCCCTCGGCATCCGGGATACCTCTGCTGCCCGATGCGGTGAGGGGGGAGCGATTCCTAGCGTTGAAGCATGGAAATCACATCTGCAGAACTCGGCCTCGCGGCCAGAGTCACCAACCTCTGTAAAACCTATGGATCAGCCACCACCTCGGTAACGGCGCTCGACGACGTGTCCATCGGCATCCGTCGTGGCCAGTTCACGGCGATCATGGGACCGAGCGGCTCGGGCAAGTCCACCCTGATGCACATCATGGCGGGACTGGACGAGGCAGGCTCCGGTCGGGTTTGGCTCGGTGATACCGAGATCACCGGCCTGGGCGACTCGGAACTGACGGTCCTGCGCCGCCGCCGGATCGGCTTCATCTTCCAGTCGTTCAACCTCGTCCCGACGCTGGACGTGCGGGGGAACATCACCCTGCCGTTCGCGCTCGACGGGCGGCGGCCGGATGCGGCGGAGAAGGACTGGATCGATCAGCTCACCGACTCCCTCGGCCTCGGCGACCGGCTCAGGCACCGTCCGCACGAGCTGTCCGGTGGCCAGCAACAGCGAGTGGCCATCGCGCGGGCCCTGGCCACCAGGCCCGAGCTGGTCTTCGCCGACGAGCCGACCGGGAACCTCGACTCCCGGAGCGGGCGCGAAGTGCTCACCCTGCTCAAGGCGGCGAGCACCGGCTACGGCCAGAGCATCGCCATGGTCACCCACGACCCCATCGCGGCCAGCTTCGCCGATCGCATCCTCTTCCTCGCGGACGGCAGGGTCGTCGAAGACCGGGAACGGTCCACCGCCGAAGAGATCTCCGGCATCATGCTCGGCATGGAGCAGTGCGCATGAGCGGCAGCGAAACCGCCAGCGCCACCGGGCACGCCGGCCGTGGTGCGAGCCTGCTCGTGGCGGCGCTCGCATCGGCCTTCGGGGTGCTGCTCCTGGAAACGACGAGCGTGCTCGCCACCGTCGTGAGTGGCAATGACGTGTCCCGCATTGCAGCGGTCCGTGCAGCCCTCTCGATCGTCGCATTCCTGTTCATCACGATTGCGGTGTACGTGAGTGCGATCGTGACCACCAACACGGTGGCCACCGTCATCGCCGGTCGGACCCGCACGATCGCGCTCATGCGCCTGATCGGGTCGAGCGCGGGTGACCAGCGCCGCGCCGTGGCCCTCGACGGGCTGAAGGTGGGGCTCGCCGGAGCCGTGCTGGGCGCCGCCGCCGGCATCCTGCTGAGTTTCGCCGGTGTCCGGCTTGCCTTCGGCGCCGGGCTGATCCCGGATCTCGGCTACCGTCTCCTCGAGCCCTTGCTCGCCTTGCCCGTCGTCATCGTCGTGTTGTCCACCTGGTGCGCAGCGTGGGTCGGGTCTCGCCGGGTCCTCACCGTGAGCCCGATGCAGGCTGTCGGCGCAGCACAGGAGCGCACGCTCGAAGAGTCGGCTCGGCGCCCGGGCCGCAATGCCTTCGCGATCGTGCTGATGGCCACGGGCGTACTGTTTCTCGCCGGGGGAGTCTGGGCCGGGCAGGTCACGGAGTACGGCGTGCTGCTGGGACTTGCCGGCGGCCTGCTCTCGTTCACCGGCCTTGTGCTCGGGTCGCATCTGATCATGCCGCCCATGTTGAGCCTGGTCGGCCGGTTCCTGGGCGGCAGCGCGCCGGCCCGGCTTGCTGTCGCGAACGCCAGTCAACACCCGGAGCGCAGTGCCCGCACCACTATCGGACTGGTCATCGGGGTGACGCTCATCACCATGTTCGCCGTCGCGGGATCGACCTTCGAAACCATGATGCAGCCGCTGATGGACGACCCGGTGACGCGTGCGGCCGTCTCCGAGACGGTGTCGACCAGCCTCGCCGTGATCTCCGTGCTCGTGGGCTTCAGCGCCCTGATCGCCGCAGTCGGCATGATCAACAACCTGGCACTGAGCGTGCTGCAGCGTTCTCGCGAGATCGGCCTGCTCAGGGCCCTCGGTTTCACCGGCAGGCAGGTTCGCGCGATGATCCTCGCCGAAAGCGTGCAGATGACCGTGGCGGCCGTCACCCTCGGCCTGGTGCTCGGGGTCGCATACGGGTGGGCGGCGGCACAATCACTGTTCGGATCCGTCACCCATGCCGGTCTGGTGGCGCCGTCGATTCCGTGGCTCCTCGTCACCCTCTGCGTGGTCGGTACCGCCGTGCTCACCGTCGGGGCGACGATCCTGCCCGCTCGTCGGGCGGTGTCACTGGCGCCGATTGCGGCCCTCGCCGCCGGGTGAGACCGGTGGTCCTGCGACGGATGCCGCGCCCGCGACGGGAGCGCGGCATCCGTCGACCGCCGCTTCAGACTCTTCTCAGGATGCCGGCCGGAAATCGGTGTTAGCATTCCCTTGTGTTGTTCGGTCAGCTCCTCCTTCGCTGCCGCGACGAGTCCTAATCTGAGGCCTCCCTCGTCGCGGCGTTTGTTGTTGGCTATCCCAACCCCAGCGAGGAGATCACGATCATGAGAAACAACCAGTCCGCATCGACGATGCCGATCCACAAGTACCGTCCGTACCACGAGCAGTTCGCGGTCGACCTGCCCGATCGCACCTGGCCCTCGAAGCACATCGAAGTCGCACCGCGCTGGTGCGCCGTCGACCTGCGTGACGGCAACCAGGCGCTGATCGACCCGATGAGCCCTGAGCGCAAGCGCATCATGTTCGACATGCTCGTGCGCATGGGTTACAAGGAGATCGAGGTCGGCTTCCCGTCGGCCAGCCAGACCGACTTCGATTTCGTGCGCAGCCTCATCGACGAGGATGCCATCCCGGACGACGTCACGATCCAGGTGCTCACCCAGGCGAGGGAACACCTGATCCGGCGCACCTACGAATCGATCGCCGGCGCCAAGCAGGCCATCGTGCACCTCTACAACTCCACGAGCGTGCTGCAGCGCGAGGTCGTCTTCCGCGAGGACAAGCAGGGCATCATCGACATCGCCCTCTTCGGCGCACGCACCTGCCGCGCTCTCGAAGCGACCGTCCCCGGCACGACGATCTACTACGAGTACTCCCCGGAGAGCTACACCGGCACCGAACTCGAATTCGCGGTCGATGTCTGCAACCAGGTCATCGCCGTCCTCGAGCCGACCCCGGAGCGGAAGGTCATCATCAACCTGCCTGCGACCGTCGAAATGGCCAGTCCCAACGTCTACGCCGACTCGATCGAGTGGATGTCCCGGCACCTCGACCAGCGTGAGAACGTCCTGATCTCCCTGCACCCGCACAACGACCGCGGCACCGCGATCGCGGCGGCGGAGCTCGGCTACCTCGCCGGCGCAGACCGGATCGAAGGCTGCCTCTTCGGCAACGGCGAACGGACCGGCAACGTCGACCTCGTCGCCCTCGGCATCAACCTGTTCACCCAGGGCATCGACCCGCAGATCGACTTCGGCAACATCGACGAGGTCAAGCGCACCGCCGAATACTGCAACCAGCTGCCCGTTCCCGAACGCAGTCCCTGGGCAGGAGACCTCGTCTTCACCGCCTTCAGCGGGTCGCACCAGGACGCCATCAAGAAGGGCTTTGAAGCCATGGCGGCGGATGCCGCGGCGCAGGGCCGATCCGTCGACGAACTCCAGTGGGCGGTTCCCTACCTGCCGGTGGACCCGAAGGACCTCGGTCGCAGCTACGAAGCCGTGATCCGGGTCAACTCGCAGTCCGGCAAGGGCGGCGTCGCTTACCTGCTCAAGACCGACCACTCCCTCGACCTGCCCCGCAAGCTCCAGATCGAGTTTTCCGGGGTCGTCCAGTCCAAGACGGATGCCGAGGGCGGCGAGGTCACGAGCGAGCAGATCTGGGAGATCTTCAACGACGAGTACCTGCCGAGTTCCAGTGGGCAGCCCGACGACAAGTGGGGCCGGTTCGAACTGTTCTCCACGCGGACCTCGAGCGATCTGGGCGGCCGTGTCGACCTCACGGTCGACCTCCGGGACGACGACGGAGTCGAGCGCGTCGAGGGGGCCGGCAATGGTCCGATCGCCGCGTTCCTGGGAATCATGGCCGAGCGCGGCATCGCGATCACGCTCTACGACTACGTCGAACACGCCATGTCCGCCGGCGGAGACGCCCTGGCTGCGTCCTACGTCGAACTCGACGTCAACGGCCGGCGCTACTGGGGTGTCGGCATCGACGCCGATATCTCGACCGCCTCGCTGAAGGCCGTCGTCTCCGCGGTCAACCGCGGCATCCGTGCGGTGGCAGGCGACCTCGCCCTGGCGGGTGTTCCGGCCTAGGAACCGGCTCGATCAGCGGGAAGGCAGGTATCCGGTGGCCTCGACTCCCACTGAGTCCCGACGTTCTCGGACGGTCACGGATCGCCTCTATTCCGTCGGAGTGGGCATCAAGGGCATCGACGGCGTGATCGAACTCGCCGCCGGACTCGTGTTGTGGGTGTCACCCGCCTTCGTCCACGCCCTGCTCGCGGGAGTAGCGGGCGAGGCGGGGGAGGGCGACTCCTCCGCCATGCGCTTCCTGGCGCAGTACGTAGCCCGGCTGGATTCCGAGCTTGCCGCAACGGGAGCCGGCTTCCTGATCGCCTTCCTCATCACCCACGGAGCCGTGAAGGTGGCTCTCGTCTACTGCCTCCTGCGCAAATGGCACCGGGCCTATCCGTACGCGCTGGGGATCCTGATCGCCTTCCTCGGCTACCAGCTCTACGCCTTCGTCCTCCGCCCCACAGTGGGCATGGCCGTCATCACCGCGCTCGATGCCGCAATCGTCGTTCTCGTCTACCGCGAATACCGTGAACTCAATCCGCGAACCGCCCGGCAGGTCTGATTCTCAGCGCCCCTGGACGATAGCGCCCCTTGACGATACGGATCCATGGGATGTGAGTCGGGGCATGCGAATCGGGGCGATCCGCCCAACGGCGGATCGCTCCGATCGCTGTGGTTTCTTAACTGCGTTCAACTGCACATCCGAAGGGCTGGTTTCCTTCCGGATTCAGCTGTGAACACGCACCCCTGCGGGACGTGTCTCGGCCGGTCGCTCGACTACCGACGTCGCCATCTGCGCCGGCTGCGTCGAAACAAGCACACGCGTCGCATCGTCGATCACCCCGGACAGCAACTCGAACAGGCGGTCGTCGGGATTCGGGGTGCATGCCTCAGCAATACCCTGAACCGAGACCCGGATGATCGTCTCCGCCGTGCGATCGGTGAACTTGGTACGCGACCATGCCCCCATGGAGGAGATGAACTCGCGCGCCCACCGCTCGGTCTCCGGCGCCGCGTCGAACGCGGTGCGGATACGGGCCTCGAGTCCTTCGGGCAACTCGCCATCGAGCCCCTCCAGCTGGCGCTCGCAATTCAGGATCCCGACGGCAAGCGCACGCTGGTGATCCGAGCTGCTCACGGGAAGCGCCGCGGTCGCGGCCCTGACCGCGATCAGTAGCCGCACCCGGGGGTTGTCGCCCTTGAGGCCGATGACCGACGGGATCAGGGGCACCAGGCGGGCCCGGGAACTGTCCGAGGTGCAGTCGTTGACCATGCGGGCGAGGGAGGCGACCAGGGGGTGCGTGCACGCCGGATGGTCACTCCACGCTTCGCCTGCGAGGTAGGACGCGAACTCCATGAAGCAGGCACCGGAGCGCGGCGTGCGGTGTTTGCCGCGGGACAGGACCGGCATCAGGCTGGGCACCGGCATCGGATCGGGCGAGTTGCCCTTCAGCATATTCATGGATCCTCCAGACAAGTGAGTACTCCTCACTAGTGTCTCCCCGCGGGCCCACAAATGCGAGAGGGAATCCCGCCGATTTCTCCGTCCCTCCCACGCCGTCTGGGTGGGCCCAACTCCCGCACATTCCCGCCCTGCAGCTGCGGTGCCGCGGAATTCCGAGCTCCGGACCTGGTCGGGGGATTCAGTCGTGGGTGCGACGGCGGCGGAGCGTTGCGGGGCGCACGCGACGCCGCCAACGCGGCCAGCTGCCGATCGCACGCTGTTCTGGCAGGCTCCAGCCGTACCGGGCCGCGAGGATCCGCATCACCGTGGTCACGATCACGCAGGCGATCGCGGCGATGGTGATGTCCACGTGCAGTTCGAAAAGCACGACGAGGAGCGCGCTACCGAATCCGGCAGCCATGGCGTAGAACGAACCGACGTGCATGACGGCGATCGGAACGTTGAGCATCATGTCCCGGAGCGCCGAGCCGCCGACGGCCGTGATCACGCCCACGAACAGCGACGGAATCTCCGGGAGGCCGTGCGCGAGCGCCTTGCTCGTCCCGAGAGCGGCGAACAGGCCGATCGTCACAGCGTCGAGCGCGATGATGAACGGGCCGAGGCGGTTGAAGAGGCTCTGCAACAGCATGCCCAGGAGAGCGGATCCGCCTGCGATCGGCAGGTACCAGTTGCTCTGCAGGGCAGCGGGCACCCCGCCGAGCAGGATATCGCGCAGGAGTCCGCCGCCGAGGCCGACAGTGACACCGATGATCGCAATGCCGAGCAGGTCGAAGCGGCGATCGGTGAATCGCCCGGCGAACATGGCCCCCTGGATCGCGCCGATGGCGACCGCCGTCAGGTCGATCCAGAGCGGGATCGTGAACAGGATGGGAGGCACCCTCCAATGAAACCATCCGCCGCGGGGTTTCCTGACCGTCGACAGGCGCGTGGAGGCAGGAACCGCTCGACCGGCGCGTCGGCCGGGACCGGACCCACAAAGCCCGCTCGGGTGGGAGAATAGGACGTGCCTGTTTACCGTGATGAAGCCGTCGTGCTGCGCACCCACAAACTGGGTGAAGCCGACCGGATCGTCACCATGCTCACCCGCCAGCACGGCAAGGTCCGTGCCGTCGCCAAAGGCGTCCGCCGCACGGCCTCCAAATTCGGGGCCAGGCTCGAACCGTTCATGGTGGCGGATGTGCAGCTCTACGAGGGCCGCAGTCTCGACATCGTCACCCAGGCCGAGTCGATCGGCTCATACGGCGCCCTGATCTCCGGCGACTACGCCAGTTACACCGCGGCGAGCGCCATGGTCGAGACCGCAGACAAGCTCACGGAGGCCGAGGGGTCCCTGCAGCAGTACCTGCTCCTGGTCGGGGCCCTGCGCTCCCTCTCCCGGATGGAACACGGCGCGAGCCTCACCCTCGACTCCTACCTGCTGCGTGCCCTGTCGATGGCCGGCTGGGCGCCGAGCTTCCAGGGCTGCGCGCGCTGCGGCGCACTCGGCGATCACTCCGCGCTCGTCGTGCAAGTCGGCGGAATCGTCTGCGACGACTGCGCGGCCCCCGGGTCGCCCCGGCTGGACAAGGCGACCATCCTGCTCCTCGGCTCCCTGCTCGCCGGGGACTGGGACCAGGCCGAATCCATGCCAGAGCAGACCAGGAACCAGGCCAACGGAGTCGTCGCCGCATACACGCAGTGGCACCTCGGCCGGGGCCTCCGATCCTTGGAGCACGTCAGTCGATGACCCCGAAGCCCAGCTCGCTGAATCCCTTCGCCCCGAAGCCGTTCACGCACAAGGACGCCATGCCGTTCCGACCGCTCGACTGGACCGGCCAGTACCCGCCGGCGCTGCCGGCGAAGGTCGTTCCCGAGCACGTCGCGATCGTCATGGACGGCAACGGCCGCTGGGCGAACGCGCGCGGACTCCCGCGGGTCGAAGGCCACAAGGCCGGCGAGGCCGCGCTCCTCGACGTCGTCGCCGGCGCCATCCAGATCGGCGTCAAGCACCTGAGTGTCTACGCCTTCTCGACGGAGAACTGGAAACGTTCCCCTGACGAGGTCCGCTTCCTGATGGGCTTCAACAGGGACGTGCTGCACCGGCGCCGCGACCAGCTCAACGACTGGGGCGTGCGCGTGCGCTGGGCTGGCCGCAAGCCGCGCCTGTGGGCATCCGTCATCAACGAACTGCAGTACGCCGAGCGCCTCACGGCGGGCAACACCGGACTCACCCTGACGATGTGCGTCAACTACGGCGGGCGCACCGAGATCACGGATGCCGTCCGCGCGCTGGCCGAGGAGGTCGCCGCCGGCCGGTTGAAGCCTTCCGGAATCACCGAGAAGGCGATCCAGCGCCAGCTCTACACGGCAGACCTCCCGGACGTCGACCTTTTCGTGCGGAGCTCGGGGGAGCAGCGCACGAGCAACTTCCTGCTCTGGCAGAGCGCATACGCCGAGATGGTCTTCCTCGACACCCTCTGGCCTGACTTCGGCAGGGCGGAGCTGTGGCATGCCATCGAGCTCTTCGCCGCCCGCAACCGCCGCTACGGCGGGGCGGTCGACACCCCAAGCGTTTGATCCACTCACGCGGCAGGGGGAATAGATCGGGGGACCGGCGGCTTGGACCGGGTGTGAGCGAAACTATCAAGGTCGACATCTGGTCCGACGTGCAGTGCCCCTGGTGCTACATCGGAAAGCGCAAGTTCGAGGCAGGGGCCGCCCTCTTCGACGGCTCGGTCGAGGTCGAATACCACAGCTTCGAGCTGGCCCCCGATACCCCGGTCGACTTCGCCGGCAGTCCCATCGATTACCTGAGCGAGCGCAAGGGTATCCCCGTCGCCCAGGTCACCGAGATGCTCGCCCGCGTGACTGGAATCGCTGAGAGCGTCGGCCTGCACTACGACTACGACTCGGTGCACCAGACCAACACCGTCATCTCCCACGAGCTGCTGCACTACGCCAAGGCCCACGGTCGCCAGCTCGACATGAAGGAACGCCTGCTCAAGGCCTACTTCGTCGACGGAAGGCACGTCGGTCGCATCGAAGACCTCGCGGACCTCGCCGCCGAAATCGGACTCGACCGAGCGGATGTCGTCCGCGCGTTGACCGCCCACGACTATCTCGCCGACGTGAAGGCGGACGTAGCCCAGGCAAATGCCTACGGAATCCAGGGCGTCCCGTTCTTCGTGATCGACGGGAAGTACGGCATCTCCGGGGCCCAGGACCCCGAGGCCTTCGCCGGCGCACTCCGCCAGGCCCAGGCCGACCAGAACGAGGCCGCAGGAACGACCGCAGCAGCAGGGGAGGACCGTTGATGACCGATGCCAGCGCCGTCCCCGTCGCCGCGGCCCCGGCACCGCGCGTCACCCCGTTCATCCAGCTCCTCGGCCAGTCCGGCGCCGGGAGCTGCGAGGGCGATTCCTGCGGAATCTAGGCCTCGATCGGTGCGGGTCGCTCCTACGGGTCAGCAGGGCCGCCCGCATCTGGGAGAATTGAACCAATGACTCCTGAACTCACCGCTTCGCGCACGGACCCGTCGCCGGTCCCCGCGCTGCGGATCGGCCCGCTCACGCTCGACGTGCCCGTCGTCCTCGCACCGATGGCCGGCATCACCAACACCGCGTTCCGCCGGCTCTGCCGGGAATTCGGCGCCGGGCTCTATGTGAGTGAAATGATCACCTCGCGCGCGCTCGTCGAGCGCACCCCGGGCTCGATGCGCCTCATCGACCACCACGAGAGTGAGACCACCCGCTCCATCCAGCTTTACGGGGTCGACCCGAAGACCATCGGCGAAGCTGTCACGATGCTCGTCTCCGAGGACCGCGCAGACCACATCGACCTCAACTTCGGCTGCCCGGTCCCCAAGGTGACGCGCAAGGGCGGCGGAGCCGCCCTGCCCTGGAAGCTCGGCCTCTTTCGGAGCATCGTCGAGGCCGCGGTGAACGCGGCAGGCGCCGTTCCGGTCACGATCAAGATGCGCAAGGGCATCGACTCCGACCACCTCACCTACCTCGAGGCAGCGAGGGCAGCAGAAGGCGCCGGCGTTTCCGCCATAGCACTGCACGCGCGCACGGCGTCCGACTACTATTCCGGGCAGGCGGACTGGACGGCGATCGCGACCCTCAAGCAGGCCATCACGAGTGTCCCCGTGCTCGGCAACGGCGACATCTGGTCGGCCCAGGACGCGGTTCGCATGGTCGCGGAAACCGGCTGCGACGGCGTCGTCGTCGGCCGAGGCTGCCTCGGCCGGCCCTGGCTGTTCGGCGATCTCGCGGCGGCCTTCGGTCCGGCAGAGGGTGCCGGGGCCGCACTCATCCAGCCGAACCTCGGCGTCGTGGCAGACACCTTCCGTCGGCATGCCGAACTGCTCACCGAATTCTTCGACAGCGAGGAACGTGCCTGCCGCGACCTGCGCAAGCACGTGGCCTGGTACTTCAAGGGCTACTCGGTCGGCGGCGAACTGCGGGCCAGCCTTGCCTCCGTGGTCTCCCTCGCCCAGCTCGACGACCTTCTCGGCACCCTCGACCCGACCCAGGAGTACCCGGGCATCGGCGCGGAGGGTCCCCGCGGCCGGGCAGGCAGCCCCAAGAAGACCAGCCTGCCCGAGCACTGGCTCGACTCGCAGGAACTCGTCGGCTCCGAACGCGCCCGGCTCACCGAGGGCGAAGGGGACACCAGCGGTGGCTAACCGATCGGGGTACACAAGCTTCGACGAGGAACGCTACTTCCCGGAGGAACACAGCTCACGCCGCAGCGACTTCGCGCGCGACCGCGCCCGGCTGCTGCACTCGAGCGCCCTCCGCCGCCTCGCCGCAAAGACCCAGGTGCTGAGCCCGACCGCCGGACTCGATTTCGCCAGGAACCGGCTCACCCACTCCCTCGAGGTCGCGCAGATCGGACGCGAGCTCGCCCAACGCCTCGGCCTCGACCCCGACGTCGTCGACACTGCCTGCCTCGCGCACGACATCGGGCATCCTCCGTTCGGC
Source organism: Cryobacterium sp. MDB2-A-1 (assembly GCF_004402675.1). Lineage (NCBI taxonomy): Bacteria > Bacillati > Actinomycetota > Actinomycetes > Micrococcales > Microbacteriaceae > Cryobacterium > Cryobacterium sp. MDB2-A-1. Next base: position 20,264 of record NZ_SOFK01000051.1, on the reverse strand, counting down.
CACAACGGCGAGAAGGCGCTCAACGCCTGGTCCCTCGACATCGGCGGGTTCGAGGGCAACGCCCAGACGCTGCGCCTGCTCACCCGGCTCGAACCGAAGGTCTTCGGCCCCGACGGCCGCAGCTACGGGCTCAACCTCACCCGCGCGAGCCTCGACGCGAGCTGCAAGTACCCGTGGCCCGCCGGCGAATCCGTGTCCGACCCGAGCAGCCGCGCCAAATTCGGGTACTACCCCGATGACCTGCCCGCTTTCGCGTGGATGCGCACCGACGCCCCCGACCGGATGCTGTGCATCGAAGCCGAGGTCATGGACCTCTCCGACGACATCGCGTACTCCGTGCACGACTTCGAGGATGCCGTCGTCAACGGCTACCTCGACCTCGCCGCCCTGAACGGCCGCGCGAGCACCGAGCTCGTCTCCTCGATGCACGCCTGGATCGGCGGCGCCGTCTCCCACGCCGACCTCGCGGCGGCATACGACCGCCTCGGCGCCCTCGACTCCTGGCTGCGCGGCTGGACGGCAGGGCGGCGTGACCAGGGTCGGCTCAAGAACCTGACGAGCCAGCTCATCGGTCGTTTCTCCGGAGCAGCCGTCTATGCCACCCGCCAGGCCTACCCGGCCGAGCGCATCGCGCGCTTCGGCGCCCACGTCGTGGTGCCGCCGAATATCGCAGCCGAGATCGCCGTGCTCAAGGGCGTCGTCGCTGCATTCGTGATGTCGAAGAACACCCGGCAGCCGATCTACCAGCAGCAGCGCCAGGTCCTGACGCTGCTCGCCGACCGGTTGCTCGCCACCGGCGACGAACACCTCGCCGCCGGCTCGAAGGAAGACTTCCACGCCGCCGCGGACGATGCCGCCCGCAAGCGCGTCGTCGTCGACCAGGTCGCGAGCCTCACCGACCAGTCCGCGCTCGCGTGGTACGAACGCCTGATCCAGAACTGAGCCTGTGCAGAACCCGGCCCGTGCCGAAGTCGGGCGTGCGGCGGGATAACATTCAGCTATGGCAGGCCTGATTCGACAAAGCGACATTGAAGAGGTCAAGGCCCGAACCAATATCGCCGACATCGTCGGCGACTACGTCAGCCTCAAGTCGGCCGGCGTCGGCTCCCTGAAGGGGTTGTGCCCCTTCCACGACGAACGCAGCCCGAGCTTCCACGTCCGCCCGCAGGTCGGTTTCTACCACTGCTTCGGTTGCGGCGAGAGCGGCGACGTCTACTCCTTCCTGCAGAAGATGGACCACGTCACCTTCAGCGAGGCCGTGGAACGACTCGCTGGCCGGGTCGGCCTCGAACTGCACTACGAGGGCGGCGGGGCGGATGCGCCGGACCACACCAACCGCGCGCGGCTCTACGCGGCCAACCAGGCCGCCGCCGACTTCTTCGTCGAGCAGCTCGGCAGCGCAGGGGCCGCCGTCGGCCGAACATTCCTCGGCGAACGCGGCTTCGACGCCCACGCGGCGACCCGGTTCGGGATCGGCTTCGCCCCGAAGAGCTGGGACGAACTGACCAAACACCTCCGTGGTCGCGGCTACTCCGATGAGGAGCTGACCCTCGCCGGACTGGTGTCGAGCCGGGAGGGATCGAGCGGCGTCTACGACCGCTTCCGCGGCCGGCTGGTCTGGCCCATCCGCGACATCACCGGCCAGACGATCGGCTTCGGGGCGCGCAAGCTCCTCGACGACGACAAGGGCCCGAAATACCTGAACACCCCGGAGACCCCGATCTACCACAAGGCGCAGGTGCTCTACGGGCTCGACCTCGCGAAGCGGGACATCTCCCGCAGCCACCAGGTCGTCGTCGTCGAGGGGTACACCGACGTGATGGCGTGCCACCTGGCCGGGGTGACGACCGCCGTCGCGACCTGCGGAACCTCCTTCGGAGTCGACCACATCAAGGTCCTCCGCCGGGTCCTCGGCGACGACAGCGGTGTCGGCGAGGTCGTTTTCACCTTCGACCCGGATGCCGCAGGCCAGAAGGCCGCCGTCCGCGCGTTCAGCGAGGAGCAGCGTTTCTCCGCGCAGACCTTCGTCGCCGTCGCCCCGGAGGGCCTCGACCCGTGCGACCTGCGGCTGCACAAGGGCGATGGGGCCGTGCAACGGCTGATCGAGTCCAAGAAGCCGATGTTCGAGTTCATGATCCGGCAGTTGCTCGCCCAGTACAACCTCGAGACTGTCGAAGGGCGGGTCTCCGCACTCCGGGCGGCGGCCCCGCTCGTGAGCGATATTCGCGACCCCGCCCTCCGGCCGGGCTATACGCACGAGCTCGCCCGGATGCTCGGCATGGAGCTCGGCGAGGTCGGCCGGGCCGTCTCGGCCGCGCTCAGCCGCTCACGCACCGCGCCGGGGACATCCGCCGCCGCCCGAGGCGGTGAGACCGGCGAGCCCGCGCGCGAACGCCCGTTCTCGATGGTCGAACTGCCGACGGACCCGGTCACCCGACTGGAACGCGACGGGCTGATGGCCATGCTCCAGCGTCCTGCCCTCGTCGGTGTCGAACTGCTGCAGCGGGCGGTGCAGACGGGATTCTCCCACCAGTCCCTCGCTGTCGTGCGTGACGCGATCGCGGCGAACCTGGATACCCTCTCGGCGCCGGACTGGATCGAGCGCGTTGTCGCGGACGTACCGGTTTCCCTGCAGAACCTGGTCACCGACCTGGCGATGGCGCCGCTTCCCGAACGCACCGAACGCGAAGTCGAACGCTACGTGCGCGACGTGACCGTCGCGCTCATCGACCGGGACTTCCTCCGCCAGAAAGCCGAGCTGCTCGGCCGGCTGCAGCGTGCTGACCCCACCGACCGTGTGCCGTACACGGCGCTGCAGCGTGAACTCATGCGGGTCGAACTCGAGCGGCGCAACCTGAGGGATGAGTAACTGAGCACACCTCGCGTGTTGCAGCTAGGTAAATATTCTGGCGAGAATTCGGGCAAACTGCGTTTTTCGTGATATTCCTTTCGGTACAGCAATGCAGAGGTGCGGCTCCCTCGCATGCCGCCTCTGCCGCATTTCGAGAGAAAGAGGCTCACGCACATGGCATTTTCACCCACCAGGCGCACCAGGCTGATCGGGGGACTGGCGGTCGTCGCCGCTTCCGCGCTCGTCCTCGCCGGCTGCTCGGCAGGCGGCACCACCGCAAGCGCCGGAGGCACCCTCCTGATCGGCACGACCGACAAGGTCACGACGCTCGACCCGGCCGGCTCGTACGACAACGGCTCGTTCGCCGTGATGAACCAGGTCTTCCCGTTCCTGATGAACAGCGCATACGGCACCGCCGATGTGACGCCGGACATCGCGACCAAGGCCGAGTTCACGACCCCCACCGAGTACACGGTCACGCTCAAGCCCGACCTCGTCTTCGCGAACGGTCACAAGCTCACGTCTTCAGACGTGAAGTTCAGCTTCGACCGCCAGCTGTCGATCGCGGACGCCAACGGCCCGTCGACCCTGCTGTACAACCTCGCGAGCGTCGCGGCTCCGGACGACACCACCGTCGTCTTCACCCTGAAGGCCGCGAACGACCAAGTCTTCCCGCAGATCCTGTCGAGCCCTGCCGGCGTGATCGTCGACGAGGAGACCTTCTCGGCGACCGCGATCACGCCCGATGCCGACATCGTGAAGGCGAACGCCTTCGCAGGCCAGTACGTCATCACGAGCTACGACTTCAACAACCTCATCGGGTACAAGGCCAACAAGGATTACAAGGGCAACCTCGGCGCGGCGAAGTCGGATGTCGTCAACGTGAAGTACTACGCCGACGCGTCGAACCTCAAGCTCGATGTGCAGGAAGGCAATATCGACGTCGCCTTCCGCAGCCTGTCGTCGACGGACATCGATGACCTGCGCGGCAACGACAAGGTCAAGGTCGTCGACGGACCCGGCGGAGAGATCCGCTACATCGTCTTCAACTTCGACACCCAGCCGTTCGGCGCCAAGACGCCCGAGGCCGACCCGGCCAAGTCGCTCGCCGTGCGCCAGGCCGTCGCCGACCTCGTCGACCGTGCCGAAATCGCCAAGCAGGTCTACAAGGGCACGTACACGCCGCTCTACTCCTACGTTCCGGCCGGCATGACCGGTGCCACCGAGTCCCTCAAGGGCCTCTACGGCGACGGCAACGGAGGACCCGACAAGGCGAAGGCCAAGGCAACGCTCGAAGCCGCCGGCATCACGAGCCCTGTCGCCCTCAACCTGCAGTACAACACCGACCACTACGGCCCCGGCTCGAGCGATGAATACGCGCTCGTCAAGGACCAGCTCGACGCCTCCGGCCTCTTCACGGTCAACCTGGCTTCGACCGAGTACGTCACGTACTCCAAGGAGCGCGTGAAGGACGCATACCCCGCTTACCAGCTCGGCTGGTTCCCGGACTACTCGGACGCGGACAACTACCTGACGCCGTTCTTCGCCGATGGTAACTTCGTCGGAAACCACTACAGCGACTCTGTCGTCAACGACCTGATCAAGCAGCAGGCCGTCACGACCGACAAGGACGCCCGTACCAAGCTCATCGAGGAGATCCAGGACAAGGTCGCAGCCCAGCTGTCGACCCTGCCCCTCCTCCAGGGTGCCCAGGTCGCCGTCACCGGGACCACGGTCACCGGAACCACCGACACGCTCGACGCATCCTTCAAGTTCCGCTACGCGGCGCTGAAGAAGGGCTAAGTCCGGCCTGTTTCACCAGTTGTAACCGGGGGCATTCAGCCAGAGCGCTGGGTGCCCCCTTTCAATTCTCGATCGATAGGCAGTGATGACAACAGTGGCAGCGCGCCCGACCGCCCCCCAGGGAATCCGGCGCAAACGAACCTCCCCCGGCGGGGGCATCGGTCGTTACATCGCGGTCCGCTTCCTGCTCATCTTCCCGACGATCTTCATCCTCGTCTCCATGGTCTTCTGGCTGATGCGCGCGACCGGCGACCCGATCACGGCTGCCCTCGGTGGCCGCCTCACCGCCGACCAGCTCGCCGAACGCATCCACGCCGCCGGCTACGACCGGCCGATCCTGGTCCAGTACTTCGAGTACCTCGGCCAGATCTTCACCGGCAACTTCGGCACGACGATCAGCACGAACAAGCCCGTCGTCGACGTCCTCCTCACCTATGGCGTCGCCACGGCTGAGCTCGCGTTCTACGCGCTCCTCGTCGCATTCATCGTCGGCATCCCGCTCGGCATGGTGGCCGCGTACTTCCGCGACAAGGGCCAGGACGCCTCCCTCCGGATCTTCGCGATCCTCTGCTACGCCACCCCGGTCTTCTTCTCCGGCCTGCTTCTCAAGCTGATCTTCTCGGTCTGGCTCAAGGTCCTGCCCGTCGCGGGACGGGCGACGACCGGCTCGGAGCTGCAGATGCAGTTCCTGCCCAGCAAGACCGGGATCTACACGATCGACGCGATCATGACCGGCAACCCCGCGGTGCTCATGGATGTGCTCGCGCACGCCGTGCTCCCGGCGATCGCCCTGGGCCTCCTCACCGCCGGTGTCTTCCTCCGTCTCGTACGCACCAACGTCATCGGCACCCTCGGCACCGATTACGTGGATGCCGCCCGGTCGCGGGGGGTGAGCGAGTTCCGGCTGGTCTCCAAGCACGCGTACCGGCCGGCCCTGATCCCGATCATCACCGTGATCGGCCTGCAGATCGCCCTGCTCCTCGGCGGTGCCGTGCTGACCGAGACGACCTTCGAATGGAAGGGCCTCGGCTTCATGCTCTCCGAATTCCTCAAGGCACGTGACTTCGTCGCCGTGCAGGGCATCGTCGCCCTGCTCGCCGTGATCGTGGCGCTGTCCAACTTCATCGTGGACATCATCGCCGCGATCATCGACCCGAGGGTGAGGTACTGACCATGAGCCACACGCCAGACACCACCATTGCCCCCGTCCGCCGCGGCGGCCTCGCCGCACTCTGGAACCGGCTCCCCGTCGTGCACCAGGTGAAGCAGAGCATGGGCCTGCAGCGGGGAATGCTCGTCACCGGCCTCGTCATCACCGGCCTGTTCGTGCTCACCGCCATCTTCGCCCCCGTGATTTCGCCGTACGGCTACAGCCAGTTGCGTGACGCGAACGGCCCCTTCGGCGCCCAGGTGGCCCCGGGCGGCGCTCACATCCTCGGGACCACCGTCGGCGGCTACGACGTGCTGTCCCGCGTCCTCTGGGGTGCCCAGACCGCGCTGTTCGTGATCGTCGTCGCGGTACTGCTCTCCATCTTCGCCGGCGTGTTCCTCGGCCTCGTCTCCGGCTACTTCGGCGGTTGGCTCGACCGCATCCTCGTCGTCGTGTGCGACGCGGTCTACGCGTTCCCGTCCCTGCTGCTCGCGATCGTGATGTCGATCGTGATCTCCGGCGGCAAGTCCGACCTCGTCGGCGGAGTGGTCGCGGCGGCCATCTCCATCACCGTCGTGTTCATCCCGCAGTACTTCCGGGTGATCCGCGCGGAGACCGTCCGGATCAAGGCGGAGGCCTACGTGGAGTCCGCCAGGGTCCTCGGCGCGAGCAACGGCCGGATCATGTTCCGGCACGTGCTGCGCAACGCCACCCGCACCCTGCCGCTCATCTTCACGCTCAACTCCTCCGAGGCGATCCTCACCCTCGCCGGGCTCGGCTTCCTCGGCTTCGGCATCGAGCCGAGCGCCGCAGCAGAGTGGGGCTACGACCTGAACAAGGCCCTCTCCGACGTCACGAGCGGCATCTGGTGGACCTCGCTGTTCCCCGGTCTCGCGATCGTGCTCGTCGTGCTCGGCATCACCCTCGTCGGCGAGAGCCTCAACGATCTCGCCGACCCGCGCCTCCGCGGTCGCCGCTCGGTCGGCAAGGTTGTTTCCGTCGTCGCGGCGACGTCCGTCGTCCCCGGCGGTACGCTCACGGGCGGCCCTGGCGGCCTCGACGGCCTCGAGGGCGGCGCCGACGGCATCGACGCCGACATAGACAGCTTCACCGACGAAGGATTCGAGGACCGGTCATGACCGCGGCATCCGCCACCACCCCCGAGTCCGCCGGAGCCGTGTCCAGCACCGCGCGAAGCTCCGACGTGCTCAGCATTACCGACCTCACTGTGACCTTCGCGACCGACGCCGGCGCCGTGCACGCCGTCGCCGGCGTCAGCCTCCGGGTCGCGCCCGGCGAGGTGCTCGCGATCGTCGGCGAAAGCGGAAGCGGCAAGACCGTGACGGCCAAGACGATCCTCGGCCTGCTTCCGGAGACCGCGACGTCATCGGGTGCCGTGTTCCTCAGCAGCAAGGACGGCTCGAGCACGAACAACGTGATCTCCGTCGGCAAGCAGAAACTCCGCCAGCTCCGCGGCACCGACGTCTCGATGGTGTTCCAGGAACCGTCCACCGCGCTCAACCCCGTCTACACCGTCGGCTGGCAGATCATGGAGGGCATCCGCGCCCACGGCCAGTTCAGCCGCGCCGAGGCGAAGAAGAAGGCCGTCGAGATCCTCGGCAGGGTCGGCATCCCCGACCCTGAGATCCGGGTCAACTACTTCCCGCACCAGTTCTCCGGCGGCCAGAAGCAGCGCGTCGTCATCGCGATGGCCCTCGTGCTCGACCCCGGACTCATCGTCGCGGACGAGCCGACCACGGCGCTCGACGTCACCGTGCAGGCCGAGATCCTCGACCTGCTGCGCCGTTGCCGCGACGATTTCGGCACAGCGATCGTCCTGATCACCCACAACATGGGCGTCGTCGCCGACCTCGCGGACCGGGTCGCGGTGATGTACCAGGGCAAGGTCGTCGAAGAAGCGGATGCGCGCACCCTGTTTGCCTCCCCGCAGAACGACTACACGAAGAAGCTGCTCGCCGCCGTTCCGCACCTCGGCCAGGGCGTCGTGCACGCCGCCGACCGCGCGGCGGCGCGGACGCCCGGCTGGACCGCCGAGACGCCCGTCGTCGTCGCGAAGGACCTGCGCATCGAGTATCCGGGACGGATGGGCCGCGGCGGCTTCACCGCCGTCGACGGCGTGAGCTTCAGCATCCGCCCTGGCGAGGTCCTCGGCCTCGTCGGCGAGAGCGGAAGCGGCAAGACCACCATCGGCCGCGCCATCGCCGGCCTCACCCGGGTGACGGACGGTTCCCTGACCGTGCACGGCCACCAGATGAACGGGTTCAAGGAACGCGCCTTCAAGAAGTTCCGCAGCGACATCGGCTTCGTCTTCCAGGACCCGGCATCGAGCTTCAACCCGCTGCTGACCATCGCCGACTGCGTCGCGGAGCCGCTCATCGTGCACGGCAGGGCGAAGAACCCTGCTGAGGCACGGGCCAGGGTCGACGAACTGCTCGAGGCCGTCCAGCTCCCGCGCAGTTACGGTGACCGGTACCCGCACGAGCTGAGCGGCGGCCAGCGCCAGCGCGCGAGCCTCGCGAGGGCACTCGCGCTCGAGCCCAGCCTGCTGATCGCCGACGAGCCCACCTCGGCGCTCGACGTCTCGGTGCAGGCCCGCGTCCTCGAGCTCTTCGCAGAGCTCCAGCGGGAATTCGGTTTCGCGGCACTCTTCATCAGCCATGACCTCGCCGTCGTGGATATCCTCGCCGACCGCATTGCGGTGCTCTACCACGGCAAGCTCGTCGAGGAGGGCACGAGCGCAGAGGTGCTCGGCGCCCCGAAAGATCCGTACACGCAGCGCCTGCTCGCCTCGCTGCCCGTTCCGGACCCGGTGGAACAGGCCGGACGCCGTGAGAAGCTGCGGGAGCTGCGTACGGCAGGATAGGAACCATGACTCGCGGCGCGGCATGGACCTTTCCCATCGCGATGGACGACCTCTCCGTCTCGTATCCGGCCCACGGTGCGAGCGACTCCTTCGCCGCCCTGCGCGGGATCACCCTCCGGGTCAATCCCGGTGAGGTGCTCGGTGTGCTCGGCGAAAGCGGCTCAGGCAAGAGCACCCTCGCCAGGGTGCTCTCCGGGAGCGGGGGATCGGCCGGCACGGACGTACGACCGCTGATCACCGGCGGCGAGGCGACCGTGCTCGGCCTGCGGTTGCGGGGCATCAGCCGCCGCAAGCTCGCCCGGTTGACCCTCGAGGTCGGGATGCTCGCCCAGGACGCCGGCCAGACGCTTCCGGCAACACTCACCGTCAGCGAGCTCGTTGCGGAGCCCGTGCTCGAGCGCGACGCCCGGTACCAGGCCGGTTCCCTCAGGACGCTCGTGGCGACCATGGTGGATGCCGTGCGCCTGCCGCTCACCGTGCTCACGAAATACCCGTACGAGCTCAGCAGCGGCCAGCGGCAACGCGTCGCGCTTGCCCGCTCGCTCGTGCTCGGCCCCACCCTCCTGATCGCGGACGAACCGCTCGCGGGCGTCGACGTCACCGTCCGTGACGCCGTCGTCGACCTGATCGGCGAACTGCAGCGCGAACGCGCGTTCACGGCCGTCGTGATCAGCTCAGACCTCGCCGTTCTCCGGCGCGTGACCGACCGGATCGCCGTGCTGCACCAGGGCGTGCTCGTGGGCCTCGGCACGATCGACGAGGTCTTCGCCGACCCGTGGCATCCCTACGTCGCCGAGCTTGCTTCGGCACTCACCCAGGACGGACAGCATGACAGCGATACCTGAGCACGCCCAGCATGAGGCCGTCCTGGCCGGCACGGTCACGGCCGTTCCGCTCGGGCAGCGGCCGCCGAGCGGGCCGATCGCGATCCTCCCGCACCCCGCAGACACCGCCACGTGGGCGGTGCAGGCGGCCGGGGGAGTCCTCGGACCGCTCTCGGATGCCACCCGAGGATTGATCTGGCTCTCCTACGGGCGTGCGGACGAGCTCCGCGCCGCTCTCGACGACAACCCGGGCATCGGCTGGGTCCAGCTGCCCTGGGCGGGAGTCGACGCGTTCAGCGACCTCCTGGCCGAGCAGGACCGGCCCGGACTGCTCTGGACGAGCGCCAAGGGCGCATACGCCCAGCCCGTCGCCGAGCACGCCTTCACGCTCACCCTCGCGCTCCTGCGCGTGCTGCCCAAGCGTGCCAGGGCCCTGAGCTGGAGCACCCTGCCGGAGGGGCGCTCCCTCTACGGTCGCCATGTCGTGATCATCGGCGCAGGCGGCATCGCCCTCGAACTCATCCGGCTGCTCGAACCGTTCGGGACGACGGTGACCGTTGTGCGCCGGTCCGCACAGCCCGTGGCCGGCGCGGCGCGCACGGTGCAGACGAGCGCCCTGCACGAGGTCCTCCCTGACGCCGACGTCGTCGTCGTCGCGGCAGCGCTCACCAAGGACACCCGGCATCTGATCGGCGCCCCCGAGCTCGCGCTGATGAACCGCAACGCCAACCTCGTCAACGTGGGCCGCGGTCCGCTCATCGACACCGATGCCCTCGTCGCGGCCCTCGCCGCAGGGAGCATCGCCGGCGCAGCACTCGACGTCACGGAACCGGAACCGTTGCCCGACGGGCATCCGCTCTGGACGGAGCCGCGCTGCCTGATCACGCCGCACTCGGCGGACACGCCCGAGATGACCGCTCCGCTGCTCGCCGAACGGATCCGGCTCAACGTGCTGGCCTTCCTCGGCGATGGCCGTTTCGTCGGCGTCGTCGACCCGCAGCGCGGGTACTGAGCCCGTGCCGGGCCGGTGCCGAAGCGCTGGGAGGAGACCGCTTCCCGGCCTCGATTTGGCGAACGGCCGATTCTTGGTAAAGTAATAACGCTGTTCAAGCGGAAACGCTGTTCCAGCTTTTCCTCGATAGCTCAATTGGCAGAGCATCGCACTGTTAATGCGACGGTTCTTGGTTCGAGTCCAAGTCGGGGAGCGAAAGGCCACTCAGGGCTCCACCCCGGGTGGCCTTTTCTATTTCTATTTCATTCTGTTTTCTCTTTTCGTCCGGAAGTTCTGGAAAGGCGACACCGTGGAGTTCTGGCCTCTCGCCGCCGGCGTGCTCGCCGCAGTCGCCGTCGTCCTGCTGCTGTTGTGGCTCCTCACGGCTCTGCGCCTTCGCCGCATCATCTTCGACCGCACGGCGGCCGAACGGATGCGTATCGACCTCGAACTGTCCCTCGCCGAACAGAACGGCCGCCTCGGCATCATCCGAGAGCTTCAGGACGGTGCGGTGCTGAACGTCGCCCGGCTGATCACGCAGGCCGAGGGTGCGCGGTACACGGCGGAGAACGACCCGGCGAGCGCGGTCCGGGTCGCGACGGCCCTCGTCGAGGACGGCAGGGTCGCCCTCGCGGACATGCGCAGGGTGCTCACGATCGTGCGCGAGGGCGAAACCGTCGACACGCCCCAGCCGGGCCTGCAGTCCGCGCGGAACCTGTTCCGCGTGATGCGCGACGCCGGCCTCGAGGTGAGCTTCGCCGAGTCCGGCGACCGTTTCCCGCTCAAGCCGGGCGCCGAACTCGCGATCTTCCGGATCCTGCAGGGCGCACTCGCCAACGCCCTCACGCACGGCGGCCGCGGCACGGCGGCGAACGTCTCTTTCACCTGGACCAGGGACGGCCTGCAGCTCCTCGTCGACGACGACGGCATCCGCGCGGCCGCCCGCAGGGTGAGCTCCGACCCCGACGAGGTCGCCGCGCGCACCCGGTACACGATCGACGACGACCTGCACGCGCTCAGCGAGAGCGTGTCCGGTGCGGGCATCACCCAGATGCGTGAGCGCGCAGAGCTCTTCGGTGGCACCTTCACGGCGGGCACCGTCCCGGGTGTCGGCTTCTCCGTGTCCGTAGTCTTCCCGTCCCTGCGCTACCACAACGGTGTGCACGGCGTGAACCTCTCCCGGTAGCGGGATGCCCGCGCAGCTCCCTCCCGAAGACGACGCTGCCGAGGACGACGCTGTCGACGACGACGCTGCCGTGGACGACACCTCGAAGGACGACACTGCCGAGGACGCCGCCTCCCAGGAGATCGCCGCCCGGGCTCTCGACCGGGTCGCGACGCGCGAGGGCATCGCCGTCGGCGTCGCGACGGCCGCATACGGGGTCTCCTTCGGGGCGCTCTCCGTCGCGTCCGGCCTCACGCTCTGGCAGACGGCGTTCCTCAGCCTGGTGATGTTCTCCGGGGGATCCCAGTTCGCCCTGATCGGAGTACTCGCGGCCGGCGGGGTCGCGGCGGGGCCATCGGCGATCGCCGGTGCCGCGCTGCTCGGCACCCGGAACGGCCTCTACGGCATTCGCACCGCGCCCATCGTCGGCCGCGGCTGGCTGCGCCGGTTCGCGGCGGCGTGGATCACGATCGACGAGTCGACGGCCGTCGCGCTCGCCCAGCCGACCCCGCGGTCGAGCCGGCGCGGGTTCTGGGTGACCGGCCTCATCGTGTTCGCCGGCTGGAACCTGACGACCTTCGTGGGCGCCCTGATCGGCAACACCCTCGGCGACACCCGCGCGTACGGCCTCGACGCCGCGGCCGCTGCCGCTTTCGTCGGCCTGCTCTGGCCGCGGCTGAAGCGGCGGCAGGCCCTCGTCGTCGCGGTGGCCGCCTTCGTCGTGGCCACAGCCCTGACGCCCGTTCTCGCGCCCGGGCTGCCCGTGCTTGCGGCCGCGCTCGTCGCCATCGTCGTCGGCTGGTCCAACTGGGCCGGCGCGCGCTCCGGCACCCCCTCTGGTACTCCAACGCGGGGGAGCGGCAGGTGACCCTCTGGCAGATCGTGATCGCGGCATCCATCGCCTGTGTCGTGCTGAAGCTCGCCGGCTATCTGGTGCCGGCCTCCGTGCTGAAGAAGCCGACCCTGGCGAGAATCAGCGAACTCGTGACCGTTGCCCTGCTCGCGGCCCTCATTGCGGTGCAGACGCTCGGCGCGGGGACGGGCGTTGCCCTGGACGCCCGGGTGCCCGCGGTCCTCGTCGCGGTCGTCCTGTTCGCCCTGCGGGTGCCCTTCATCGTCGTCGTGATCGTGGCCGCGCTTGTGGCGGCAGGCCTTCGAGCCCTCTTCTGAGCCTATTCGTCGAGGTTGTCTACGCCCGGCAGCCAGGCGAGGCCGGGACCGCCCCAGCCGCGCTTGCGCGTGACCTTCGTTGCGATCTTCGCGTAGAAGTGCTCGAGGCGATCCACATACACCGTGCCGTCGAGGTGGTCGAATTCGTGCTGGAAGATCCGGGCGAGCCAGCCGTCCGCGTGGATTTCGAACGGCTTCTGGTCGAGGTCCACAGCGCGGAGGATCGCCCGGGGGGAGCGGAGCAGCGGGAATCGCTCGCCTGGGTACGACAGGCACCCCTCGACGTCCTCGTCTTCGTCGGCCTCTCCGGCGGGGACCGGAGTGATCCAGAGCTCGGGGTTGATCGCGACGCCGCGCCACTGTCGGTTGTCGTCGTCGAGGTAGGCGTAGGTGAACAGACGCAGCGGGATGCCGACCTGCGGGCCGGCGAGACCGACTCCAGGAGCGGCGTCCATCGTCTCGAACATGTCCTGGACGAGATCGCGGAGCTCCTGGTCGAAGGTCTCGACGGGCTTGGCGGGGGTGTGGAGGACGGGGTCCCCGAAAATAACAATTGAGCGAACGGCCATTCAGCAAGGATATCGGGCCGTTCCGTCGTAGGGTCGTTGAGTGCACCTCGACCTGATTGACTTCACCGTCGACCTCCCCGTCGACCCTCGCCAGGCGATCGGCATACCGCTCGCCCTGATCGGCGGCGTGTTCCTGTCGCTCGGAGCCCAGTTCCAGCACCGGGGCGTCAACAAGGTCGAAGCCAACACCGTTGCGGTCACGGGAGGCCTCGACCCGCACCAGCTGCTGCTCCTGCTGCGCCGGCCCTCCTGGGTGATCGGCACCCTCATGCTCGGCCTCGCCATCGTCTTCCAGCTCTCGAGCCTCGCCTTCGCCCCGATCATCGTCGTGCAGCCCCTCGGCGCCGTCGCCCTCGTGATCACGTCGATCGTCAACGCCCGGGTGACCAGGACCCCGGTCAACCGGGCCTCCAAGATCGCCATCGCGCTCTGCGTCGGCGGCATCGGGCTCTTCGTCACCGTCGCGGCCTTCTTCGCCGTGGACAAGCCGGTGACCGACAAGAACCTCATCACCATCCTGATCGTGCTCGCCGCGGTGCTCGTCTCCTTCGTCGTCGCGTTCGCGCTGCTGCACACCCAGTTCAAGGCGATCTTCTACATCACCGGCGCCGGTGTGCTCTACGGCTTCGTCGCGACCCTGGCGAAGGTGATCATCAACCGCACTCAGAACGGCAATTTCGAGTGGCTGACGCTCACCTGCGTCGCCGGCCTGCTCCTCGCGGCAGCTCTCGGCGCTTACTTCGTCCAGAACGCGTATTCGTCGGGACCGCCCGATCTCGTGATCGCCGGCCTGACCGTGATCGATCCGCTGGTGGCGGTCGGAATCGGCATCGTCGTCCTCGGCGAGATCGCACAGGCTCCAGCGTGGGCGGGAGTAGCGTTCGCATTCGCAGGTGCCATCGCGATCTGGGGTGTCATCCTGCTGTCGCGGCACCACCCGCAGGCATCCGTTACCGTATCGGAATAGGGCGCGCCGTCGCCGAGGATGGGCGAGAACACGCGGATTTAGAATAGGGTGCTAGGAGATGTCGGCCGCGTTCGCGCCGTCCAAGACCTGAAATACCGCCGGATGACGACCTCCGGCCCACACACGTTGGGACACCCTCACTTTGTCAGACTCGACCGCTTCGCCACTAGGTTCGACCCCTGTGGCTCCGGGTTCGAAAAAGCCGATCAAGGTCCTCATTGCCTGCGACACGTTCGCCCCTGACGTCAACGGCGCGGCGAAGTTCGCCGAGCGTCTCGCCGCCGGCCTGACCTCCCGCGGCCACGAGGTGCAGGTCTTCGCGCCGGCTGCCTCGGCCAAGCACGGCACCTGGACCGAAGAGCACGAGGGACAGACGTTCCTCGTGCACCGGATCAAGAGCTGGCGCTGGTACCCGCACGACTGGCTCCGCTACGCGCTGCCGTGGCTGATCCATGCGGAGAGCCGCCGAATTCTCGACACCTTCAAACCGGATGTCGTGCACTTCCAGTCCCACATCAACATCGGGCGCGGCGTCACGATCGAGGCCGCGAAGCGCGGCATCCGCATCATCGGGACGAACCACTTCATGCCCGAGAACATGCTCGAATTCACGCTCATTCCGAAGAGCATGCACGAGCGTCTGATCAAGATGGCCTGGAAGGCGGCTCGCCGCACCTTCGGCCGGGCGGAAGCCGTCACGACCCCGACCGTGCGCGCCGCCGAGTTCCTGGAGAAGTACACCGGACTCGAGGGCGTGCTCGCCATCTCGTGCGGCATCGACGCCCATAACTATTCACCGTCCTTCGAGCCGCGCACGGAGAACCGGATCCTCTTCGTCGGCCGAGTGACGAGCGAGAAGCAGATCGATGTGCTCCTGCACGCCGTGACGCTGCTCGCGCCTGAACTGGACACCCAGGTCGAGATCGTGGGCGGTGGCGACCAGAAGCGCAACCTCGAACACCTCGCCCAGAGCCTGGGCATCAGCAATCGCGTCGTCTTCCGCGGCTACGTGACGGATGAGGAACTGCGCGCGGCATACACCCGCGCCACCCTATTCGCGATGCCGTCGATCGCTGAGCTGCAGAGTATCGCGACCATGGAGGCAATGGCCTCGGGCCTGCCGATCGTCGCCGCGAACGCCATGGCGCTGCCGCACCTCGTCCACGACGGACAGAACGGCTTCCTCTTCGAGCCAGGAAGTGCCCAGGACCTTGCGGACAAGCTGACCCGTGTACTCACTGCGGGCCCCGAAGCGCTCGACGCCCTCAAGCACGAGTCGCTCAGGCTGATCGGTGCCCACGACATCAATCGCACCCTCGACACTTTTGAGAGCCTGTATCGTGGGGAACCGGTGGTCGACACGATCACCTCAGATGCCGCCGCCCGCTCCACGGAGTGACTGCGGTTGGGGGCGGTAGCTCAGCTGGTTAGAGCAGCGGACTCATAATCCGTCGGTCCCGGGTTCAAGTCCCGGCCGCCCTACGAAAAAGTGTCTTTTGACCAGGAATTTTAGGTTGGTAGTTTCTCGCGAGACTTGAGTAAATAGTCAAGAGGACTCGACTCGGCGTCGCGCGGGTGGGTCAGAACTGCATCCTGACCTGCACTTAAATCTTCTTGTTTGGCAGCGCCTCGCCCGGTCCTGCGAACCGTCCTGGGTTCAAGTGACGCGTGGTCTCGAGAATGCGCGCTGATCTGCAGGTTTCTTTAGCTCTGGCTTGTGGCACTTAATGCCGCGCACTTTTATTCACCACTTATTCGCTCGGAGCGCGTCGCCGGCTCGTGAAATTGGTCTGCCTGATGAGGAGAAATGCCGTAGCCGTTGAGTCGGCGCGTGTCGCGTGGCGTAGGTCTGAAGTCGAATGCATTTTGTCGCGGCGACACTGTTGAGACTGGGGCTCGTGATCGTGATCGTGATTTGGATGGAACGGACCTACCGCCGGCGTTGTCGGCATCGCGGACTCGGAAGGCTCACGCCGATCGAGCTTGAGATGGTTGAAGCTGCCGCTCGGGCGTCGTAGAGACGACAAACCGCGCGAGTCAACTAAACCGACATCATTCCCGGTTCATCACCTGCTCTTGAGGTGTCTTAGAACTAACGGTGCGGATCGGAATTCGCCCAGGAGGATATGTGACGTGATCATGAGACTCGCAGCCACGTGGTTCCGCCGATTCTGAGGAGGAACGGTCTCGGCCGTGAGACGTCTCGTATCCCTGGCTTTACGAGACAGCGAATGGTGTCAAACGTGCACGCCTTCCAATGCTTCGTGACCAACCGCGCCGAAGGGCGTGCGTCAATGAACGCGTCCACAGCCCTGTGTTGGGTTTCTGGAACCTCACCGGATGAGCGTCCGCGACAGGCGAGGCTCGAATATGTCACTTATGGGTGTGGTTCTCGTGTTCGGCGTGGACGGCGCGCTCGAGCTGGAAGGTGGAGTGTTCGACGGAGATCTCGAAATGTTCAGCTACGCAATTCTGTAGGTCATCGATGATCGTTGAGGCGCGCCCATCGTAGAAGCACTCGTCGTCAACGACGACGTGTGCGGTGAGAACGGGCAGGCCCGTTGCGATTTGTGTCGCGTGGAGGTCGTGCACTGCCCGGACATGCGGGAGTTCCAGAATGTGGCTCCGCACCGAGTCGAGGTCCAGCCCTCTCGGAGCGAATTCCAGCAGTACGTCGACCGTTTCTCGGAGGAGTGTGAACGTCCGCGGCAGAATCAGCACGCCGATCAGCATGGCCACCACGGCATCCGCGCGCGTCCACCCGGTCATCGCGATAACGATGGCGGCGACGATGACAGCCACGGATCCAAGAGCATCATTGACCACTTCAAGGAATGCCGCGCGCAGGTTGAAGCTTGAGTCTCGGCCGCTGGCGAGGACCGTGATCGAGGTGACGTTCCCGACCAATCCGATGACGCCAAAGACGAGCAGTTGGCCCGACGCAATTTCAGGAGGCGCGATGAGACGCTGAATACCCTCGACGAACACGAAAATCCCGACCGCCAGAAGAACAGCCGCCTGCACGGTAGCGGCGAGCACTTCAGCCCGGGCATAACCCCACGTCCGGCGGGCCGTGGCGGCACGCGTAACGAGAGTTGCCGCTACAAGAGCGATTAGGAGCCCGCCTGCATCGACGAGCATGTGGGCCGCATCGATCAGCAGGGCCAAACTACCGGTGAGGATAGCGCCGATGACCTCGGCGACCAGGATTGTCGAGGTGATTCCGAAGGCAATAACGAGCCGTCGGCGACCGGAGGCACCGGCAGGGGCGTGGTCGTGCTCTGTCATAGTCGTGTCCGCCGTTGCTTTGTGGGCACAATCACCAATGGTCATCCTAGACTGTATAGTCACTACATGCTGACTATTGCCTCACGTCTGGACGTGATGAACCGGATCGGGCGCGCGATGGCCGATCCCACCCGATCCAAAATCCTGTTGAGCCTGCTCGAGGAACCTGGCTACCCGGCGAAGCTCGCCCGAGAACTGGAACTCACCCGCTCAAACGTTTCGAACCATCTCAGTTGTCTTCGCGGCTGCGGCCTTGTTGTCGCCGTGCCCGAAGGACGACAGACCCGGTATGAAATTGCCGACAGGCACCTGACCCGGGCGCTTCAGTCCCTGTTCGACGTTGTCCTCGCGGTCGATTGCGGCACGGCCTGCGTCGACGAGAACTGTGACCAGCCGCTCTGCTGCGGCAGGCTCGAGTGAGCGCCACGACGAACGGCCCTGGCGTCGTCCTCGATGTCGCCCGCAAACTGCTTCTCCAGCGTCGCATCCGCATTATCGTCGGCATCACAATCACCTACAACGTCGTCGAGGCGGTCATCGCCATTGCAGCGGGAAACGTGGCGTCGTCGGCCGCGTTGATCGGCTTCGGGCTCGATTCGATCGTGGAAGTCCTGTCCGCCGTCGCGATCGCATGGCAGTTCGCCGCTCCGGATCCGGAGAAACGGGAAAAGGTGGCGGTGCGCGTAATCGCATACGCCTTCTTCGCCCTAGCGGCCTACGTCATCGTCGAGGCCGGGTCGTCCCTCTTCGGCCTCCGTGAAGCCACATACAGTCCGGTGGGCATCG
The DNA here is from genome assembly GCF_004402675.1 of Cryobacterium sp. MDB2-A-1. Classification (NCBI taxonomy): domain Bacteria; kingdom Bacillati; phylum Actinomycetota; class Actinomycetes; order Micrococcales; family Microbacteriaceae; genus Cryobacterium; species Cryobacterium sp. MDB2-A-1. The sequence continues at coordinate 1,816 of NZ_SOFK01000051.1, read as the reverse complement.
TTCTTGCCGCCGTGAGTCTTGCGGTAATGCCGTTCCTGAGCTGGTTCGAACGTCGAACCGGCCGCGAACTGGGGTCCGCGTCGGCGATCGCCGATTCGAAACAGACCCTCATCTGCAGCTACCTCTCCGCAGCTCTCCTCGTGGGCCTTGTGCTCAATTCCCTGCTGGGTTGGGCCTGGGCCGACTCTATCGCCGCGCTCGTGATCGCAGCATTCGCTTTTCGTGAAGGCCTCGAAGCGTGGAAAGGCGAGAGCTGCGCGGTCCCGATCAGCGCGCTCACCGGGGAGCGCAACATCGAAGACGATCACTGCTGCTAGCGGCGAGGCTGCGCGGGCGTCTGGAATCCTGCGTCTATCAACACACCAGCCGACGCAAACGGTTCGACGGCGGGTGCTCTCGGCAGCCGTTGGGTGAACGCGGCACTCGTGCCGGTTGTGCTGTTCGGTGGGCGTACACGACCGATATGCCCACGATCGCCATTCCGCTAGCCACCGTTCGGACGAAGAGCATCCCTGGTCCTGTCCAGCCCATCCCTCCGAACCCCATCATGTTGTGCGCACAACTCTTGACGTTCAATCGTGGAACTGGTGTTCGCTGGCGACGATGCAGGTTAGGACACCTTGCCCGGTCCGTCCAGGCCTCCGGTGCAAGGTGAGCCGGGTTCTGGAGCAGTTGCGGCGCCCCGGTACTTGGCAATGAATGCCGCGAGTCGGGGATCGGCCGGGTCGGCGATGTCAAGCTGCGTGCCCCATGCCGATGCGACGATCGACGACGGGAGACCGGCGAACGGAGACAGGATCGCGTATGCCGACGGGATTTCCTTGCGCAGCGCTGCGAGCTGATCACCCGTCACCGTGGAGGCGTCGTAGGTGACCCACACGGCGCCGTGCTCAAGCGAATGCACTGCATTTTCGTTGGGGACGTTCTCGGAATACACGCCACAGTTCAGGAGAGTGACGGAGTGGTCTCCACCTACCGGCGGCAGCGGATTGTATTTCACCGTACCGGTGACGTGCTGGGAGGTCTGGTTCGGGAAGGTCTGCACGCCGTCAACGGATGTCGGTGCTGCCGCGTTCTTGGGCCCCTCGGTGGGCATTCAGACGGCTGCATATTGTCGCGCCGCCGAGTGGTCTACGCCAGCGAACTGGCCTTGATCTGTCGTCCGTGTCCACATTTTGCCCGTTACTTCGCGAAAATCCTCCTGATTTACAACGTGCCACAGTGACCGAAAAACGTTAAAGTTACGCGGAAGTTGGCCCTGTACGAGGCAATGGCTGGGTCGTGACTAGGGTTCGAATCCCTCCAGGGCACACTGGCTGCTCGTTTGTGAGGATCAGACCGCTGCTGCTATTGGCCGAATCCATGAGGGCATCAACCCAAGACCGGTTAATGGTTGGTGACCGGTTGCCGAGGTATTGGAATTGCAGGGGAATGCTCGGGTCGATCCAGATACTGGTCCGACCGTGCCCAACGATCTTGGAGTTCGTCCACGTGAAAACGAAACTCTCTCGGCGACGAAGTTTCGCAATGATTACGAGTTGAAGGTGAGCAAGGGTGCGGTCGTCGAATTCAACTTCGATCTTGCCGTTGCCGTAGGTGAGCATGCCCATCTGGTGTTCCGCCTTCGCGAAACACAGGATCTGGGCGCCTCGCTATCTTGAGCGTACAGGCGCTGAGCTGACCGAGTTTAGAAATCTCCCGCAAAGTCCGCACGTAGGTGAGTATTCGACCCTCTGAGCCCCACCCGATCGCGCGGTTGAGCCCCACCGTTCGTGCGGAAGAGCCCCAGTGGTGGTGTGGCTCAGCACCACCGGTG
>NZ_SOFK01000011.1:0-121566 GCF_004402675.1 Cryobacterium sp. MDB2-A-1 | reverse complement strand
ACCGCGGCCGAGGCGACCGCCACCGCGCACGGCCAGGCCCCGCGGTCCCCCGGTCCACTGGTTGCTGCGGCCGGGTCCGCGCCCGGGCACGGGCACGCGACCGGACCGACCGCATCCGGGCGGTCCCCGTTCCTCGTGACCGACCGGGCGGATGCCGCCGGCCGCGCCGCCGCGGACCCCGGCATCCCCGCAGGGCCGGGCACCGGCATCCGCCTGCTGCTGCCCGCGCGGGCTCCGTTCGACGGTGCCGGTGTGCTGGCGTTTCTCGGCGCCCGGGCCATCCCGGGGGTCGAGGTGGCCGGCCCAGGTACCTATGCGCGCACGCTGCGCCTGCCGCACGGGGCCGCGACGGTCGAGCTGAGCCTCGCCGGAACCGAGGACGCGCCCCAGCTGGCCTGCGCGGCGCGGCTCGATAGCCTCGACGACCTCGCCCCGCTCGTGAGCCGGGTGCGGCGGCTGCTCGACCTCGACGCCGACGCGCAGGCGATCGACCACGCGCTCTCCGTCGACCCGCTCCTGGCCGGGGCCGTGCGCGCGGTCCCTGGCATCCGCCTGCCCGGCAGCATGGATCCGGAGGAGACCCTGTTCCGGGCGTTGTTCGGGCAGCAGGTCTCCGTCGCGTCCGCCCGCACCGCGCTTGCGCGGCTGTGCGCGGAGCTCGGAGCGCCCCTGCCGCTTCCCGTGCCGGGGCAGGCGACTCTGCCGGGGCAGGCGCCCGCGCAGCCGTCCGCGCCCGCAACCGGCGACGAGCCTGCGCCGCGCCTGGACCGGCTGTTCCCGACGGCCGAACGCATCGCGGCCGACGGGCACAGCGTGCTGCGCGGACCGGCGAGGAGGATCGCTGCGATCCTCGGCGTCGCAGAAGCGCTCGCGACCGGAGAGCTCACCCTGTCGACGGCGGATTCCCGGGAGTCCCTGACCGCGACGTTGACCGCGCTGCCCGGGATCGGACCGTGGACCGCAGGCTATGTGGCCATGCGCGTGCTCGGGAGCCCGGACATCCTCCTGACGAGCGACCTGGCCCTCCGCCAGGGCGCAGCCCGGCTCGGCCTCCCCGGCGACCCGCGCGCCCTCGCGGCCCACGGCGCCGGCTGGGCGCCCTGGCGCAGCTACGCCGGAATGCACCTCTGGCGAGCCGCCGCGCTCCCCGGGCCGGCTGCGGCGTAGCTCTCCCGATTGACGGCTACTCTAGGCAGGTGAAGTTTGCGCACCTCAGAGTTGATGGCCAGTCCACGCCCCGCCTGGCAGCGGTGTTCGCGGAATCCGCGCTTTTCCTCGACGAGATCCTCGAGGACGCCCCGCGCGACCTGCAGGACCTGATCGAACGAGGCAGCGGCGAGTACGACCGGGTGCGCGCCCTCAGCGAGAACGCGGTCGCCCACGGAGCGACGCTCACTCCGCTCGAGGAGCTGCGCTACTCATCCGCGGTGCTGCGGCCGCCGCAGATCATCGCGATCGGCGCCAACTACGCCGCCCACTCCGACGAGCTCAAGCTGCGGACCGAGACCGGCGCGATCGTGTTCTCACTCTGGCCGAATTCCCTCACCGGCCACGAGTCGACGATCTCGTGGGCCCCGGAGGTCGCCACCCAGGTCGACTACGAGGCGGAGCTCGGCGTCATCATCGGGCGCCCGGCCCGCAACGTGTCGGTGCGTGACGCCCTCGACTACGTGTTCGGCTACACGGTCGTCAACGACATCACGGCCCGCAACCTGCAGTTCTCCGAGGCGCAGTGGTCGCGGTGCAAGTCCTTCGACGGCTTCACCCCGACCGGCCCGGTCGTGGTGACCCGCGACGAGATCGCCGATCCGCAGGACCTCACGCTGACCACCCACGTCGACGGGCGCATCCTGCAGGATGCCTCGACCGGCGACATGATGCGGTCGGTCGCAGAGCTCGTGTCCTACCTCTCGCAGACCTCGACGCTGCTGCCCGGCACGCTCATCTCCACGGGCAGCCCCGGCGGCGCGGGCTACAGCCGCACTCCCCCGGTCTTCCTGCACGACGGCTCGACCGTGACGATCACCGTGGACAAGATCGGCTTCCTGACCACGCACTGCCGCACCCTCTGACGCCCCCTGGGGCGGGCCGGGAGTAGCATGTGCGGCGAGTCCGTACCCGACCCGAATCGGCGCGGCGAGAGGGGGCACCGTGACCTGCGTCTCGGTCGTGATCCCCTGCTACAACGACGCGGTCTTCCTCGAGGCGGTCCTCGCCGCACTCGGGGACCAGACCCGGCCGGCCGACGAGATCATCGTCGTCGACAACGCCTCAACGGATGCCTCGGCGCGCGTCGCCCGAGCGGCCGGCGCCGTTCTCGTGGTCGAACCGGTGCAGGGGATCTGGCCGGCCGCCGCCGCCGGCTATGACGCGGCGTCCGGCGACCTGATCGCGCGGCTCGACGCCGACTCCGTGCCACCGCCGGACTGGATCGAGCGCGTCGAGCGGATCCTCACGCTCGAGCCCCTCGTCGACGTCGTCACGGGGCCGGGTGATTTCTACGACTGCCCGCGGCTCGTGGCCGCGCTCGGGCGGTTCGTGTACCTCGGCGGGTACGTCCGGCTGATCGGGCTGTGGCTCGCGCAGCCGCCGATCTTCGGATCGAACTTCGTGATGCGGCGCACGGTCTGGGCCGAGGTGCGCACTCTCGTGCACCGGGAGCGGAACGACGTGCACGACGACCTCGACCTGAGCCTGCACCTGCCGCCCTCGGTGTCCGTGCGGTTCGACGCCACGCTCAGGGTCGGGATCTCCGCCCGGCCCTTCGACACCTGGCGCGGCGTGGCCAGGCGACTGGACTGGGCGTACCGCACCCTTGCCCTGCACTGGCCGGAAGGGTCGCCCTGGCGGCTGCGGCTGGCCCGCCGGGCCTGGGCGCGCCGCATCCGAGCCTGAGCGCTGTGCATCTGCGCCGGGCGCGGGAGTTCCGCCGCTGCGCCTGTGGTGCGCCACTCGCGCACCGGCGGATGCCCCGCGCTCGATCCGAGGAGCCCGGTGGGATTCAGGAGCGGGCGTAGAGGGCGAGCAGGTCGCGGGCGAGCTGGTGCGGCGTCGTCTCGCAGGGACTGTGGCCGGTGCGATACACGCGGAGTGGGGCGCCGATCCGCCCGGCGAACGCCCGGTGCAGCTCGAGCGGCCAGAGGTCCCGCTCGCCGACGGCGACAAGCAACGGAACCCGGCTCCGCGCGAGGTCCGCCCGCAGGTCGGGAGCGTTCTTCATCAGCTCCATGATCTCGTCGACGCTCCGGCGGATCGTGTCCTCGAAACGCAGCCGCACGAGGTGGAGCCGGCCGGGTGGCGCATGGTTGCGGTTGGTGACGAGCCCCCAGACCATCAGGCTCGCGATCGTGTGCGCGGGCAGCAGCCAGCTGAGCGGCCCGATCCAGCGCACGCCGCGGAAGGCCTGGCCGGCCAGGGGCGGGGCGCCGAGGAGCACGAGGCTCGCGAACAGCTCCGGATGCGTGGCGAGCGCGATCTCCGCGACGATCCCGGCGAAGGAGTACCCGAGCACGTGTGCGGGCGTCGCCCCGGCGTCGAGGACGGCCACGAGGTCGGCGGTGAACAGTCGGTAGTCATATCCCTGCCCCGCTCCAGGCCCCGCGCCGGCCGACCCGTACTGCCCCGCGAGGTCGTAGCTCTCCACGAAGTAGCCGGCTCCGGCGAGGAGCGGGGCGAGCAGCACGAAGTCCTCCTTCGAACCGGTCGCACCCGGCACGAGCACCACCCGCGGATGCCCCGGCTCGCCCCAGGCGAGCGCCGCGAGGGAACCGCTCGGCGCCTCGAACCGGAAGGCCCTGGCCCCCGGCGGCAGGCCGGTCCAGTCCCGGTCAGGGAGCGACCGGTCGAGCGCCGCTGCCGGATCGTCGCGCGCATCGCTTTCGATGACGCCGGCCGGCCGGTGCACCCCGCGGCGTCTCTCCCGGATGGACACGCTGACACAGTAGCGCGACCCCGTCGTCCCCGAAGCCCGCGACCGGCATCCGTTTCAGAGCGCGGGCTGCGCTCAGAGGGCGAGGGCGAAGGGCAGGAACGGCAGGAACGCGAGCCCGAAGATGAGCCCGAGCACCAACAGCAGGAACACGCCGGCGAGCATCACGGCGTTGAGCACGATGCCCCAGAGGGCCATGGTGCGGGCGTACGGTTCACGGCCGAGGGCGAGCACGCCGGTCACGAGGCCGGCGATCGGGGCCACGAAGGTCCAGCCGGCGAGGATCGAGACGAGCCCGAGCACGAGGCTCGTCAGCGCGAGCGGGCTCGCTGGTCGTTCCGGCGCGGCCGGCGCGTACGCGTACGCCGGCGGGGCCGGGTACGCGGCGGGCGGTGTCGTCTGGTCGGGATGCAGGGTGGACATTCTGGACTCTCCTTGGAATACGGCCGCGGTTCACGGCTCTCTTCCAGAGTACGAAGCCGGCCTTTCGCCGACCATGGGGCTATCCCCCGGATCAGCCCCGGACCGGTCGGGGGTCAGCCGCCGATCAGGGTTTCGATCGGGCCACGCACGAAGAAGACCAGGAAGCCGACCGCGACGATCCAGAGCAGCGGGCTGATCTCGCGCGCCTTGCCGGAGAACGAGCGCACGACGACCCAGCTGATGAAGCCGGCGCCGATCCCGTTGGCGATCGAGTAGGTCAGCGGCATCACGATGATCGTGAGGAACACCGGGAAGACGATCGAGAACTCGCTGAAGTCGATGAAGCGGATCTGCGAGACCATCATCGCGCCGACGATCACGAGCGCCGCGGCGGCGACCTCGAGGGGCACGATCTGCGTGAGCGGGGTGAAGAACATCGCGGCGAGGAACAACAGCCCGGTGATGATGTTCGCGAACCCGGTGCGGGCTCCCTCGCCGATCCCGGCACCCGATTCGACGAACACGGTGTTGGAGGAGCCCGACGTCGCGCCGCCGAGCACCGCGCCGACACCCTCGACGATCAGTGCCGACTTCAGCCGGGGGAAGTTGCCCTTCTTGTCCGCGAGGCCTGCCTCGGTCGCGAGGCCGGTCATGGTGCCCATTGCGTCGAAGAAGTTCGTGAACACGAGGGTGAAGACGAGCATGAGCGCCGCGAGCACGCCGATGCGGTCGAAGGCGCCGAAGCTGACGTGGCCGAGCAGGCTCAGGTCAGGCAGGGAGACCGCGGTCGTCGGGAGCACGGGGGCGTTGAGGTTCCAGCCGTACGCGTTGGTGCCGAGCGACGGCCCGACCTTGAAGATCGCCTCGAGGATCACGGCGATGACCGTGGTCGCGACGATCCCGATCAGGATGGCGGCCTTGACCTTGCGCGCGACGAGCACGCCGATCAGGAGCAGGCCGATCACGAACACGGTGGTCGGCAGGGTCACGATCGACCCGTTGTCGCCGAGCTGCACGGGCGGGCTCGCGGTCCCGCTCGAGCGGACGAATCCGGAGTCGACGAGGCCGATGAACGCGATGAACAGGCCGATGCCGACGGTGATGGCGATCTTGAGCTGGTGCGGAACGGCGTTGAAGATCATTTCGCGGAGCCCGGTCGAGGCCAGGAGCACGATGATGAGTCCGTTGATGAGCACGAGCCCCATCGCCTCCGGCCAGGTGACCTGGCCGACGACGCTCACGGCGAGGTAGGAGTTGATGCCGAGGCCGGCGGCGAAGCCGAACGGCAGCCGGGCGATCACGCCGAAGAGGATCGTCATGACGCCCGCGGTGAGCGCGGTGACCGCGGCGACCTGGGCGTTCGGGAGCCAGCCGCCGACGACGTCGACCGAGGCCTGGTCTGCGCTGAAACCGCCGAGGATGAGGGGGTTGAGGATGACGATGTACGCCATGGTCACGAAGGTGACGAGGCCGCCGCGGACTTCACGGCCCCAGCTCGAGCCGCGGGTCGTGATCTCGAAGTAGCGGTCGATACGCCCCTTCACACTGGTGCGGAGTGGTGCGGGCGTGTCGGTCTGTGTAACAGGAATGGGGTTCTCCAGGCTGCCGTCGCGGCTGATTCTCAGCTACCAGCTTACGCGCGTTGAGATGCGGTCCCGGGTATGCGCCACCGCCTCCCACCTCAGACGTGCGGGACGAAGGCTCCCCACGCCAGCCGCCGCTCGGCCAGCGGATCGGACTCGACCCGGTCGGCCGCGTCGATGATGAGGGTCAGCCGGCGCGTCTCGTCGTAGAGCGGCCACGCGGCATCCGGTTCGCCCGTTGTCGCGAAGCCGAGCCACCAGCCCTGCATGCGCGCCCCGATCGCCTTGAACTCACGGCGGCCGCCGATGATCGTCATGCCCCGGCCGAACCAGCCGTCCAGCCGGTCGAAGAGCGGGAACAGTTCGAGGCCGTGGGTCGCGTCGAGTCCCATCCTCCGCACGAGTCGCGGAGCGAAGTCGAAACGGTAGAAGTGCACGGGGGCGTAGCGGGAATGGCGCTCGCCGACCTTGAGGCTCGGGTACCAGAACGAGAAGTCGCCGCCGAAGTCGAGGGCGGGGCGCAGCGCCGGGATGCCGGGGTACTGGGCTTTCAGCGCCTTCCTCGCCTTCTTCTTGGTGTTGGCGAAGATCGCACGGATGCGCTTGGGCGTCGAAGCGAGGATATCGATCCGTCCACTGAAGAGGGAACCCTCGCGGGCGTTGGTGCCGATGATCAGCGGGATCCGGGCCGCGCGACCGTCCCGGAACGCGTCGAGCGGGCGTTCGGGCAGGAAGTCGCCGTCGATGACGGGCGAAAGCGGAATCGTGCCGGGGTACTGGTCGGGCGCCCGAACGGTGAGCTCCATCGTCGCGGCGGCGAGCCGGGCCGGAGACGCGTCGAGCAGCAGCGCACGGGATTGGCCGAGTGCGTCCGGGCGCGCGTCCGCCAGCGCGTCCTGGCCGGCGTGCTCCGGTACGCGTGCGATGCCGTCCGCTGTCGCGCGTGCCGCGAGGATGCTCACGAAGTCGCGCGCCCACTCCGCCGTGAGCGCCGGCGGATACACCGCGTTCGGCGGTGCGCTCTGCGCGATCGCGCGCTGGAAGAGCCCGTGGGCGCTCGGGACGGTCATCAGGGTCGTCACGGCATTGCCCCCTGCCGACTCGCCGAAGAGCGTCACGGCATCGGGGTCGCCGCCGAAGAAGCGGATGTTGTCCCGCACCCAGGCGAGGGCGGCGGCCTGGTCCCGCAGCCCGAGATTGCTCTCGAACGGGCGTTCCGGCGTCGAGTAGCTGCTGAAGTCGAGGTAGCCGAGAGCGCCGAGCCGGTAGTTCAGGCTCACGTAGAGGATGCCGCCGCGCCGGACGAGGCCTTCGCCCTGGGTGGGCACCTCGCGGGAGGACCCGACGCTGTACGCGCCGCCGTGGATGAACACCATCACCGGGCGGAGTGCGCCCGGGTCGACGGGCGCGTCAGGGGCGATCACGTTGAGATTGAGGCAGTCCTCGTCCTGCGGGATGTCCGGGCGCGCCCCGTTGAACTGTCCCTTGTGGCTCTGCGGGGAGACGGGTCCCCAGTCGGTCGCGTCGCGCACGCCCGGCCAGGCCGCCGGCGGCTGCGGGGCCCGGAACCGCAGCGGTCCGACGGGCGCAGCGGCATAGGGGATGCCCCGCCAGGCGCGTACGCCCCGCACCCGGATCCCGCGCACCAGGCCGGTCCCGATCCGCACCGTCAGTGCCGCGTCAAGCGAGTCGTCGTGGGCAGGCTGAACGGTTCGGGTCACTGTCCGATCCTAATTCTTCACTACGATCGGAATACGTCCCACTACGAAACGAGCGACAATGGCACTGCCCTGGACCCTGCACGGCGACGGAAAGACGGTCGGGGTCGGGGACGTGGTCGGGCCGGGTGAGCGCCTGAACTGGCCGCTCACGATCGGGATCGGCGCCCAGCACGTCGTCGCGATGTTCGGTGCGACCTTCCTCGTTCCGCTGCTCACCGGCTTCCCGCCGAGCACCACCCTCTTCTTCTCCGGCGTCGGAACGCTGCTCTTCCTGATCATCACGAAGAACAAGCTGCCGAGCTACCTCGGCAGCTCGTTCGCCTTCATCGCCCCGATCACCGCGGCCGTCACGACGGCGGGCATGGGCAGCGCCCTGTTCGGCATCCTCGCCGTCGGCGCGCTGCTCGCGATCATCGGCGTCGTCGTGCAGGTCACCGGCACCGGCTGGATCGACGCGCTGATGCCGCCCGTCGTGTCCGGCGCGATCGTCGCCCTGATCGGCTTCAACCTCGCCCCGGTCGCGAAGGCCAACTTCGCCCTCGCACCCCTGACCGCCGTGATCACCCTGGCCGCGGTCATCCTCTCGACCGTGCTGTTCCGCGGCATCCTCGGTCGCCTCTCGATCGTGATCGGTGTCGCGGTCGGCTACCTCGCCGCCGTCCTCTCCGGCCAGGTCGATTTCTCGAAGGTCAACGACGCCGCCTGGATCGGGCTGCCGCCGTTCACGCTGCCGACGAACCCCTTCGAGAACGCCGCCGTGCTCGGGGTGCTTCCCGCGTTCCTGCCGGTCGTGCTCGTGCTCGTCGCCGAGAACGTCGGCCACATCCGCGGCGTCGCCCAGATGACGGATGCGAAGGTGAACCGGTTCACCGGGCGCGCCCTGATGGCCGACGGGCTCGCGACGATGCTCGCCGGGTTCAGCGGCGGCTCGGGCACGACGACCTACGGCGAGAACATCGGCGTGATGGCCGCGACCCGGATCTACTCGACCGCCGCGTACTGGGTCGCCGGCCTCGTCGCCGTGCTGCTCGGCCTCTCCCCCAAGATCGGCGCGGTCATCAACACCATCCCCGCCGGGGTCCTCGGCGGCGTCACGACCGCCCTCTACGGTCTGATCGGCATCATCGGCGTCAAGATCTGGCTCGACAACAAGGTCGACTTCAGCCGCCCGGTCAACCAGTTCACGGCCGCGACCGCGCTCATCATCGGCATCGCCGACTACACCTTCACCGCCGGTTCGCTGAGCTTCAACGGCATCGCGCTCGGCACGGTCGCCGCGATCGTGATCTACCACACCATGACCGTGATCGGCCGGCTCCGCCGCACCGACCGCTGACCCGCTGACCCGCTGACCCGCGACACCGTCGTTCGACGCAACGTCGGAGTTTTTCGCGACACGCCGCATCCCCGGGCAGCGGATGCCGCGGGTCGCGAAATTCTCCGAAATAACCGAGCCTGAGCCCCGACCGGGGAGCCGCTCCGAGCACGCGCGACCGGTCACGCGGACCGTGCGTGCGACATCCGGTCAGCGGTGCAGCGCGGGCACGATCAGGTAGACGCCGTACAGCACGGCCGCGACGCTGACCGAGAAGCAGGCATAGGCTCCGACGAGCGCGAGGCGCTTCTGGAACACGGTCAGCGGGTTCGCGGTCGCCGATTTGCGCCGCCGCTTGGCCTCTTTGGCCGCCCGCTTGGGCGTGAGCACCGTGATCGCGCCGGTGAAGGACGCCGGATCCACCACGAGCGCGCGGCCGGCACTCGTCAGCAGCCGGAGTCCGAGGGAGTACAGGCTCACGACGAGGGTCGACGAGAGGAGCGAAGCCCCGGCGACGACGAAGAATGCGCCCCAGTCGATCACAGCGATACCTTCTTCCGGTCGCGGCGCGCGATTCGCCTGGGCGTCTTCTTGATCTTCACGACGAGGGCGGCGTCGTCGATGTCGTGGAGGTTGTCGTGGGTGATGCGGGTGCGCCGCGACTGCCGGAACAGCAGGGCGACGATGACCGAGCCGAGGACCAGGTCGATGACGAGCCCGATCGGCCCGAGCAGGGTGAAGCCTGCGGCGAACGCGCCCATGACCGCGGAGGCGGGCAGGGTCAGCAGCCAGCCGAGCGCGATCTGGCCGGCCATACCCCAGCGCACGGTCGCCCCGCGGCGGCCGAGGCCGGAACCGATGACGGAGCCGGAGGCGACCTGGGTGGTCGAGAGCGCGAAGCCGAGGTGGCTCGAGGCGAGGATCGTCGCGGCCGTGCTCGTCTCCGCGGCGAAGCCCTGGGCGGGCTTGACGTCGGTGAGTCCCCTGCCCATCGTGAGGATGATCCGCCAGCCGCCGGTGTACGTGCCGATCGCGATGGCGAGCGCGCACGTGCAGATGACCCACCACTGCGGGCCGCTGCCGACCGCCTGGAATCCGCCGGCGATGAGGGTCAGCGTGATCACGCCCATCGTCTTCTGCGCGTCATTGGTGCCGTGGGCGAGGGCGACGAGGGAGGACGAGAAGATCTGCGCGTACCGGAAGCCGCCCCGGCCGTCCGCCTTGCCTGCGTCACGACGCGTGATGAAGTAGGCGAGCCTGGTCGCGACGAGCGCGACGACACCGACCGTGACCGGTGCGATCAGGGCGGGCAGGATCACCTTCGCGAAGACGACGGTGAAGTCGACCGACTGGACGCCGATGCCGATGATGGCCGCGCCGATCAGGCCGCCGAAGAGGGCGTGGCTCGAGCTCGACGGCAGGCCGCGGAGCCAGGTGATCAGGTTCCAGACGATCGCGCCGATGAGCCCGGCGAAGATGATCTGCGGCGTGATCTGCACCCCGCCGTTGCCCTCGCGGATGATGCCCCCCGACACGGTCTTCGCGACCTCGGTGGAGAGGAACGCGCCGACGAGGTTGAGCACGGCTGCGAGGCCGACGGCGACCTTGGGCCGCATCGCCCCGGTCGCGATGGGCGTCGCCATCGCGTTCGCGGTGTCGTGGAAGCCGTTGGTGAAGTCGAAGACGAGGGACAGCGCAATGACGAGCGCGACGATCAGGGTGAGATCCACCGGAGGCTTTCTTGTTCGGCTGCAACAGGGTGCAGCCGAATCCGCGCTGCTTCCCGGACGCCGGACGGACAAGCGACCTAACGATCCTGACACTCCCGGGAGGTCAGGTCAATTCAACGGGAATACTGCTCGCGTTCAGACGCCGTTCACCGGCGGCCCCTGCCCGCCCAGCCGCCCGCCCGGCTGCCCGGCTGCCCGCTCAGCTGCTCGCGACCACCGTCGCCAGGTCCGCGCCGAAGGTGAACGTGCGGCGCACGGGCACGCCAGCGAGCACGCCAGGCAGCCAGTGCCTGGCATCGTCCCACATCTCGTCGAGGGGCAGCGCTGCGACGTCGAACCAGACCGGGTTGAGTTCGTCCGATTCCCGGGGAGTGCCGCTCCAGTCGCTGCACACGAAGACGGACGATTCCTGGCTCCATGCCTCCCGGTGCGGGAACAGGTAGGTCAGCACCCCGAGGGCGGTGAGAGCGGATGCCGCGACGGAGAGTCCGGACTCCTCCTCGATTTCGCGCACCGCGGCATCCACCGCGGTTTCACCGGGTTCGAGCTTGCCGCCGAGGCCGACGATGTTGCCGAGGCCGAGGCCCTTCTTCTTCCGGCCGAGGAGCACCTGGGTGCCTCCGGCGGGCGATTCGCGGGTGAGGTAGCACACGCACACCTGGGGCAGGGTCATGGACCCAGCTTAACGGCGGGGTTTGTTAGGCTGCGCCTATGAATTTCGTTCCCGAATCGGGCACCATCACCATGTTCACGACCAACTGGTGCGGCTATTGCTCCCGGCTGAAGTCCCAGCTGGACAAGGCCGGCGTCGGCTACACCGAGGTCAACGTCGAAGAAGTCGACGGCACGAGTGAGCTCGTGATGAGCCTGAACGGTGGAAACCGCACCGTGCCGACGGTCCTGTTCCCGGACGGGTCGAGCGCGACCAACCCCTCGCTCGCGCAGGTCCAGGCCAAACTCGCCTGACCCTCTCCTCCCCGGTTCCACCAGCTGAGGGGTCGCAAATCGACCTTGTAACACGCTGAGGGGTCGCAATTCGACCTTCCCGTGTGCTGCGAAGGTCGATCTGCGACCCCTCAGGGATGCGATCGGGTGATGGTGCCGGATCTAGCCGAAGAGGACGGCGGCCTCGTCGTAGCGTGCCTGCGGGACGGTCTTCAGGCCGATCGTGGCGTCGGCGATGCTGACGATCTCGATGTCGGTGCCCTTGAGCGAGACCATGGAGCCCCACTGGCCGGCGTGGATCGCGTCGACGGCGGCCATGCCCAGGCGGGTGGCGAGCACGCGGTCGTATGCCGACGGGGAGCCGCCGCGCTGGGTGTGGCCGAGGACGGTCGCGCGGGTTTCGATGCCGGTGCGCTCTTCGACCATCGGGGCGATCATTTCGCTGATGCCGCCGAGGCGGGGACGGTTGAACGCGTCGAGGCCCTTGGTGGAGAGTGCTTCCTCCATGCCGGCGAGCTTGAAGCCCTCAGAGACGACGAGGACCGGCGCGCGGCCGCGGTCGCGGACGCTGAGGACCCACTCGCAGATCTGCTCGATGGTCTGGCTCTGCTCGGGGATGAGGATGGCGTGTGCTCCGCCGGCCATGCCGGAGTGCAGGGCGATCCAGCCGACGTGGCGGCCCATGACCTCGACGATCATGCAGCGGCCGTGCGACTCTGCGGTGGTGCGGAGGCGGTCGATGGCCTCGGTCGCGATCTCGACGGCGGTGTTGAAGCCGAACGAGTAGTCGGTGGCCTCGAGGTCGTTGTCGATGGTCTTCGGCACGCCGACGATGCGGATGCCTGCGTCGGTGAGGCGGCGGGCTGCGGTCAGCGTGCCCTCGCCACCGATCGCGATAATGGCGTCGATGCCCTCGGCATCCATCATCTTCTGGATGTTAACGGGTCCGCCGTTCTCGCCCTCGAACGGGTTCGTGCGCGAGCTGCCCAGAATGGTGCCGCCCTGACGGGATAATCCACGCACGCTGTGGCGATCGAGGGTCATGAACTCCCCCTGCACCAGCCCGCGCCAGCCGTTGCGGATTCCGATGAATTCATCATCGAGAACGCGGACACCTTTAAGGACGGAACCGCGAATAACCGCGTTCAACCCGGGGCAGTCTCCACCGCTCGTGAGGATACCAATTTTCATCTGTGACTGCTCCTTCATGCTCAAGTACTCATGTCGGCGCCTGCACCAACCCCTAATGATGGTCCCGAATCGGGGCCAGACTCAAATCCGCGCCGGGGAGTGCGGGCTACAGCTCCCCGTCGAGTGCCTGGGTGAGCAGGAACACGAGGGCGCTGGCCTGGATCGAGTCCTCGGACGAGGCCTCGCCCTCGACCCCGTCGAGCGCGCGGGCCGCGAGACCCTGCTTGCTGCCGATCAGTTCGGCGATGCGCGCGTCGATCGTGTGCGCGGCGATGATCCGCCACGCGGTGACCGGTTCCGACTGGCCGATGCGGTGCACCCGGTCGATGGCCTGGGTCTGCTCCGCGGCCGTCCAGCTGAGCTCGGCGAGCACGACGTTCGAGGCCGCCTGCAGGTTGACCCCGACGCCGGCGGCGCTGAGCGAGCAGACGACGACGGCGACACCCGGGTCGTTGTTGAACGAGTCGATCGCGGCCTGGCGGGCGAGCGCGGTCTGATCGCCCCTGAGGGAGACGGAGCGCATGCCGCGCTTGGCGAAAATCTGCTCAGCGGTGTCCATGACGTCGATGTGCTTGGCGAAGAACACGACCTTGCCGACCGAGTGCGCGAGCTGCACGGCGTAGTCAGCGGCGAGCCCGGCCTTGGCCTGGCCGATCTTGCGCACCATGGTGAACACGTTCTCGCCCGTCGTCTGGCCCTTGGACTCCTCGAGCTCCGCGTGGGCGACCGCGCGGATGAATGCGGCCCGCTGGGCTCCGTCGAGGCTGGGCGCCGTGCGGCCGGGATGGCGCGCGGACACGAGGCCGTGGTACCGGGTGACGAGACGGGCTGCGAGTTCCCGTTCGGCCTGGCGGATCGAGCGCCCGAGGTCGTCGTCGAGCTCGACCGGCAGGTCGGCGATGCGCTTGGCGGGCAGGTCCGTCGCGACGTCGACCTTGCGGCGGCGCACGATACCCATGTCGATGACCGCGGCCCTGGCTTCGGAGTAGAAACCGGCATCCGCCGGGGTGAGGCCGGTGGCCTCGAGCCGGGCCATCAGCTTCGCAGTCGGCTTGTCGCCGTCGATCCAGCCGAGGAACTGCCAGATGGCGCGGAAGTCGTCGACGTCGTTGATCAGGGGGGTGCCGGTCAGGGCCATCAGCAGCGGGTTGCCGCCGGGGGTGCGGCGGCGGATCTGCTCGGCGAGGGCGAGTACGTGGCGGGAGCGCTGCGACTGCAGGTTCTTGATGAAGTGCGCCTCATCGACGACCATGCCCTTGAAGCCGAGGGTACCGAGCCAGGCCCTGTGCCGGTCGAGCACGTCGTAGTTCACGATGACGACGTCGGCGAAGGCGTCGAGGGTGTCGCCGTCGCCGTGGATGACGGTCGCCCGGCGCTGCGGCGTCCACATCTCGACCTCGCGCACCCAGTTCATCTTGACGACGTTGGGCACGATGGCGAGCAGCGGGTACGCGCCGGCGACGGATGCCGCGAGCAGGCTCTGCGCGGTCTTGCCGAGACCAGGCTCATCGGCGAGCAGGTAACTGCGATGGCCGAGCCGTGCGCTCTCGATGAAGCGGGACTGGTGCCGCATGAGTTCCATGCCGGGCGGGGAGAGCCGGTCGATGACGGGCGCCTCCGGCAGGTCCATGCTCGCGGCCTGGCCGCCTGAGCCGTATTCGAAGGACTTGAAGAGCGGGCCGATCAGTTCCCAGTTGGCGAGGCGGCGCCCGGAGATGACGGGAGCGGCCTGGACGGCGCTGAAATCGGGGGCGAGGAAGGGGTTCGCGAGCTGGCGCGCCCGCACGGACTGCGGGACGACCTGGTTCTCCGGCTCATCGGGCTTGACCTCGGGCTCGCGGGTGATGATCAGTTCGTCCGGGCTCAGGTCCGCCCCGGATTCGAGGAGCCAGTCGCGGCGGAAGCGCTGTGCGACGGTCGACACTCCGGCGTCGGGTTCGAGGAGGGTGATCAGGCTCGTGTCGCGGGCCGCGGTCTTCGCGAGGATCTGCGCGATGCCGTCGAGGCGTTTGAGCAGCTCTGCCCTGTTCGCGTCGGTCAGTTCGCGGTCGCCCTTGACCCTGGCGCGTTCCTCGCGCATCAGGAGCGCGATGACCTGGTACTTCGTGCGGTTCGTCGGCCCGAGCTTGGTGCCCGACTGGGCCTTGGCTTCGACCTCGCGCACCTTGCGGGCGAGGATCGGGATGATCGGGGCGTCGTCGTCCCTCGAGCGTGCGCGCTGCCTGGCGCGGCCTCCGGCCGGGGCATGGTTGTTCGAGCCTGGGGCCTGGTGGCGGGTGTATGCCATTCTTCTCCAACTTCACAGCGGCTGTGGCAGCGTGATCCACGCGCGACGTCGTGCGGCATCCGTGGACACCAGAGCGATCAATCGAAAGAACCGGGCCGAGCCAACGAAACGATTGTGCTGCAGACCGCTTCGGTACTACACCGGGGAGGTCGAGACGACGACCGGGTTTCGACGCACCTGTAGTCTACGCCCGCGCATCCGCCCGATGACACACCCCGCACGACGCTCAGTGCACGGGGACCTTGACGCGCACCCCGACGACGATGAAGAGCAGCGCCGCGACATACTGTGCGGCCACCCAGCCTTGCCCGTCCAACCCGATCACGAAGATCGGGTTCCACAGCACGGCGATGGGGGCGAGGCCGATGAGCCACCACCAGGCCTTCCCCTGCACGGCGAAGACGCAGAGGATGAGGGCGAGGATGCTGACGGTGTACCGGATGATGATGAAACTGTCGGCGTCGATCAGGGCGAGACCGGCAAGCAGGGCGATGGCGCCGAGCAGGCCGGGCGCGAGAGCTGCCCGGGAAAAGGTGGGTGCGACCGGGGTGCCCATCAGACGCCCCCTCCCCCGCCGCCGCCGCCTCCGCCGCCGACGGACCCGCCGCCGCCGAACCCGGAACTCGAGGAGCTGGACGCGGTGCCCGACCACGCCGACGTCGTCGAGCTCGCGAAGCCGCTCAGGCTCGCCGCGAAGAACCCGGCGTTGAACGCACCGGTGCCGTAGTACCAGTCCGGCTGGGACCGGCTCTGCGCGTAGTACTCACCGAGCACGGCCGACCAGTCCTTCTCCTGCCCGAACAGCACGGCGAACGGCAACAGGCGCTCATAGAGCTTGAGGACCTGCAACGGCTGCCCGGGGTCGACCATCATTTCCGGGCTCCCCGGCTCCGGGCGGTACGGCGAGCGCAGGGCGCCCTGGGGGCTCTGCAGCACCCGCAACCTGTCGGTCTCGGCGACTCCGATGTACAACCTGACTCCTTCGAGGTAATCGCGCAGTTCCGCCCCTGCTGCGGTGAGCGGGCGGATGCTCGACGCGAGTGACACGGTCGTGATGGCGCCGATCAGCCCGGCGAGGAGGACGAGGAACGGCCACGCCCCGCCGATCTCGAGCGCGAGACCGACGACGCCGCCGAGAACGGCGACGAGGCCGCCGACAACGGAGAGGCCGAGCAGCGCGGAACGCAGGGACCCGCCCTTCTTCTCACGGAAACCGGCGGGGATCGCCGCCCGGCGGGTCGCCCGCAGTTCGCCCTGAAGCGCGGTGGTGAGGCTGGTGCTCTTCTTCTTGAGGTCGCGCTGGGTGCCCGGCTTCAGCCCGGGAAAGAGGTGGCCGAGCATGGAGAGCTCCGTCGCGTCGACGCCCCGGGTGTCCCGCAGCTCGAGCAGGTAGTGCTTGGGCCCGGAGCCTTCGAGCACCCGCACGTTGCCGCGCACGGCGAACTGCAGGAACTGGGCGGTGATGGCCTTCGTGGACGTGCGGGTCACCTCGCCGGCCTGGAGCAGGTTGACACCCTTCGGCGGCAGGTATTCGGCGATGATCGTGGGCCGGCCGGGCGCATTGCGCCAGCGGGTCGCCCGCAGGGCGATCGCGAGGGCGGCGCAGACGAGCGCGAGCACGGCACCGGCGAGGCCGACGGCGGGGATCGGGCTCGCGAAGAACGAGTTGTCCCTCGGCACGAAGGTACCCGGGGTGAAGCCGACGACCAGGGTGAGTCCCTCATGGGCGGCAAGGCTGCCGCTGCTCGCGCTGATCCGGGTTCCGGTCGTCACCGCCGCACTCGAATCCGTGCTGATCTCGGAGCAGTCGGCCGAGGAATTCGTCGATCCCTGGAGGCACCTGGCCTGGCCGGTCAGCCGGCCGGTGAGCTCAGGGTCGACCGTGAGCGTCGCGGAGACGGAGCCGAAGGGCTGGGCCCAGCCGGTTCCGTTGACCTCCCAGTAGAACTCCTCATCCTGCGCATCCGTCGGAACGAGGGTCACGTCACGCTGCGTGTATGTGATCACATAGGTCTGCGCGCCGTGCACGTAGCCGTCGGCTGCGCTCGTCACGATGAAGAAGTCGCCGGCGTCGCTCTCGCTCGTGTCGCTCGGCCGCGGGGCACCGTTCTCGTCGGTGACGCTCACAAGGTCGATCCCGGTCGGATGCCCGTCGTAGTGGCTCGGGATCGACCGACGGATGCCGTGGTTCTGATCGAAGTCCGGGAACCGGGCGACGATGGTCTCCGTCGTCGTCAACGCGGAGTGCCCGTCCGCTGACCGGCTGAGCACGAAGTCGGAGTGCATCGAGTCGAAGCTGAAGTCGTCGACGCCGCCGGGCACGGAGACGGCGGGCTGCCCCAGGGGCGCGGCCGCGACGGCCGCCGCGGGCACCGACAGGGTGAGGAGGGCGAACGCGCCCAGGATGGTGACGAACAGGGATCGAGCCAATCGGCGCATGCCCCCACTCTAGCGAGCGGGCTGGGGCGCAGACGTCGCTTCGGCCGTGGCCGTGATGCGGTTGGCCATCCCGCTGAAGATGATCCCGTGGAACGGCAGGATCGAGAACCAGTAGAGCCGGCCGCCGAGGCCGCGTGGGAAGAACACGGCACGCTGCCGGTAGACGGAGCCACCGTCCGCGGCCGGTTCGGCGGTCATCTCGAGCCAGGCCAGCCCGGGAACCCGCATCTCGGCACGGAGCCGGAGGAAACGCCCGCGCTCGAGGCTCTCCACCCGCCAGAAGTCGAGCACGTCGCCGGTGTGCAGCCGTTCCGCGTCGCGCCGGCCACGGCGGAGCCCGACGCCGCCGACGAGCTTGTCCGCCCAGCCGCGCACGGCCCAGGCGAGAGGGAATGAGTACCAGCCGTTGTCGCCGCCGATGCCCTCGATGATGCGCCACAGTTCGGCGGGCGCCGCGGGGGTGTGCTTCGTACGAACGTCGGTGTAGACGAGGTGCCCCGCCCACTCCGGGTCGCTCGGCAGCGGGTTGCTGCTCGCCCCCTCGATCGAGGCGTTCCGCCAGCTGGTCTCGACGTCGCCGTCGCGCATCCGCCCGAGCGCGAGCCGCACGGCCGTGCGGTACCCGGTGAGACCGCCGTCGGGGACGGGGATGTACCCGTCGATGTCGTGTTCGCCCATCACGCAGTCGTTCTGCAGGGAGGCGATGATCGGCACGGCGAGGTTGCGCGGGATCGGGGTGACGAGGTTGACCCACTGCGAGGCGAGCCACGGGGTCAGCACCGGCAATGAGGCGATCGGGCGCTGGCGAAGTCCCGCCTCGAGGGCGTAGCCGTTCATCATCTGCCCGTAGCGGAGCACGTCGGGACCGCCGATATCGAAGGTTCGGTTGACGGAGTCGGGCAGGTCCGCCGCGGCGACGAGGTAGTAGAGCACGTCGCGCACGGCGATCGGCTGGATCTTGTTGCGTACCCATTTCGGTGCGGGCATGTACGGCAGCACGTCGGTCAGGTGCCGGATCATCTCGAAGGACGTCGAGCCGCTGCCGATCACGACGCCGGCCTGCAGGGCGGCGGTCGGCACGCCGGAGGCCAGCAGGATCCGTCCGACCTCGGCCCGGGAGCGCAGGTGCCGGGAGAGGGTCTCGGTGTCCGGGTGCAGCCCGCCGAGGTAGACGATCCGCGACACGCCGGCCGCCGCAGCTGCCGACGCCACCGTGCGGGCGGCCCGTGCCTCGGCCTGCTCGAAGTCGCCCGAACTGCCCATCGCGTGCACGAGGTAGTAGACGACGTCGATCCCGGCGCACGCCGCGTCCACGGCGTCGGCGTCTGCGAGGTCGCCGACCCGGATGTCCACCCGGTCCCGCCAGGGGACGTCGGTGAGCTTCTGCGGCGAGCGCACGAGCACGGTCACCTCGAATCCGGCGTCGAGGAGGAGCGGAACCAGCCGCCCGCCGATGTAGCCGGTCGCCCCGGTCACGAGTGCTCGTCTGGCAGTCATGGTCAGAGCCTAGGGCGAATGCCGGCGCTGAGGCTGGGAGCCTGCCGGGCCTGTGGATGAATCGCTCGCGCTCGATGCGAATCCGGCAGGATCGGCGCATGACTCTTCGACTCGACCCCCGGTATCCGCTCGTCTGGCGCTCGCCGGACACCATCCAGCTCGGCGTCGACCACCCGGCGCTCCGCCTCCGCGTGCCCGGCCCCGGCCTCGAACGCGTCATCGACGCGCTCCGGTCCGGGGTGCCCCGCAGCGGCGCCGTCATGCTCGGCCGCACGGGCGGGGCGACTGCCGAATCCGTCTCCGCCCTCCTCGCCTCGCTCCGCCCGGTCCTGCTCGACGACCTCGGGCCGGAGTCCTCGACGCCGGCGCTCCGGCACTGGGTGTCCGTCGACGGGCGCGGCACGACGGCCGCGCGGCTCCGTTCCTTCCTCGACGACCTCGGGCTCGACACCCACGAACTCGACGACGGTGTCGGCGGAAGCGCACGGGTCGCCGACGATTCCGGCTACGGCACCGGCATCCGTTTCAGCACCGCGAGCCGCACCGGCGCGGATGCCGCCGCTCCCGCGGACACGGACCTCGCGGTGATCATCGGCCGGTTCGCGATCGAGCCGGCACGCTACCGGCGCTGGCTGAACCGCGACGTGCCGCACCTGCCGGTCGTGTTCGGAGACCGGAAGGTGCGGATCGGCCCGCTCGTGGAGCCGGGGCTGGGCCCGTGCCTGTTCTGCCTCGAGCAGGCCAGGGTCGACGCCGACCCGGCCTGGCCCGCGATGGCGAGCCAGCTGGCCCACCGGCCTGCGCCGACGGAGTCAGCGCGTCGTGGCCTCGAGGTCGCTGTCCGGGTTGCGGGGATCGTGCAGGATCGGGTGCTGTCCGGTCACTCGGCGCTCGCGGGCGTCTCCCTGTCGATCGACGCCGCGAGCGGAAGGATCACGCGCCGCGTCCACCGGCCGCACGAGCGTTGCGCATGCCGAGCTCTGTCAGGAACCGCGATCGTTCCCTCGGTGCCCGTTGCTGGTGCCCGGACGCGGACCAGCTCAGGGCGAGTCGCCGGCGTGCCCTGGTGATGCCGACGTAGAGCAGCCGGCGTTCCTCGTCGATCTGCTCGAAGGTACCCGCGTAGCTGATCGGGACGAGCCCCTCTGACAGCCCCACCACGAAGACGGCGTCCCATTCGAGGCCCTTGGCCGAGTGCAGCGTCGCGAGGGTCACCGCCGAGACGGTCGGTTCGTGCTGGCCTGCCTGCCGCTCCATCAGTTCGTCGGTGAACTGGCGGAACGTCGTTCCGGGCGCGGCCTGGTCGACGAGCCCCATGATGGCGTTGAGCGATTCCCAGCGGTCCCGCACCGCACCGGCGGCCTCCGGCGCTGTCTGGCTCCAGCCGAGCGAGCGCAGCACGTCGCTGGCCGACTTGAACAGCGGCTCGCCCACGATCGAAACGGATGCCGCTCGCAGCTGCATCACGGCCTGCTTGACCTCGGTGAGGTCGAAGAACCGCTTCGATCCACGGATCTGGTAGCTGATGGACAGGTCGCCGAGCGCGGTCTCGAGCGCCGCGGCTTGCACGTTGACCCGGTAGAGCACGGCGATGTCTTCCGGCCGGATGCCGGATTCGATCAGTTCGAGGATCTGCTGGGCGACCCCGCGTGCCTCCGCGAGGTCGTTCGCGTACTCGTGCACGCTCGGTTCGACCCCCGGCTCCGCCGAGTGCGCGCGCAGGGTGAGCGCCCCGGTGCGGCCGCGCATCAGCTGGTTCGCGGTCGTGACGATCGCCCCCGTCGACCGGTAGTTCTGTTCGAGGCGCACGACCGTCGCATCCTCCCAGCGCTTGGGGAAGTCGAGAAGGTAGTCGCTGCGGGCGCCCGCGAAGGAATAGATGGTCTGGCTGGCGTCGCCGACCACGCACAGGTCCCTGCGAGGCCCGACCCAGAGGGCGAGCAGGTCGTGCTGCAACGGCGACACGTCCTGATACTCGTCGACGACGAAGAACCGGTACTGCTCGCGCACCTGCAGGGCGACGGAGGGTTCGGACTCGATCATCCCGGCCATCGCGAGCAGGACATCCTCGAAGTCGATCTGCTTACGCTCATCCTTCAGCCGCTCGTAGCGTTCGTGCATCGCCACGACCTGGTCGGCGTCGAGCCGGCCGGGCAGGCTGCGCCTGGCGATGCCGGCGGCGTAGTCCTCGATGCTGAGCCCGGTGGTCTTGCGCCACTCGACCTCGGCGGCGAGGTCGCGCAGGGTCGCGGTGTCGAGCCGGAGTTTGAGCTGTTCGGCGGCGTGGCCGAGCAACCGGCCCTTTCCGTCGAGGATGCGCGGCGCCTGGCCGCCGACGACGTGCGGCCAGAAGTAGTTGAGCTGGGAGAGCGCTGCGGCGTGGAAGGTGCGTGCCGCGACGCCGCCGGCGCCGAGTTGGCGCAGCCGGCCCCGGAGTTCCGCGGCGGCCCGCGAGGTGAAGGTGAGCGCCATCACCCGGTTCGGGGCGTACGCGCCGGTCATCACCCCGTAGGCGATCCGGTGGGTGATCGCGCGGGTCTTGCCGGTGCCTGCGCCCGCGAGCATGCACACCGGCCCGACGAGGGCCTCCGCGGCGATGCGCTGCTGGTCGTCGAGGCCGGCCAGAAGCGTCTCGGGGGTCAGCGCCATCCGGCGACCAGGTCGGGGCCGAAGTCGATCGGTCCGCCGTACCACTGCTCGATGATCGCGCGTGCGATCGAGGAGCGGCCGGGCAGGATGATGCTGTCGCCGGCCGCGGCCAGTTCGGAGCGGCTGAACCAGCGCAGGTCGAGGATCTCGTCACCGTCAGGCAGGACACCGTCCGGCTGCTGGCCGTCGGCGAGGCGCGCGGTGAAGCCGAACATGATCGAGGCGGGGAACGGCCACGGCTGGGAGCCGAGGTAGACCGGGTCGGTGACGCGGAGGCCGGACTCCTCGAACATCTCGCGGATGACGGCCGCCTCGAGGGACTCCCCCGGTTCGACGAAGCCCGCGAGCAGGGAATAGCGGTTGTTCTCCCACAGGGCGTTCGACCCGAGCAGGATGCGCTCGTCGGCATCGGTGATCAGCACGATCACGGCGGGGTCCGTTCGGGGGAACACCTGGCTGCCGTCCACGGGGCACCGGCGGCTCCAGCCGCCGCCCTCGACCTCGGTTGCGGCGCCGCAGCGCGGGCAGTGCGCGTGCGAGGCGTGCCAGTTCGCGAGCGCGAGCGCTTCGGTGAAGAGGCCGGCGTCGCGGTCGGAGAGGGCGCTCGCGACAGTGCGGAGCGGCACCCAGAGGGACTCGTCCGGTTCGAGGGTCGCGGCCGCGCCGTCGTCGAGGATAACGGCGACCAGGCGGGTGCCCGCGGGTTCCGCGCCCTCGTCGGCGAGGGACCTGCCGAGGTAGAGCTCGATCGGGGTCTGCGCGACGAGGGCGGGCGGGAACAGGCGCAGCCGGGGCCGGCGGCTTCCGGTATCGGTTGCGGCGAGCTCGTGGGTGCCTGCGGGGGCCGCACCCGGCGTTCCCGCCAGGAGGGTGGACCCGCGCCAGAGCGGGAGGACGCGCGTGGCGGCATCCGCCCGGAGCTCGTCGAAGAGTCCGGGTATGGCCCGGGTGAGGTGGTCCCTGTCGACGGCGTGGCGGGACAGCGGCAGTTGGGAGGTGAACGTGAACGGCATGAAGACCCTTCGGACTCTGGCGTGACTGCCGAAGTTATGTGGAGGCGTGGCGAACGACCACACCGAGGGGAAGTCGACCTAACCTAGTAGGCATGGCCAGATCCCATCTCACTCTAGCCGCGCTCGCCACTTCAGCCGTGCCCGGTCTCGACGTCGTCCAGGCCCGCAGCCATGGCTCCAGCGGGCGCTCCTCCGGCGCGCCCGGAGCATACGATTCCGCTGTCCTGCTGGACCGCGACGGACGCTCCCTGATCATCCGGGTGCCGCTTTCCCAGGCCGCGGAGACCGAGCAGTCCGCCGACCTCGTCGCGCTCCGCGCCCTGACCGTCGGCAATCGCAGCCGCCTGCCGTTCGACGTTCCGCAGTTCGTCGGGCAGGCCCCGCTCAGCGGGACGCGCGCCGTCGTCTACGAGTTCCTGCCCGGCGACACCTTCGACGCGGACGCCCTCACCGGACATGCCGGGGTCTCCGGGTCGATCGGCCGGGCCATCGCGGCCATCCACGGCCTGCCGACCGCGGTGGTGAGCGATGCCGGGCTCACACAACGCAGCGCCCAGGACTGCCGCACCGAGGTGATCGACCTGATCGGCCGCACCGAGGCGACGGGGTACCTCCCTGCGGCCCTGCTCCGCCGCTGGGAGCTCGCGACCGACGACGACGCGCTCTGGCAGTTCCTGCCCTGCGTCATCCACGGTTCACTGTCCGCGGAGTCCTTCCTGATCGGCGAGGATTCCGTGACGGCCGTGCTCGGCTGGGCGGCGCTGAGCGTCGGCGACCCGGCCAGGGACCTGAACTGGCTGCTCGCCTCCCGGGGAGCCGCCGGCGAAGCGGCGATCGCGTCCTACGGCGGCGTGCGCCAGGGCAACGACCCGCGCATCACGCAGCGGGCGATGCTCTACGCAGAGCTCGAGCTCGCACGCTGGCTGCTGCACGGCACCGACACCCGCAACCAGGGAATCGTCGATGACGCCGTCGCGATGCTCGACGGGCTCGTCGAGAACGTGCACCACGCGACCTCGCACCCGCTGTCCCCGAAGACCGGCCCGATCCTGAACGTGTCCGAGGTCGAGAGCCTGCTCGCCGCGACCCCGTACGCCGCGGTGAAGCGCGCGCCGGCCGCCGCGATGCACACGGATGCCTACACGCTGTCCGACTTCGAGACCGGCGAGTTCGCCGACGAACCGGACACCACCGGCGCGATCGACGTCGTGGGCGACGGCACGGACACCGGCACCGGCGCCGAGGTGCGGGACACGACCGAGGACCACGCCGCCACGAGGTCCGCCTCGGAGTAGAGCCGCTCGGGGGCGACCACGGTGTCGTCGGCGACGAAATAGAACACCGCGTCGACCTCGTCAGGGTCGATCCCCTTCCAGCTCGCGTACGCGAGGCGGTAGAGCGCGAGCTGCGTCTGCTTGAGTTCGAGGTCCGCTGCGTTCTTCGGCGCCCGGCCCGTCTTCCAGTCCACGACCTGGTAGCCCGTCCCTGTGCGGTACACCGCGTCGAGCTTGCAGATGAAGACCTGGCCGGCGAGCACGTAATGGATCTCGATTTCGACCTCCTCCGGTTTGAGGCCGGCCCAGGGCGACCGTTCGAAGGTCGCCTGGAGGCGTTCGAGCTGGGCCTGCTCGAGCGGCTGGTTCTGGTCGAGGTCGAGTTCGAAGGCATCGGCATCCGTGTCGGTGTCTGCTTCGAAGAGCCCGGCGTCGATCCGGTCGCCGCCGAGGAGGCCGCCGGCCCGTCGCTCGACCCAGGAGTGGAAGAGGGTGCCGAGCCGGGTGGCCCGGTACGGCCGCTCGGGCATGGGGCGGCGCACCTGTGCGGCGACCCCGGCGGGATCGTCGACGTAGTCCTTGAACCGCGAGGCGGGGATGCGGGCGGGCAGCGGTGCGACCGTGCCTGCGCCCAGGCGGAGGGCGCGTTCCTCGAGCAGCAGGGTCACGACGTGGGACCAGCGTGTCTCGCGGGCCAGGGCGTCCGGATCGTTCGCTGCGGCGCGCACCCCGGAAGCGGCCGCTTCGACGACGGCCCGGCGGGTGCCGAGCGGGTCGAAGGGCCAGACCGGCGTGAGGCCGTCCTCCGGGGCCGGTTTCTCGGCGTTGGCGCTTTCCTCTGGCAGGGGGTCGATGAGGCCGGCCTCCGCGAGCTCGACGAGGTAGCGGCTCGGGGTGCGCACGGTCGAGCCAGAGCCCCAGAACGAACCGGTCAGCAGGAGTTCGTGCCTGGCCCGGGTGGTGGCGACGTAGATCAGCCGGCGTTCCTCGTCGTCGTGGCGGCCGGCGAGGTCCGCCTTGTACGCCTGGAAGGCGAGGTCGTAGGACAGCTGGCTGTCGTGGCCGGTCCAGTCGAGCTGGGGCAGTTCGGCGTGGTCGCCGCGGAACGGGTACGGCAGCTCGCCGAAGCGGATCCAGCCGGTGACCTCGCGCGCGGGGGCCGGCAGGCTCTTGTCTGTGAGGTTCGGGATCGCGACGTAGTCCCACTCGAGGCCCTTCGCGCCATGGATGGTGAGGAGTTGCACGGTGCCCTGTTCGGCCACCTCGGCGCGCGGTCCCCTGTCGTCGGCGAGTTCGGCCCGGCCGAGCCAGCGCAGGAAGCTCGCGGCGGTGCCGAGCTCGTCACTCGCGAGGAAGTCGGAGATGGTGTCGTGGAAGGCGTAGAGGTTCGCGAGGCCGAGGCTGTTGTTCTCGTTCGCGACGAGTTCGACCTCGAGGAGGAGCTCCTGTTCGACGAGGCGCACGAAGTCGAGCAGCGGAAGACCGGCCCGCGAGCGCAACCAGGCCAGCAGCTTGCCTGCTGCGCGCAGCCGCTCACGGCCGGTGTCGGTGAAGCCGGCGAGCTGGCCGTGACCGGGCGGCGCCGCCGCGGCGAAGTCGAGGGCGTCGACGAGGGAGGCCCCCTCGTCGTCGGCGACGGACGCACGGAGCTTCTCCGTGAGCTCCCGGCTGACGGCCTTCTGCGCCCAGTCGTGGGCGGCGAGCCAGCGCGAGACGGCCGCGAGGTGCTGCAGGTCGCGCGGGCCGACCTGGAACCGGGCACCACTCAGCAACCGGACGAGTTCGCTTCCCGCCGAGGGATCGTGCACGACCCTGAGCACGCTGACGACGTCGGTGACTTCCGGGGTGGAGAGCAGCCCGCCGAGGCCGAGCACGTGGGCGCGGACGCCGTTCGCGCGGAGGACCCCGGCGAAGAAGTCCATGTCGCGCCGGGCGCGGAAGAGGATGGCGCCGGACTTGTCGCTGCCGGCGCCGAGCCGGGCGGCGAACCAGCTGGCGACGGCCTGGGCCTCGTCGGTGGCCGTCTCGGCGAGCTGTGCGGAGACAGCGCCGGGCCGGGTGCCGTCCGGCACCTTGAGCGTCTCGACCTGGATGCCGTCCGTCCGGCGGCGCAGGGCCTCGCTGAGCGGGGCGACGAGCGTGTTCGCGGCGTCGAGGACCGACCGGGGGTTGCGCCAGGTGAAGGAGAGCGACATGGACGGGGTGACCCGGCGTTCCGAGCGGGCGTCGGGGTCGAAGTCGGCGGAGAAGGCGAGCAGGTTCGCGGAGCTCGCACCGCGCCAGCCGTAGATGGACTGGTGCGGGTCGCCGACGGCCATCACCGGATGCCTGGCGAAGAGGGTGTGCAGGAGTTCGGTCTGGAGCACGGAGGTGTCCTGGTACTCGTCGAGCAGCACCACCCGGTACTGTTCGCGGTACCCCGCGACGACCCGCGGAACCCGCTGGCTCACCTGCAGGGCGAGGGCGACCTGGTCGGAGAATTCGATCAGGCCGAGCCGGCGCTTCTCCCGGTCGTACCAGTCGGCGAGTTCGGCGAGCACGGGCAGCGGCCCGACCGCGGCGAGTGAGTCGACGACGGAGGTGTACGGGACCTTCTTGCGCGGGTTGCCGTATGGAAGGTCTTCGAGGTAGGCGAAGCCGGCGGCGAGGCCGGCGAGATCGTGCCCGGCGCGGCCGGGGGCGCCTGCCGGGCCGGTCGTTGACAGGCCGGTCGTTGCCAGGCCCGTTGTAAGGGGAGGCGGGTTCTCGGCGAGCAGGCGGCTGAACCGGAGCACGGCATCCGTCACGGCGTCGAGGCTCTTGCCCCAGGGCACGAGCCTGTGGTCGCCGTGTTCGATCACGACACGGCGGGCGAGCAGCCACGCGCTCGTCTCGGTGAGCAGGACGGACTCGGGTTCGCGGCCGAGCAGGAGGGCGTTGTCTGTGAAGAGACGGCTCGCGAAGGAGTTGTACGTCGACACGGTCGGGGTGTTGAACAGGCCGGAGTCGACGAGCTCGCCGGTGGTCTCTGCGCCCGCGGCCGGAGTCGGCGCGGGCAGCAGTCCGTTGGCGTCGAGCTGCGCGATGCGGTCGCCGATGCGCTCGGCGAGTTCGCCGGCCGCCTTGCGGGTGAAGGTGAGGCCGAGGACCTGGTCTGGGCGGGCGAGGCCGTTGGCGAGCAGCCAGAGCACCCGGTTGGCCATGGTCTCGGTCTTGCCGCTGCCGGCTCCGGCCACGACGAGGGTCGGCGCGAGCGGGGCCTCGATCACCGCCTGCTGTTCCGGGGTGGGCGGGAACATGCCGAGCGTGCCGGCGATCTCGAGGGCGCTGACCGGGTTCTGCGGACGATGCGGGTCGTGCGGCACGGGCGTTCCGTTCTGGCTCACGAGCTGACCTGCCCGATGATGTGGATGCGGCAGGCCCCGTGCGAGCGCGGATCGAGGCAGTGTGTGGCGAGCTCGGCGACGAAGGTCGCCCCGCCCATCAGCGCCGCGTCGGCACCCACCCTGGTGCGGAAGGCGAGGAGCTGTTCCGCGGTGAAGGTGGTCTGGGTGGGGTTGCGGTAGTTCTGCCTGGCTGTGCCGGAGGAGACGATCACGAGGCGGGCTCCCGCGAGGGGGGTCCCGGCGGGGACGCCCTCGATCTGGCCTTCCTGGAAGGCGAGCTGGTAGGCGCCGAGCTGCGGGTGTTCCGCCACGCCCGCGTCGCTCACGGGGTCTCCGCGCCCGGTCTTGAGATCGACGATGACGGCGCTGCCGTCGGCGAGGCGTTCGACCCGGTCGACGGTGCCGGTGAGCCACGCTCCGTCGACGTCGAACCCGAAGCTGCCCTCGGCGCTCAGGAGTTCACCGCCGGCGTGTTCGAAGTCGAGCAGGTAGGAGGCGAGCCGGTCGGTGAGGACGCGCGCGTCGGCGCGCTGCACCTCGGACTGCCACTCCGCGTCGAAGCGGAGCTCGCCCCAGCGCTCGTCGACCGCCTGCCACAGTGCTTCTGGCTGGCGGTCGGTCGACTCCTCCATGACTGCGTGGATGATCGTGCCTAGGTTCGCGGCCGTGTTCGAGCTGCCGCCTCCGAGCCGGCCGATCGCCCAGTGCAGCGGGCAGGTCTCGACAGCGGCCATCTTCGACGGGGAGACCCGCACCGGCTCGTCACCGGCCGTCGGGTCGTTGAGGGGCTGCAGCGTGCTGGGGCCCGCGAGGCCGTACCACTGGCCGGGGTCAGCACCGGGCACGGCTGCCGCGGCGAGCCTCGCGAGGGTTGCCGCGGCATCCGTTGCGCGCTCCGATCGTTCGGGGTGTTCGGACAGGGCGCCCGCCGCGACGCCCCTGGTGAGGTCGCGGCGCAACCGGCCGACGAGACCGCGGAGTGACACCGGGTAGCGCCCGGCGGGATCGGTGCCGTCAGCCCCGGCCGGCGGGGTCGGCCGCGGCAGCAGCTTGAGGAACACCGACGGTTCGTTCTCCTCGTTGTCGACGGCCGTGACGAGGAGTTCGCTCCGGGCCCGGCTCGCGGCCTGGGCGAACATGCGCAGCTCGTCGTGCAGGACCTCGGTGCGCGCGTCGCCGCCTCGGGGGTCGCGTCCGGAAGCGAGGGCGGCGAGATCGCCCGAACCGAGCAGCGAGCCGCGGATGCGCAGGTCCGGCCAGACGTTCTGCTGCACGTTCGCGATCACGACGAGGTCGAACTCGCGGCCGATCAGCCCGTTCGGGGTCGAGACGGTGACGGCGTCCCCGAGGGCGCGGGGGGCGAGGGTGTCCTCTGGGACGTCGGTGTCGACGAGGTGTTCGAGGAAGAGCACCGGCGGGGCCGCCGGGGTGCGTTCGACGTAGCGTTGCGCTGCGGAGAACAGGGCTACGACGGCGTCGAGGTTGTGGTTGGCCTCGTCGGCGATGATGCCGATTCCGGTGGACTGCTCGAGCCATTCCCTGGCGAGGCCGCTGCGCTGCCAGAGGCCCCAGAGCAGTTCCTCGATGGTGGCCCCCGCCTCGTATTCGACGGATGCGGCGAGCAGGCTCTCCGCGCAACTCGCCGCGCGGCGGGCGGTGCGGTTGTCGATCGCCGACAACAGCGACGGCGTCGCGAACACGGCGGCGAGAAGCTCGTCGGCACTGCGGGTACGGGCGGCGCTCGGGGTCGCGCCGGTTGCCGGCTCGCCGGGCTCCTGTTTGCCGAGTTCCTGTTGGCCGAGTTCCTGTTGGCGCAGCGCCGCGCGGAGGCGCCGCAGGGTGATCGGGTCGAGGCCACCGAGGGGGCCGCGCAGGAGTTCGGTCGCCGCTTCGGCGTCGAGGGGACGGCGGCCGAGAGTGACGTCGAGGGCGAGGATGAACGCACGCACCGCCCATTCGTCGCGGAGGGCGGTCTGCGCTGAGGGCACCTGGGTGGGCACCTCGAGGGCCGCGAGGCCGCGGGCGAGTGCCGGGATGGCCGAACCGCTCCGCGCGACCACGGCCATGCGGCCCCACGGCACTCCGTCGAGCACATGCCGTTCCCTCAGCCGCCCGGCGATGAGCGCGAGCTGGTCGGCGGGGCTCGCCGCGAGGAGGGTTTCGACAGAGGCGGCGGATGCTTCGGTGCCGGCTCCCTCGCTGCCGGACGCCGCGGCACCGGTATCGACGGCGCCGGGCTCGAAGGCGGCGGGCTCGACGGCGGCGGGCTCGACGGTGCCGGACTCGACTGAGGGCACGTCGGACGGGGACTCGACGCTCCCGGCCCGGCGTTGGGTGCCCGCGGACGCGGTCCCGATCCGGTGGGTGATCTCCCGCACGACGCCCCGGATGGCGGGTCCATGCCGGTAGACGGTGTCGAGCACGAGGGTCGTGACGCGTGGTGCGCCCGGAGCGAGGTAGTCGGCGAGCCTGCCGAGGGCATCCGCGTGGGCGCCGTTGAACGAGCCGGTCGTGATGTCGGGGTCGCCTGCCGCCACGATCGCGACGCCGCGCGCCGCGAACTGGGCGAGCAGGGTGAGGGTGGCCCTGTTCAGTTCCTGGGCGTCGTCGACGACGATGAGGCGGAGGCCTGCAAGGGTGCCGAGGGTCGCGGCTCCCGCGGACCCGGGAGCCGCTGCGGCGACGACGGCCGCGGCGAAGCCGGCGAGCTCGGTGGAATCGTACTGGCCGGGCCGGCTCTGGTCTTTGACCTCGTCGTAGCCGCGGATGAACCGGGCAGCCGCGATCCATTCCGGGCGGTCGGTCGCTGCACCGAGCTCGGCGAGGCGGGTGGGGGTGATCCCGTATTCCACGGCCCGCATCATCAGGTTGCGCAGTTCGGTGCGGAACCCGCGCAGCCGGCGCACGCCCGCGTCGAGGGTGGGCGGCCAGGCCGGGCCGGACGGACCCGCCCCGTCGCCGTCACGGACCCCGTCACGGTCGCGCACGCCGCCGAAGTCGCCGCTGCCATCGACGGGGTTGCCGTCGTCAAGGTCGCCCTGGAGGAGTTCGGCGATGATCTGGTCCTGCTCGCCACCGGTGAGCAGCGTCGGCGCCGGTCCGCCGGCCGCGGCTTCTGCTCCGCGCACGAGTTCGAACGCGACGGAGTTCGCCGTGCGGGCGAGCGGGCCGTTGGTCGGGACGCCGAGGCGGAGCGCAAGCCGGTCACGCAGCACGGTGGCGCCCGCCCGGGTCGGCACGAGCAGGAGGACCTCCCCCGGCGCATACCCGCGCTCGAGGACGCGTTCGGCGAGGAGCTCGATGAGGGTCGTGGTCTTCCCGGTGCCCGGGGCGCCGATGAGCGCGGCGGAGACCCCGTCGGCCAGCTCGAGGGCAGCCCGCTGGGAACCGTCGAGGGGGAAGGGAGGCGCGGAAACGTCGCGGTCGAGGGTCGGAATTCCGGGGCTGGTCACGTTTTCAAAGCTAGCGGGTTGCGCCGACAGTGAACGTTGTCCGGCTGCCCCGCCGTTCTGTCGTAATCTGGGCGCTTAGGCAACGAAAGGCGCATCTGGTGGATATCCGCATTGGCATCTTCAACTCTCCCCGTGAGATCAGCTTCGAGACGTCGCAGGCCGCGACCGAGGTCGAGGAAGCGGTAGCCGCCGCCCTCTCCGGTTCGACCGGGTACCTCAAGCTCGCCGACAGCAAGGGCCGGGTGTTCATCGTCCCGACGATCGGCCTCGCCTACGTCGAGCTGGGCTCCGAGGAGTCCCGTCGCGTCGGTTTCGTCGCGTAACACCGGCATGGAACTCCTCTTCGCCGCGCTCGGCGGGGCCGTCCTCGGCCTCGCGGCACGGTACGCGCTGCCCGGGCGCACGAACCACGGTGCCGTGCTGCTGCCCGCGATCGGCACGATCGTCGCCATGGTCGTCTGGGTCGCACTCACGTGGTTCGGCTGGGCCTGGGACGGTGGCTGGATCTGGTGGGCCACCCTCATCATCGCCGGCGGGGCATCCGTCGCGGCAGGCACGACCCTCGCGCGCTCACGCGTAGACGGTGACGCACGGATGCTGCACGAGCTGATGCGCACCGGTCGCCCGGGCCGCGCCTAGGCTTCCCTCGCGCCGAGCGCGAGTGTTCCGCCGTTGCGCGTGCGGTGCGCCACCCGCGCAGCGGCGCACCGCCCGCGCTCGAACGCGGGTTCACCGCCGCATGCTCAGGCGGTGAGGCCGAGGCCGTCCATTCGCCGGGTGTGCGCGGCGATCAGTTCGGTGAAGACCGGCTCGATGCGCTCCTCGGTGGGACCGGCTGCCAGAACGACGCCGGACGGGTCAGGCGTGCCCGCGAACGCGAGCGCGGAGCGGGCGATGAGCAGGGTGTCCCCGACCAGCCGGCGGCCCCAGAGGGCCAGGTGCGAGGCGAGCGGCGCATCCGCTGCGATCGCGGCCGCGAGCTGGGTCGCGAGGATCGCGGTCCCGGCATCCTCGCCGAGAAGGTGCGCGACCCGCGGGCCGACCTCACCGGGCAGCCCGTCGGAGAGCCGGATGAAGAAGTCGTCGAGCAGGCCCCCGGCGAGGTAGCAGCTCAGCAGCAGCTCGGTCCAGTCGGCGCCGCTGATCTCGGCACGGAAGGCGTCGAGGGCCGGTACGAACGGCGCCATCACGTCGGCGGGTTCCGCTCCGCGACGGCGGATCTCGGCGACGAGGCCCTGGTGCTTGGAGAGCGCGCGCCCAGCGGCGGTGCTGAGCGCCTGCTTGGCGGCGAGGTCCGGCGCGATCGCGACGGCGCGGGCGAGGCTCTCGAAGACGCCGAGCTCGAAGTATGCGGACTGGCCCAGGAACGGGAGCAGTTCGGGGGTGAGGTCCTTGATGTCCACTTTCGTGGTCGATGGACGTTCCCCCCGGGTGGTGAGCCGGGGGATAATCTCGACGCGCTTGGCGCGCCCATCAAACCAGGAGAACACCAGCCCAGCTTAGGACAGAGCTGCGGCATCCGCGCGGCCCGACACCGACCGCGCCCGCGTGGCTTCGGCTGCTTCCCAGACAGCTCCCGGTAAGGTGAGACAAGCCATCGGCGTGGATCGGTGGCTGGTGCCCGAGGCAGAAGACGGGCGCATCTTTCGTTTCCAGCTAATGACAGGCAAACTTTCGTGACTTTCTCCGAACTCAATATCGACCAGGACCTGGTTGACGCTCTCGCCAGCAAAGGCATCCTCGAGCCGTTCCCGATCCAGCTCCAGACCATCCCGCTCGCGATGAGCGGGCAGGACATCATCGGCCAGGCCAAGACCGGCACCGGCAAGACCCTCGGCTTCGGCCTCCCCCTCATCCAGCGTCTCGGACTCGACCCCGAGCCCGGCGTGCAGGCGCTCGTGGTCGTCCCGACCCGCGAACTGTGTGTGCAGGTCAGCGAGGACCTCGAGATGGCCTCGCAGAACCGCAACACCAAGATCGTGTCCATCTACGGCGGCAAGGCGTACGAGGGCCAGATCGAGCAGCTCAAGGCCGGCGCCCAGATCGTCGTCGGCACCCCCGGCCGCCTGCTCGACCTCGCGAGCCAGCACCTGCTCAGCCTCGCCAACGTGCGCGAGATGGTCCTCGACGAGGCGGACAAGATGCTCGACCTCGGCTTCCTGTCCGACATCGAGCGGCTCTTCGCCCAGACGCCGTCGACCAGGCACACCATGCTCTTCTCCGCGACGATGCCCGGCCCGATCGTGGCCCTCGCCCGCCGGTTCATGAACCGGCCCATCCACATCCGCGCGCAGGAGCCCGACGAAGGCCTCATGCAGGCCAACATCCAGCACATCGTCTACCGTGCCCACAGCATGGACAAGGACGAGGTCATCGGCCGCATCCTGATGGCGGAGGGCCGCGGCAAGACCGTGATCTTCACCCGCACCAAGCGCGCGGCCGCCAAGCTCGTCGAGGAACTCGGCGACCGCGGCTTCAACGCGACCGCCGTCCACGGCGACCTCAACCAGGACCAGCGCGAACGCGCCATGGCCGCGTTCAAGGCAGGCAAGAAGGACATCCTGATCGCAACGGATGTCGCCGCTCGCGGAATCGACGTCGACGACGTCACCCACGTGATCAACCACACCATCCCCGAGGACGAGAAGGCGTACCTGCACCGCGTCGGGCGCACCGGGCGCGCGGGCAAGACCGGCATCGCGGTCACGTTTGTCGACTGGGACGACATGCACAAGTGGACGCTGATCAACACCGCACTCGACTTCGGCGTTCCGGTCCCCGTCGAAACGTACTCGTCCTCACCGCACCTGTACTCCGACCTCAACATCCCGGTCGGCTCGAAGGGGCGCCTGCGCATCTCGCCCGTGCGCGAGCACGCCGCGGGAAGCGGTCACTCCGACTCCGGCCGTTCGGACGGTCGCTCCGGTGGCGCCGGGCGCACCGGCGGCGCCGGCCGCTCCGGCGGATCGGGCCGCGGCGGAGACGGGGCACGCTCGGATTCGGGTCGCACCGCAGACGCCGGTCGTTCCGGTGCAGCACGCACCCGCACCCGTGTCAGCCAGTCCACCAACCCCGACGCCCCTGCTGTGACCCCCGCAGCGGGCACCCACGACGGCGGCGGAGCCCAGCACCACGACGGCAACAGCGCACCGCGCCGACGCAGCCGTTCGCGCCGCTCGGCTCCCGCGGCCGGCGGCGTCAACTAGCCGCTCCGGCCTCCAGCCGCCACTTTCGACACAGAAGGGCGCGACCGCTTCTGCGGGCGCGCCCTTCTGCGTGCCGCGACCGACAGCATCCGCGTCGGGTAGCTCGCTGAGGTGTCGCAGATCGAGGTTCCCGCAGCGCGCGAACCTCGATCTGCGACACCTCGCGGGGCCCTAGGCGAAGACGGGCTCCGAGCCGGTCGCCTGCTGCAGGATGCGGTCGAGCACCTCGGGCGTCGTGGTGTTCTCCCCGAGACGGTTCGGTTTGCCCTCGCCGTGGTAATCGCTCGACCCCGTGACGACGAGACCGTACTTGGTCGCGAGCGAATAGAGCCGCGCCTTCGCGGCCGTCTTGTTCTCGCGGTGCTCGAGTTCGAGCCCAAAAAGCCCCGCCTCGACGAGGCGGGCGAGCCTGGCCTCCGGGATGACGTCGCCCGCTCCGCGGGTCGCGGGGTGCGCGATGACCGGCACTCCCCCCGCCGCGACGACGAGGCCGACGGCGCGCAGCAGGTCGGGGGCGTAGTGCGGCTGGTAGTAGCCGGATTCCCAGTGCAGGATGCCCGCGAAGGCCTCGCTCCGAGTGAGGGCGAAGCCCCGGGCGACCAGGGCGTCGGCGATGTGCGGGCGGCCCACCGTCGCATCCGGTGTGGTCTGCGCGAGAACGTCATCCCAGGTGAGGGCGTAGTCGACACCGATCCTCTCGACCATCTCCTCGGCGCGGACGAGGCGGGCCTGCCGCACCCGCGCTGTCTCCGCGACGATTCCGGCATCCGAAGGGTCGAAAAGATATGCCAGCAGGTGCACGCTCGCAGACGACACCCGAGTACTGAATTCCATTCCGGGAATGAGCGTGATGCCGGCGGTGCGGGCAGCTGCGGCCGCCTCGTGCCAGCCTGCCGTGGAGTCGTGGTCGGTCAGCGCGACGGTGCCGAGACCAGCGGCGGAAGCGGCCCGCACCAGCTGGGAGGGGGTCTCCGTGCCGTCTGAAACGCTCGAGTGCGCGTGCAGGTCGATGGGACCCCTGAATTGCCGTTCGCCTGCCATGACCCCATGCTAGTTGCGCAGGGACCGCCCACCGCCCGGTGCCCGCCCTCCCCTCGCCCCGGCGGCTCTCGCCGAAGATCCAGCGGGCAATGGGACAATGGGGCCATGGCCAATTCCACCGAAACCGTGCCCACCGTCACCGCCAAGCCCCGCCCGAACGAGAACCGTTCGACGACGCCGGGGTCGGACGGCTTCAAGTCCTACATCTCGAGCGGCTGGGCCGAGCGCGTCGACACGCTTCCGCCGGCCCGCGAGCAGGCGCCGTTCGCAGCGGCACGGCGTGCTCGCGTGTCCGCGATGTACCCGGGGCAGCGCCTCATCGTTCCGGCCGGCCGCCTCAAGCAGCGCTCGAACGACACCGACTACGCCTTCCGCGCCCACTCCGCCTTCTCGCACCTCACCGGCTGGGGCAGCGACGCCGAGCCCGGAGCCGTGCTCGTGCTCGAGCCGACGACGACCGGGCACGACGCGACGCTGTACTTCCGTGAGCGCGCCGGACGCGACTCCGACGAGTTCTACGCCAACGCGGACATCGGCGAGTTCTGGATCGGCCCGCGCCCCTCCATCGCCCAGGTGGCGAGCGACCTCGCCATCACCGTGCGCGGGATCGCCGACCTCGACTCTGTGCTCACGGTCGTCGACTCCGAGACGCTCGTCATCCGCGAGGCAGACCCGGCGTTCACCGTGGCCGTCGACGAGGGCCGCCTCCGCTTCGCCGCGGACAAGGTGCTCGGCGACAACGCCACGAACACTCCGTTCAGCCTCGAGGTCAACGGCGAGCACGAAACGGACGACCGTTTCGCCCGCGACCTGTCCGAGCTGCGCCTCGTGAAGGACTCCTACGAGATCGCCCAGATGCGCCTCGCGATCGCGGCCACCGGGCGGGGCTTCGAGGACGTCATTCGCGACCTGCCCCGGTCGAGCGCCCACGAACGCGGCGAACGCCTCGTCGAGGGCGTCTTCAACACCCGCGCCCGCTCCGACGGGAACGCGGTCGGGTACGACACGATCGCGGCCTCCGGCCCGCACGCGTGCATCCTGCACTGGACTCGCAACGACGGCCCGCTCAACCCGGGCGACCTGATCCTGCTCGATGCGGGTATCGAGGTCGACAGCTATTACACCGCTGACGTCACCCGCACCCTCCCCGTCGACGGCACCTTCTCCCCCGTGCAGCGTCGCGTGTATGAGGCCGTGCGCGAGGCAGCGGATGCCGCGTTCGCCGTGGCCAGGCCCGGCGCGATCTTCCGTGAGGTGCACGCCGCAGCCATGGCGGTCATCGCCCGCCGGACCGCGGAGTGGGGCATGCTCCCTGTCACCGCCGAGGAGGCGCTCAAGCCGGAGAACGGGCAGCACCGCCGGTACATGGTGCACGGCACGAGCCATCACCTCGGCATCGACGTGCACGACTGCGCCCAGGCCAGGCGCGACATGTACCTGGACGGCGTGATCGAGGCCGGGATGATCTTCACGATCGAACCGGGCCTGTACTTCCAGCCGGACGACCTCACCGTGCCGTTCGAGTTCCGCGGCATCGGTGTCCGCATCGAGGACGACGTGCTGATCACGGCGACGGGCGCCGAAAACCTGTCCGTCGGCATCCCCCGCACCGCCGACGACGTCGAGGCCTGGATCGCCTCTCTCACCGCCTGACCCGCCTCACCCGCCGCGAAAGCGGGTGAATCGTCGTTCTCACGAGGTCAAACCGACGATTCACCCGCTTTCGCGAGCCTGCGTGGGCTGTGGAGCTGCGGCTAGTCGGTGGATGCGGTGGGCGAGGCTTCCGGGGCGGGCGTGACCGCCGGAGGGGCGAACTGGCCGTACGGCGGGGCAGGCTGGTCCGGACGGGCCGCCGGGGCCGTGGGCTCCGGCTGGGCAGGCTCCGGATCGACGGACCTGACCGCGACGGGTTCCACTGTGCCGTGCAGGAGGTTGCGCGCCTTGTTCACGAGCGCGGCCTCGACGATGATCTGGTAGTTGCTCGCCATCACCTGCATCGTCGAGGTGAAGTCCCGGCGCCTGCGGTTGAGCGCGTAGCTCACAACACCGAACAGCATCCCGAAGCCGGCGCCCATCAGCACCGCAGCGAGGACGAAGGGCAGTCCAGCCCCGGTCGGCGAGAAGATGAAGAACAACAGGCCGAAGAAGATTCCGAGCCAGGCGCCGGAGGCCGCACCGGCGAGGGCGACGCGTCCCCAGGTCAGTTTCCCGGTGACCCGCTCGACGGTCTTGAGGTCGTTGCCGACGATTGAGAGCTGCTTGACCGGGAAATCAGCCTTCGCCAGGGTGTCGACTGCGGCCTGCGCCTCGGCATACGTCTCATAGGTCGCGAGCACCTCGCCCTTGGGTAAAACGGGGAACAGGGCCGGACCGCGATTGCCAAAAGGGTTCTGATTGCTCATGCCGCCATTCTTCCACAGCACGCCGAAGGGCCGCAGGTGGCCTACATTTGTAACGTGACTGCCACCAGAGTCTTCGTCGCCCGATTGGCCGGGTGTTCCGTCTTCGACCCCGCGGGCGACCGCGTCGGCAAAGTCCGTGACGTGCTCGTGGTCTACCGAAAAGACGATCCGCCCCTCGCGGTCGGACTCATTGTGGAAATCCCGGGCAAGCGCCGCGTCTTCGTGTCGATGAGCCGGGTCACGAGCATCGGCTCCGGCCAGATCATCACGACCGGCCTGATCAACGTGCGCCGCTTCGAACAGCGCGGCGGCGAGGTCCGCGTCATTGCCGAGCTCCTGGGCCGCGAGGTCATCTTCAACGACGGCTCCGGCGAGGCGACCGTCGAGGACGTGTCGATCGAGGAGACCAAGCAGGGAGCCTGGGAGATCGCCCAGCTCTTCGTCCGCCGTCCCAAGGCGAGCGTGTCCCTCTTCGCGAAGGGCGCGACGACGTTCGCCACCTGGAGCGACGTCCGCGAGAAGACCACCGTCGGCCAGGCCCAGTCCGCCGAGCAGCTCATCGCGACCTATTCCGACCTCAAGCCCGCCGACCTCGCCAACACGATGCTCGACCTTCCGCCCGAGCGGATGCACGAGGTCGCGAGCGAGCTTCCCGACGGCCGCCTCGCCGACGTCCTCGAGGAGATGCCGGAGACCGAACAGGTCGCCATCCTCACCCGGCTCGGCGACGCCCGCGCCGCCGACGTGCTCGACCACATGCAGCCGGACGACGCAGCCGACCTCATCGCCCAGCTGCCTGAGGAACACGGCGAGCAGCTGCTCGACCTGATGGAGCCGGAGGAAGCCGACG
Organism: Cryobacterium sp. MDB2-A-1; assembly: GCF_004402675.1. Lineage (NCBI taxonomy): Bacteria > Bacillati > Actinomycetota > Actinomycetes > Micrococcales > Microbacteriaceae > Cryobacterium > Cryobacterium sp. MDB2-A-1. Next base: position 83,255 of record NZ_SOFK01000011.1, on the reverse strand, counting down.
ACGTGCGCTTCCTGCTCACCTACGCGCCGGACACGGCCGGTGGCCTGATGACGACGGAGCCCATCATCGTCTCCGCCGACGCGACCGTCGCAGAGGGCCTCGCCCTGATCCGCCGCCACGACCTCGCGCCAGCGCTCGGAGCTGCGATCTGCGTCACCCTCCCGCCGTACGAGCCGCCGACCGGCCGTTTCCTCGGCATGGTGCATTTCCAGCGGATGCTGCGCTACCCGCCGCACGAGCGCCTCGGCACGCTGCTCGACCAGGGTCTCGACCCCGTCACCGCAGACACCTCGGCCGCGGAGGTCACCCGGATCCTCGCGAGCTACGACCTCGTCTCCGTTCCCGTTGTCGACGACAACCACCGACTCGTCGGGGTGGTGACAATTGACGATGTCCTCGACTACCTGTTGCCAGACGACTGGCGAAGTCACGACGGCAATGACGATGTACGCCGCCGGGCAGCCGCCCGCAGCGAGCTGAAGACGGGAAGCATCCCGCTGCCACACGGACGGAGGACCGGCAATGGCCCGAAGTGATCGCTCGGATCAACGCCTCGACTCGCCCAAGGGCCTGCGCGTCGCTCCCCTGTCGCGAACCAGGAACCGCAATCGCAACCGCGACCGGCCGTCGAGCGACCGTTTCGGCCGGCTGACAGAGGCCATCGCCCGCGGCATGGGCACCCCGTGGTTCCTGCTCGGGCTCACGCTTTTCGTTCTCTTCTGGATGGGCTGGAACACCCTCGCCCCCGTCGCATGGCGCTTCGACTCCGTCGCGCTCGGCTTCATCGCACTCACCCTCGTGCTCTCGATGCAGGCCTCCTATGCCGCCCCGATGATCCTGCTCGCGCAGAACCGTCAGGACGACCGCGACAGGGTCCAGTTCGAACAGGACCGGCAGCGCGCCGAACGCAACCTCGCCGACACCGAGTACCTCGCCCGCGAGGTCGTCGCCCTCCGCCTCGGCATGAAGGACCTCGCCTCCCGCGACTTCCTCCGCAGCGAACTCCGCGCCCTGCTCGAGAACCTCGAACAGCGTGAGGACGAGGAGAAGCGCAGCCGCAAACGCTCCCGCAAGGGCGACCGCGAGCGGGAAATCGACCACGACCACGACCACGACCGCGAGGCAGGCCAGGACAGGGCAACAGCCACGGCGCAGGCGACGGCACGGGGCGTCGAACCCACAACCGCACCAGCTGCGTCAGCCGTACCCGCACCATCAGCCGCACCGGCAATGCCCGCCTCACCCCCGGCATCCGCCAGGACCATCGAGGAGCGACCCCCGATTGGCCGCTGACTCGCCCCTGGCACCGGGTACGGCAACCGCCGACCCCGCCGGGATCGACGCCAGGGTCGGCGCTGCGCTCTCCCGGGTGATCGACCCGGAGATCCGCAAGCCGATCACCGAGCTCGGCATGGTCGCCGGGGTGCACACCGGGAACGGGCACACCACCGTCGACCTGCTGCTCACGATCGCCGGATGCCCCGCCGCACGCCAGATCGAACGGGACGTGCTCGAGACGGCAGAGTCCGTCGCCGGTCCAGGACACGTGACCGTGTCGGTCGGCGTGATGACCCGTGAGCAGCGCCGCACGATGACCGAGAAACTCCGCGGCGGCGCGGCCGCGCGCACGACGCAGTTCGGTGCGGGTTCCCTCACCCGGGTCTACCTCGTGACGAGCGGCAAGGGCGGCGTCGGCAAGTCGACGATCACGGCGAACCTCGCCGTCGCGCTCTCCGGCCGCGGCCTCAAGGTCGGCGTCGTCGACGCGGATGTCTACGGTTTCTCCATTCCCGGACTGCTCGGCCTCGTCACGCCCGGCGTCGACGGCGCCAAGGGGACAGCGGTCAAACCGACCAGGGTCGGCGACATGATCCTGCCGCCGATCAATTACGACGTGAAGGTCATCTCGATCGGCATGTTCGTGGAGGACGGCGGCGTCGCGGTCGCCTGGCGCGGGCCGATGCTGCACCGGACGATCACCCAGTTCCTCACCGAGGTCTACTTCGGCGACCTCGACGTGCTCCTGCTCGACCTCCCGCCAGGGACCGGCGACGTGGCGATCTCGATCGGTCAGCTGCTGCCCCAGGCCGAGGTCATCGTCGTGACGACCCCGCAGCCCGCCGCGGCGGACATCGCCGAACGCAGCGGCGTCGTCGCCCGCCAGACCGGGCAGACCATCTTCGGCGTGATCGAGAACATGTCCGGCGCCCTCCAGCCAGACGGCAGCCTGCTCGAGCTCTTCGGCGCCGGAGGCGGAGCCGAGGTCGCGCGGCGACTCTCGGCCGGCCAGGACACGCCGGTGCCGCTCCTGGCGAGCGTCCCTCTCAGCGTTCCGCTCCGCACCGGCGGCGACGACGGTCGCCCGGTCGTGCTGAGCGACCCGCTCGACCCGGCGGCCCTCGCGATCGACGCGGTCGCCGAGCGGCTGTTCTCCCGCGCCCGCGGCCTCTCCGGCCGCAGCCTCGGCGTCTCCCTCAAATAACGCCGGTCACCGCGCCGCGCGCCCGGGCGTGAGGTGTCGCATATCGACGTTCACACGGCCCGCGAACGTCGATGTGCGACACCTCAGGGTCGGGACGACGCTAGGGCTCGAGGTCGGCGAACAGCTCGGGCTGCGGGTCCGCGAACAGTTCGGGCTGCGAGGTCGGCGCGGCCGTACTCGTCGGCGGCTGCGGACGCCGCACGTGCACGGCCGCACCGGCGGCGAGGTACACCTCCCGCGGCTTCCCGGCATCGGACTGCTTGACCGAGGAGATCCAGATCGCCTCCGGGTGAACGTCACGGCCCGCACGGACGTCCTCCGCGGTCCGGAGCTTGGCCACGCGGTGGAGCACGCCGCCGAACCAGATCTTCGCGACGATGTCGGCGACGGTGAGCATGATCTGCATGACCACGACGAGCGTCCCACCGGAGCCGACGAGCGGCATCGCGTACACGATCGGGTACACCGCCCACGAGGACAGCAGCAGGATGGTCGCGGAGCGCAGCAGTGCGGCCGAATCCACCGTGAGCACGGGCAGGGAGCGCCGCACCACGCTCGCGAGCAGGGCCGTCGTCGCCAGCCAGAACACTCCGGCGGCGATCCCCCACCCGACGAGCGCGGCGGCATCCGTGCCCCCCGAGGCGACGATCGCGCCCAGGTACGCCAGGAACACCATGAAGAAACCGCCGGCCATCGCGATCAGGCGGATGCGCCGGGCCACGCCGCCGAGGACGACGCACACGGCGAGGAGCTCGATGACGACGAGGGGAACCGCAACCGACCACTCGACGTAGCGCACGCCGAAGGTGAGGAGCGCAAGCCCGTTGGGCACGAACTCCGCGCCTTCACGGGTATACCCGAAGAGAAGACCGGACAGGAGGATGAGGTAGGACAGGAACATGGCGCTCATGATGCCGAGCCGCGCGACAACGGCGGTCCGGTACCGGGCGCCGACCTCCCCCCGGGTCACCCAGGCCCGCAGGAAACCCACGAAGAAGCACAGGGCGCCCATCCCCACGAAATAGCAGATGAGCTGGTACTGGGCCGGGGAGAGTCCGGCCTCCCACGGGGCGGCCAGGGATCGGACTAACACGGATACCCTTCATCAGCGACGGTGTCTTCGAAACGTGAGTGCGTCAGGAACGAGCAGGAGAGCCAGGAGCGAACGGTCGTGGAACGAGTGTCAGGATCGTGATTTCAGGACAGGGACGACCGGCGGCGGTTCCACGGAGAAGAACAGGCCGCCCGCGCTGTTCGCCGACACCATCAGCCGCTCGATCCAGTCCCGGTTGATGTTCGGCACCCGGCTGACCGAATAGCGGTAATAGAGTGTGCTGCTGGCATCGAGCCAGATGGCGCTGCGCCCGCTCTCGGTCTCGTCATCGGCCGACTCCGTCCACGAAAAAATGAAGCCCTCCCTGCGCCGCAGTTTCGTCGTAATGACGATCTGCAGGTGCATCAGGGCACGATCCTCAAAACTGACCACAATTCCTGGACTGCCGTACAACAACGTACCCATGAGCTCCCCCTCCGGATGGCCTACTCTAACGGACGAATCCCCCGCCGCCTAGCAGCTGCTATCCGGACGCGTCACCGGCTCCACCGAGCGTAGCCGCATGGTCGGGGACGGTGCGGTTGAGTTCGCGCGGCGGACGCTCGTAGTCGGCGCCCTGCGGCCGATGCGGAATCGAGACCCGCGGCGGTTCACGGTGCTCGTACGGCACGATCGAGAGCAGATGGTTGATCATGTTGAGCCTGGCCGCGAGCTTGTCCTCGCTCTCGACGACCCACCAGGGCGCCTCGGCGATGTCGGTGTGCACGAACATCTCATCCTTGGCCTTGGAGTAGTCCACCCACTTCGTGATCGAGAGCAGGTCGGTCTCCGAGAGCTTCCAGCGACGCATCGGGTCCTTGAGCCTCGAGCGGAACCGGGCCTCCTGCTCGTGGTCGGATACGGAGAACCAATACTTGACGAGGAGGATCCCGTCCTCGACCAGCATCCGCTCGAAGAGGGGCGCCTGGTGCAGGAACCGGCGGTACTCGTCGGGGGTGCAGTACCCCATCACGCGTTCGACGCCGGCCCGGTTGTACCAGGAGCGGTCCATCAGCACCATCTCCCCCGTCGACGGCAGGTGCTCGATGTACCGCTGGAAATACCACTGGCCACGCTCACGGTCTGTCGGCACCGGCAGCGCGACGATCCGGGCGATCCGCGGATTCAGGTACTCCGTGACCCGTTTGATGGCCGAGCCCTTGCCCGCAGCATCGCGGCCCTCGAAGATCACGACGATGCGGGCGCCCGACTCGCGCACCCACTCCTGCATGGCGACGAGCTCCGTCTGCAGCCTGCGCAGCTCGGCGTTGTATTCGGCCTTGCGGATCCTGCCTGGTGTGGGTTTCTTCTTCGCCATCCCCGACCTTTCGTTCGCGTGATGACAGCCTAGGAGCCAGAACGACCCGGATGGCTCTATCCGGCGCGGGCGAGTCTGTCTATCCTGTTCCGAACAGTCGCGGGCGACAGGTTAGGAGCGGGATGGCGCTGGAACACCGCACCCTCATTTCCTCGGTCCAGCGCGCCCTGAGGATCGTTGACATCGTCTCGGGCGCCCCCCGGCCGATGCCCGTCAAGGCGGTCGCCCAGGCCTCGGGGCTCAGCCTCGGCACGGCGTACAACCTGACCAGGACCCTCGTGCACGAGGGCTATCTCGGCACGGAGCCCGACGGCCTCGTCCTCGGGCTCCGGTTCCCGAGCCTCCGCGACGCAGACGCCGGCGTCTTTCTCGCCCGGGTGCGCCACACCCTCCGCCAGGTTGCCGGGGAGAACGGCGCGACGGCGTACCTCGCGCGCTTCAGCGACGGGAGGGTGGGCCTCATCGACATCGTCGACGCCGCGGGCACCCCGAGATCCGAGCCGTGGACAGGGCTCAGCGCCAGCCCGTACGCCTCCGCACTCGGCCGCCAGATCCTCTCCCAGCTCAGCCGCGAGCAGCGCGCCGACTTCCTCGCCGCGCACGGCCGTCCGCCGGGGGCCCACGCCGCGCCGGGGGCTCCAGACGCCCGTGGCATCCCCGCCGCGCACGCTGCCCATGCCGCATACGCCGCAAACGGTTCGAACGCTGCGCACCTGGCAAGCCCGGCGAGCGTGACGAACGCGGGCACGCCCGCCGGCACACACACGGCAACGCACCTCTATGGCACGGTCACGCTCCCCCGCCCGGCGGATGCCCGCGGCACGCACCAGGGAGCGGCCCACGGCAACGCGTGCCTCGCGGTCCCGGTGCGGGCGCCCGGCGTGATCGCCGCCCTCGGTGTCGCCGTGATCGGGGAGTGGGGGACAGCCGAACTCGGCGCGCTCACGCTGCGGTTGCGCGCATCGGCGAACGCTCTCGCGGCGCAGCTCGGCGCCGAACGGCCCGTGCAGGCCCGTGCCTGAGCGGACGGCCGTTGTCGGGTGCTGCTACGTGGCCTCCGAGTCGAACGGAGCGGGTTCCGCCGGCGCGAGGGCGTTCTCCTTCGCCCGCTTCCTGGACAGGTATGCGCCGTTCGGGTTCGGCGACACCCGGGACACGACGGCGGACTGCTCCTTGACCGGTTCATCCTCGATGAGGGCCTCACGGATGATCCGGCGCGGGTCGTACTGGCGCGGGTCGAGCTTCTTCCAGTCGACGTCGTCGAATTCGGGGCCCATCTCGTCGCGCATGCGTTCCTTGGCGCCGTTGGCCAGGTCCCGGAGCTGCCGGACGAGCCGGGCGAGCTGGGCCGCGTAGTGGGGAAGCTTCTCGGGTCCGAGCAGGAAGACGGCGACGATCCCGACCAGGAGGAGCTTCTCGAACGTCAAACCAAGCATAGGTTGAGGATAACGCGCGGCGGGGCCTCCGCCGACCGGCGGGGAGCCCCCTTAAGCTGGACCCATACAAAACTGGAGTTGCACCGTGTCTGACAAAGATTTGAACTGGAAGTTTTCCGACGACTCTGTCGTTGAGAGCGAGGCCGTCATCCGGGCGCGCCAGCAGTCGCTCGAGCTCGGCATCGACGCGATCTCCCCGGCGGTCGGTGCCCAGTCGGCCGTGATCGCCGCAGCGACCGGAGCACGCAGCATCCTCGAGGTCGGCACGGGGGCCGGCGTCTCCGGCATCTGGCTCCTGACCGGGGCGCCAGGGGCTACCCTCACCTCGATCGACACCGAGGTCGACCACCAGCAGCACGCCCGCGCCCTGTTCACGGAGGCGAAGATCCCGGCGAACCGGGTACGGCTGATCACGGGCAAGGCAGCGGATGTCCTCCCCCGGATGAACGAGAACTCGTACGACATCGTCTTCATCGACGCCGACCCGCAGTCGGTCATCGAATACGTCGAGCACGGGCTGCGGCTGGCCCGGCCGGGCGGAACCGTGCTCGTGGCCCACGCCCTCTGGCGCGGCCGCGTCGCGAACCCGGCGCAGCGCGACGAGGTCGCCACCGGCTTCCGCACCCTGCTGAGCGAGATCAGCGGCTCGACCGCCGTGATCAGCGCCCTGTCGCCCGTCGGCGACGGCCTGCTGCAGATCACCAAGCTCCGCGCGTAGCGCACCGGCACGAAAAAGATCGGCCGCGCAGCAGGGCTGCACGGCCGATCCGTAATTCTCCTCGGTTACGAGGTGGAGACGTGATCTCCGACGCTAGGCAACCGGGCGTACTACGCCAGCGAGTGCATCGTGAAGCTCCTTGGCTTCCGCGTCGTTCACAGAGACGACGAGTCGTCCTCCGCCCTCGAGCGGAACACGCACAATGATCAGGCGCCCCTCCTTTACAGCCTCCATTGGCCCGTCTCCGGTCCGTGGCTTCATGGCCGCCATGAACTCCCCTTCCACTCATTCGTCTGAACTTCTATTATCGACCATCGCGGCCCGAGACGAAAATTCACGAGGTCCGGGCGGGTAACGAAGGCGGTCGCGCACGGTTAGGGCGGCGTCCAGTCCTTACCGTCGACGCCCCAGCAGATCAGCAGCCACCCCCACTGGCCGAGGACGCACAGCACCACGATCCCGATCCGGTACCAGAGCCGTTTCGGCTGCGCGATCGCGCCGAGCACCGGGAACATCGGCATCAGCAGCCGGAAGGTGCTCGATTGCGGGAAGAAGACCGCGAAGAGGTAGAGCCCGTATGCGGCGAGCCAGAATCTCAGGTCCACGCCGAGCCGGCGGACCGCGGGAGTGAACAGCAGGACGGCGAAGCCGACGACGAGCGCGAGCACCACGACGATGCCGAGCGGTGTGCCGAGCCACCAGATCCCGCCCTGGAACCAGGCTGTGAAGGGCACGAGTTCCTGGTAGCCGATGTACGAGGACCGCCAGGCGAGCTCGGTGTCGGTGTATGCGGTCGCCGAGCCGGTCGCGATCCAGGCGATGAGCGGCCAGGCGAAGCCGCTGAGGGCGCTGAAGACGGTGACGGATGCAGCGGTGAGGCGTTCTGCCGCTGGGAACGGGTCGCTGCGACGGGTCAGCCAGCGATGCACGATGTGGAACCCGAGTGCGAGGGCGAAGGCGAGGCCGCTCGGCCGGGTGAACGCCATCACCGCGACCACGGGGAACAGCAGCACGTAGCGCCGTTCGAGGAGCAGCAGGAGGGCGAGGGTGAGGAAGAAGAGGTACATCGCCTCGGCGTAGCCGAACTGCAGGATCGGGGTCAGGGGCGCGACGCAGAACAGCACGACGGCGAACAGTGCGGTGCCGCGGCCCTGGACGCGCAGCATCAGCCGGTAGAAGACCAGGGTGGCCCCGAGGCTGAAGGCGAGCGAGACGACCACGGCGGCCGGCGCCCACGGCGCCCCTGTGAGGAACATCAGGACGCGCACGACGGCGGGGTAGCCGGGCAGGAACGCCCACGCGTTCTCGCCGATGTGGCCGGTGCTCGTGACGGGCAGCACCGCCGGGTAGCCGGACACGGCGACGATGTTGTACCAGCGGGCGTCCCAGATGTTGGCGAAGTCGAAGTAACCCGGGCTGGCGCCGGTCCACGGGTTCGCGCCCTGGACGCGCGCCAGGATCAGGACGAGGGTGGTCGTCACAACGCGGGACAGCACCCAGATGCCGGCGACACCGGCCCACCATGGGGCCAGCCGGGCGCGGGCCCGCCAGCGGGCCGGCAGCATCCGCTGCAGCGCCTGGGACGGTGGGACCCGCGGCGTTGGCGACGTCCCGCGCAGCGAGCGCGGCGGTCTCCCCCTCGGAGGACGAGGCGGGGCCTCCGCGGCCACGGCTAGAGCTTCCGGCCCGGGGTGGCGGTCAGCCAGGACCGGAGGGCGACCTCGCAGTCCGTGATCTGGTGCACGGCGACGCGCTCGTCGTCGGCGTGGGCCTTGAGCGGGTCGCCGGGCCCGTAGTTGACGGCAGGGATGCCGAGGGCGGAGAACCGGGCGACGTCCGTCCAGCCGTACTTGGGCCGGGCTTCGGCTCCGACGAAGGCGAGGAATTCCTGCGCGAGCGGGGCGTCGAGTCCCGGGCGCGCGCCCTCCGCGCGGTCGACGACGGTGATCTCGTACCCGGCGAACAGTTCGCGCACGTGCTCGAGGGCCTCCGCGGAGCTGCGGCTCGGGGCGAAGCGGTAGTTGATGTGCACCAGGCACTCGTCGGGGATGACGTTGCCGGCGATGCCGCCGCTGATCCCGACGGCGTTCAGGCCCTCCCGGTAGACGAGGCCCTCGACCTCGACGGAGCGAGGCTCGTAGCCGGCGAGGATGGCGAGGATCGGTGCGGCCTTGTGGATGGCGTTCTCGCCCACCCAGCTGCGGGCGGAGTGCGCGCGCAGCCCGTGGGTGCGCACCTCGAACCGCAGGTTGCCGTTGCAGCCGCCCTCGACCTGGCCGTTGCTGGGTTCGCCGAGGATGGCGAAGTCGCCCTCGAAGAGGTCGGGGCGGTTCCGGGCGAGCCGGCCGAGGCCGTTGAGCTCGTCGGAGACCTCCTCGTGGTCGTACCACATCCAGGTCACGTCGAGGCCGGGGTCTGTGAGCTCGGCGGCGAGCTTCAGCTGAACGGCGACGCCGGCCTTCATGTCCACCGTGCCGCGGCCCCACAGGTGCTCGACGCCGTCGACGGTCTCGAACCGGGTCGGCAGGTTGTCGTTGACCGGGACGGTGTCGAGGTGGCCGGCGATGATGACCCGCCGGTCGCGGCCGAGGCGGGTGCGCGCGACGACCGTGTCACCGTCGCGGATGACCTCGAGGTGCGCGAATCCGGTGAGCGCCTGCTCGACGGCGTCCGCAAGGGGGGTCTCATCACCGGAGACGGACTCGATGTCGCAGATCGCCTGCGTGATCGAAACGGAGGACGCGGCGAGGTCGAGCTGGCCGGCGCGGCGGGTGCCTGCTGCATCCGGTGCGGGGTTCACGTACGGGTTCACCGGCGGGGATGCGGGCACGGACACGGGCTGGGGGGTCGAAGGCACCCTACTAATCTAGAGGAATGACCGAGACAGAGTCCCCGCAGTCCGCCGTCCCCACCACCGCCTGGGGCTACGGCCTGGCCACCGTCGCCGAGGACGGCACGGTCCTCGACACCTGGTTCCCCGCTCCCCTGCTCGGCTCGCTGCCCGCCGGCCGCGACCGGTGGATCGTGCCCGCCTCGGTCACCGAACTCGCCGGGGCGGACCCGCGGCGTGCCGTGCGCCTCGAGACCGTGACGATCGAGATCGACCTCACCGCGCCGCCGGCCGGCACCGCGGATGCCTACCTGCGGCTGCACCTGCTCTCGCACCTGCTCGTCAGGCCCAACACCATCAACCTCGAGGGCATCTTCGGCCACCTGCCCGTCGTGGTGTGGACGAACGCCGGCCCGATGCTGCCCGCCGACTTCGACCGGCTGCGCCCGGCCTTGCAGCGCGCGGGCATCCAGGCCAGCGGCGTTGACAAGTTCCCGCCGCTGCTGAACTACGTCACCCCCGACCGGGTGCGGATCGCGGACGCCTCGCGGGTCCGCCTCGGCGCCTACCTCTCCCCCGGCACCACGGTCATGCACGAGGGCTTCGTGAACTTCAACGCGGGCACCCTCGGCGTCTCCATGGTCGAGGGGCGCATTTCGCAGGGGGTCGTCGTCGGCAACGGCGCTGACATCGGCGGCGGCGCCTCGATCATGGGCACACTGTCCGGCGGCGGCACCGAGCGCGTGCGTATCGGCGAACGCGCCCTGCTCGGCGCGAACTCCGGCATCGGCATCTCGATCGGCGACGATTCCGTCGTCGAGGCCGGCCTCTACGTCACGGCAGGCACGAAGGTGTCCCTGCCCGACCAGCCGCGCACCGCGGACGGCCGCATGCAGACGATGAAGGCCGTCGAGCTGTCCGGGGTGCCGAACCTGCTCTTCCGACGCAACTCGATGTCGGGCGCCGTCGAGGTTCTCGCCCGCAGCGGGAACGGCATCGTCCTGAACGAGCAGTTGCACGCCTGACTCTGGTCCGACGAAAGCGGATGCCCGGCACGCGATCGCGTGCCGGGCATCCGTCGTTCTGCGGGTGTGCAGCTAGCGGCGGGGGAAGTCCCTGGCCGGGGAGCCCGTGTACAACTGCTGTGGGCGGCCGATCTTCGTCGTCGGGTCCGCGTTCATCTCGCGCCAGTGCGCGACCCAGCCGGGAAGGCGGCCCACGGCGAAGAGGACCGTGAACATGCTCGTCGGGAAGCCCATCGCCTTGTAGATGACGCCGGTGTAGAAGTCGACGTTGGGGTAGAGCTTGCGCTCGCGGAAGTAGTCGTCGTTGAGGGCGATGTGCTCGAGCTCCTTGGCGATGTCGAGGAGGTCGTCCTTGACGCCGAGGGCGGCGAGCACCTCGTCGGCGCTCTCCTTGACGAGGGTCGCGCGCGGGTCGTAGTTCTTGTACACCCGGTGGCCGAAGCCCATCAGGCGCACGCCCTGCTCCTTGTTCTTGACCCGTTCGACGAACTTCTCCACGCTCTCGCCGGAGGCCCTGATCTCGCCGAGCATCTTGAGCACGGCCTCGTTCGCGCCGCCGTGCAGCGGACCGGAGAGAGCGCTGATGCCGGCGGACACGGAGGCGAAGAGGTTGGCCTCGGTGGAGCCGACGAGGCGCACGGTCGACGTCGAGGCGTTCTGCTCGTGGTCTTCGTGCAGCATCAGCAGGCGTTCGAGCGCCTTGCTCACCACGGGATCGACTTCGTACGGCTCCGCGAGGGTCCCAAAGATGAGCTTGAGGAAGTTGTCGACGTAGCCGAGGGAGTTGTCCGGGTAGAGGAAGGCCTGCCCGACGCTCTTCTTGTGGGCGTACGCCGCCATGACCGGAAGCTTGGCGAGCAGGTGGATCGTGGCGATTTCGACCTGGTCCGGGTCGTTCGGGTCGAGCGAGTCCTGGTAGTACGCGGCCATCGCGGAGACGCCGGAGGCGAGCACGGACATCGGGTGCGCGTTGAACGGCAGCACGTCGAAGAAGCGGCGCATGTCCTCGTGCAGCAGGGTGTGCTTGCGGATGCGCTTGTCGAAGGCCTCGAGCTCGCCTGCGCTCGGCAGTTCGCCGTAGATGAGCAGCCACGCGGTCTCAAGGAAGTTGGAGTTCTGGGCGATCTGTTCGATCGGGTAGCCGCGGTAGCGCAGGATGCCCTTGCCGCCGTCGATGTACGTGATCGCCGAACGGGTCGCCGCGGTGTTCACGAAGCCGGAGTCCAGGGTGACGAGCCCGGTCTGCCGGGTCAGTGTCGAGATATCGATGCCGGAGGGGCCCTCGGTCCCGTGGGCGATCGGGAACTCGGCGATGCCCCCTGGGAAGGCGAGCGTCGCCCCCAAGGGGTCGATGGACGGTGTTCGCTGTACGACGTCGCTCACGGCGCCTCCCTGAATATCACTGAGTGTCACTGAATCACTGCCTTACGGACTGGGGGTGGCCGCCATGGCACACCGGTGTGGCTAGAGACGTCCAAGCGGATACAGCCTAATCGGCCCCACCACCTACTGTTGCATCCGCCAAACTTTCGGCAGTTTCACCGGAGGAGTGCCACAAGAATGTCGATGTTACCCGCTCCGGGTACACCGTGGGCAGTTGCTACTCTAGCGACCGGAGCCGAGCGGCGGCTGCGTGGATGCGCTCATCCGTCGCCGTGAGCGAGAATCGAACGTGCTGCGGGTACCCGTCCCCGTAGAAGGATCCCGGTCCGGCGAGGATGCCGAGGCCGGCGAGTTCGGCGATCGACTGCCAGCAGTCGACCCCCTTCGTCGCCCACAGGTAGAGGCCGGCCTCGCTCCTGTCGATCCGGTACCCGGCGGCCTCGATCGCCGGCAGCAGCACGGCTCGCCTGCCCCGGTACCGTTCACGCTGGGCCGCAACGTGGGAGTCGTCGCCGAGGGCGGCCACCATCGCGGCCTGGAGCGGCTGCGGGAGCATCAGGCCGGCGTGCTTCCGCACGGTGAGCACGCGGGCGAGCACGTCGGCGCAGCCGGCCGCGAAGGCGCCGCGGTAGCCGGCCATGTTGGACTGCTTGCTGAGGGAGTAGATCGCGAGCACGTTGCGCCGGTCGGTGCCGATCACGCGCGGGTCGAGGATGCTGGGAATCGGCTCGGACGCCCAGGGTCCCGCCCAGCCGAGCTCGGCGTAACACTCATCGGACACGATGACGGCCCCGAGGTCCCGTGCGCGCGCGACGGCGGCACGCAACTCGGACACCGACAGCACGCGGCCATCGGGGTTTCCCGGGCTGTTCAGCCAGATGAGCTTCGTCGTTGCCGGCCACGCGGCCGGGTCGTCGGAGGCGAACGCGTCGCATCCGGCCATCGCGGCGCCGATCGCATAGGTGGGGTATGCCGCGAGCGGGTGGACGACGGTGTCGCCCTCGCCGAGGCCGAGCATGAAGGGCAGGAGGGCGACGAGTTCCTTGGAACCGATCGTGGGGAGCACGTTGGCCGGCGTCAGCCCGGCGACCCCGCGACGACGCGCATACCAGTCGACGATCGCGGCCTGCAGCTCAGGCGTGCCGACGGTCTGCGGGTACGCGTGGGCATCCGTTGCCGCGGCGAGGGCGGTGCGCACGACGTCCGGGGTCGGATCGACGGGCGAGCCGATCGACAGGTCGACGATGCCGTCGGCGTGCGCGCGGGCCTGGGCCGCGAACGGCGCCATCTGGTCCCACGGGTAGTCAGGGAGCGGCTTGAGCACGACCGGTCAGACCTGCGGGGGCAGGACGGCGATGATCGGGTGGTCCTTGTGGATCACGCCGACCTTCGCGGCGCCGCCGGGAGACCCGATGTCATCGAAGAATTCGACGTTGGCCTTGTAGTACTCGGCCCACTGCTCGGGGACGTCGTCCTCGTAGTAGATGGCCTCAACGGGGCAGACCGGTTCGCAGGCGCCGCAGTCGACGCATTCGTCCGGGTGGATGTAGAGGGAACGGTCGCCCTCGTAAATGCAGTCGACCGGGCATTCGTCCACGCAGGCGCGGTCTTTCACGTCGACACACGGCAGGGCAATGACATAGGTCACGAGCGGGGAGCTCCCTTCACGAGCTGAACGTCCAGTCTAGGTCAAGCGCCCCGGGTCAGGCGTCGTGGCTCAGGCGCCCTGGCTCAGGCGCCCTGGCCCGACCGGCCCCTTCGCTGCGGGAGCCGCGGCCAGGCCAGCACGAGCGAGGCGACGAGGGTCGGCAGCACCGTCCACAGTGTGCCGGCCAGTCCGGCGGGCACGAGCACGGAACCGCCCGTGCTCTTGAGCGACAACAGGAAGATCGATCCGACGAGGCCGATCGTGCACGCGAGCACGACCACCCGGTCGTCGAGCACGAGCCGGAGGCCGACGAGGAGGGCGCTCGCCGCCAGTGTCGCGAGAATGAGGCCGACGGGCAGGGTCACGGGGCCGAGCACGAGGGTGGCCTGGTGCGCCACCGTGCCGAGCACCCCGAAGACCACGCCGGCGGCGAGAGCGAAGAGGCTCGCGACGGCGCGCAGCGCTCCGGTCGCGAAGGCGCCGGCCGGCGCCGGGTCCGCCGGGTCTGTCGGGTCCGCCGGGTCTGTCGGGTCCGCCGGGGACGGCTGCTTCGCCGCGCCCTCCGGGTCCGCTCCGGGCTGCGGTGCCTGAACGGCGGATGCCGCGGCCCGGCCTGCGGGCGCGGCCGGCGGCGGTGTGGCCCGCAGGTAGGTTTCGGTTCCCGTGACCGACCCGGCGGGGTCCCCGGGACGGACGGCCGTCACGACGCGTCCGTCAACGGTCCAGCGGTCCGGGTATGCGGAGAGGGCGGCGAGCTTCTGCTCGATGTGGTCGCTGACGTCGATCGCGACGATCCGCTGCCCGATGGCCTCGGTGACCCCGCGACTCACGAAGACCGGCACCCGGGAGGCGTGCGCGGCATCCACTGCAGCAGCCTGGAGCAGCTCGCTGCGGGCGCCGATCACGATCGCCGTCGCCCGGACCTCGTCGAGCACGGCGCGCACGGCCGCGGCGGGGTCTGTCGAAGGGGGCAGGACACGCCAGCCGCTGACGCCGAGTGCGGAGAGTGCCGCACGCACATCGGAGCTCGCCCCCGAGGTGCTGTCACCGGTGTCACCCGGCGCCCGGGCGCCGAAGAGCACGACGACCCCTGCGTCATCGCCGCGCAGGCGGGCAATGGTCCCGCCGGTGAACCAGGCCTCGTCGCCGGGACGGTCGTGCACGAAGACGATGCGTTCTGCACTGCCGGACATGACCATCGATGAGCTCCCCAGGGTCGGATTGGCGGACACCCACCTCAGAATAATATCTGGACATTCGCGGCCGACCGCCGGTAGAGTCGCTCGAGTAAGGATAGCCTTACCAAACTCAACCGCTCCCGAAGACCAGGAAACCGTGCTCGCAAACTATCTGATCGGCCTCCGTGAGGGCCTCGAAGCCGCACTCATCGTGACGATCCTCGTCGCCTATGTCGTCAAGATCGGGCGGAAGGACGTTCTGCCGCGAATCTGGGCGGGCGTCGGACTCGCCGTGCTCCTCGCGCTCGCCATCGGCGCCCTGCTCACCTACGGCACATACGGCCTCTCGTTCGCGGCCCAGGAGACGATCGGCGGACTGCTCTCGATCGCCGCGACCGGGCTCGTGACCTGGATGGTGTTCTGGATGCTCCGCACCGCGCGCACCCTCTCGAGCCACCTCCGCGGCAGCATCGACAAGTCCCTGCTCGGCTCCGGCATCGGGCTCGTCGTCGTCGCCTTCATCGCCGTCGGCCGGGAGGGCATCGAAACGGCGCTGTTCCTCTGGGCCGCCGTGCAGGCGACCGGGGAGACCACCCTGCCGCTCCTCGGCGCCTTCCTCGGCATCGTCACGGCTGCCGGCCTCGGCTGGCTGATCTACTCGGGGATGCTGCGGATCAACCTCGCGAAATTCTTCACCTGGACCGGCGGCATCCTCATCGTCGTCGCGGCCGGCGTGCTCTCCTACGGCGTGCACGACCTGCAGGAGGCCGGCGTCCTGCCGGGCCTGCACAGCATCGCCTTCGACGTGAGCGCCGCCATCCCGCCGGACAGCTGGTACGGCACCCTGCTCAAGGGAACGCTCAACTTCTCCCCCGCGACGACCTGGCTCGAACTCCTGGTCTGGGTCGCCTACGTCGGAACCACGCTCACCTTCTTCGCCCGCGCAGTCCACCGCGGCCGCACCCGAACCACCTCGACGGAGGATCTGCCCGACACCGTGCTGGCAAGCGCCTGATCGCTCCGCAACCCGAAAACTCCCGTCGGCTCGGTTCGAATCGGTTCGGTTCGAATCGGCTCGGTTCGAATCGGCTCGGTTCGAATCGGTTCGGGCTCCCTCGCTCGCCCGTCGCACACCGGGCGCGCCCGGCATCCGCGCCGCGGACCATGTTCCCGCCCCACCACCCCTAAGGACTCCATGCAGCCCCGAATCCTCCCCCTCGCCGGGAGCGTCACCCTCGGCCTCGTCTCCCTGCTCGCCCTCACCGGCTGCGTCCCGAACGCCTCGGCGCCCGGCGCCGCGCACGCCGCCCTGACCGTCGACAGCAGCGCGACGGCGTGCACCGTGTCCGGAGCGGAGGCCCCGGCCGGCAACGTCACCTTCACCGTCTCGAACTCCGGAGACCAGGTCACCGAGTTCTACCTCCTCGGCGACGACCAGCTCCGCATCGTGGGTGAGGCGGAGAACATCGGCCCCGGCCTCAGCCGTACCCTCGTCGTCGACCTGAGCGCCGGCAGCTACTTCACGGCGTGCAAGCCCGGCATGACCGGTGCGGACATCGGCCAGGCCCCGTTCACCGTGACTCCGGCGAGCGCTGCGGATGCCGCGACGAACGCCCCCGGCGACGCCGAACTCAGCGCGCGCATCGACACCGCGAACGCCAACTATGCGTCCTACGTGAAAGACCAGATCGGCCAGCTCGTCACCGGGACCGCCGCGTTCGCCGCCGCATACACCGCCGGCGACGACGACACCGCCCGCGGACTCTACGCGGCCACCCGCGCGCACTGGGAGCGGGTCGAGACCGTCGCGGAATCCTTCGGCGACCTGGATCCGAAGCTCGACCTCCGCGAGGCCGACCTCGAAGAGGGCCAGGACTGGACCGGCTGGCACGCCATCGAGAAGGACCTCTGGCCGACCGAGGCCGAAGCTGGCTTCGCCGCATACCCGGCCGCCGAGCGCGCTCGCCTTGCCGGACTGCTCGTCACGGACACGGCGACCCTGAACGAGAAGGTGCAGCCGCTCACGTTCACTCTTTCCCAGCAGACCAACGGCGCGATCGGTCTCCTCGACGAGGTCGCGAGCGGCAAGGTCACCGGCGAGGAGGAGGTCTGGTCACACACCGACCTCTGGGACTTCCAGGCCAACGTCGACGGCGCCCGGGTGCTCTACGCCGGGGTGCGGGACGTCCTCGTGCAGAAGGATGCCGCCCTCGCTGCAACCCTCGACACCCGCTTCACCGCCCTGCAGAGCCTCCTCGACGCCCAGCGAGTCGGCGACGGCTTCGTCCTGTACACCGACCTGTCCACCGGCACCGTCAAGGGCCTCGCCGACCAGGTCAACGCCCTCGCCGAACCCCTCGGCCGGCTCACCGCGGCTCTCGTCCTGTGATGAAGGGCGGCGATTCGCCAGAGCGGAAAAATGGCCCCTTCCCGCGCGCCGAAGGGGCCGAAACTCCGCTCTCGCGGGAGGAAGGGGACGACCAGGCGGATGCCGGCGCGAGCGCGTCGGGGACGGCGCCCGCCGTCGGGGCGCCAGCGAAAGCCCCGCGCGGCATCTCCCGGCGCGGCCTCCTCGGCCTCGCCGGGGCAGGCGTCGCGGGCCTCGGCATCGGTATCGCCGCTGACCGCGGGGTCCAGGCCCTCGCAGCAGCGGGCGCCCCGGCAGCGGGAAGCACCGTCTACCCGTTCTACCAGGATCACCAGGCCGGCATCGTGACGCCCGCCCAGGACCGGCTGCACTTCGCGGCGTTCGATCTGACCCCAGAAGCCAGCCGCGCCGACCTGGTCTCCCTGCTGCAGGACTGGACGACCGCGGCCGCCGCCCTGACCGCCGGTCACGACATCGGCCGGTACGGGGCCGTCGACGGGCCGTACGATGCCCCGCCAGAGGACACCGGCGAGGCGTTCGGGCTGCCTCCGGCCGGCCTGACGATCACGGTCGGCTTCGGCCCGACGCTCTTTGCGACGAGCGCAGGCGAGGACAGGTTCGGCCTCGCATCCGCTCGCCCGGACGCCCTCGTCGACCTGCCGCACTTTCCAGGAGACCAGCTCGATGCCACGCGCAGCGGCGGCGACCTCTGCGTCCAGGCCTGCGCCGACGACCCGCAGGTCGCGGTGCACGCGATCCGCAACCTGTCCAGGATCGCCTTCGGTCGCGCGGCGATCCGCTGGTCGCAGCTCGGCTTCGGTCGCACCTCGTCGACGAGCACGAGCCAGGCCACCCCGCGCAACCTCTTCGGGTTCAAGGACGGCACCGCCAACATCAAGGCCGAACAGCCGGCCGTCGTCGACGACCAGGTCTGGGTCGGCTCGGGCGACGGCCCCGCGTGGCTCACCGGGGGCTCCTACCTCGTCGCCCGGCGGATCCGGATGACGATCGAGACCTGGGACCGCACCGCACTGCGCGAACAGGAAACCGTGTTCGGCCGCACCAAGGGCGAAGGTGCCCCGCTCTCCGGCGGCACCGAATTCACCGAGCCCGACTTCGCCGGCACCGGCAAGGACGGCGCCCCGCTGATCGACCCGGCCTCACACGTGCGCCTCGCCCACCCCGCCCAGAACAAGGGGGTGCAGATGCTGCGGCGCGGTTACAACTTCGTGGACGGCAACGACGACCTCGGCCGGCTCGAGGCCGGGCTGTTCTTCATCAGCTACCAGCGCCGCCCCTCGCAGTTCACGACCGTGCAGCTCGCCCTCGCGCGGCACGACGCCATGAACGAGTACGTCCGGCACGTCGGTTCAGCCCTTTTCGCCGTCCCGCCCGGCGCCGCCCGCGGCAGCTACCTCGGCGCCGCCCTCTTCGCCTGACCGCCGCCGCGCCGCATCCGCCCGCCCTTCCTGCCGCGAGAGCGCACTTGTGGCCCTGAAAACGCGGTGAGAAGGGCCACAAGTGCGCTCTCGCGGACCGTCCGGGGGTCTCGGAGCAACCCTCGCGGATTCTCAGGATCGTGGAGCGATCGGTAAGGGTAGGCTAACCATCCCCGTGCTATCGTGATGCTGCATCAGTATCCAGACCAGAACCGGAGTGCCGTGCTCGCCAACTACCTGATCGGACTCCGAGAGGGGCTCGAAGGTGCCCTCATCGTCACCATTCTCGTCGCCTACCTCGTGAAGATCGCCCGCCGCGACCTGCTCGGCCGTCTCTGGACGGGCGTCGGCCTCGCCGTGCTCCTCGCCCTCACGATCGGCGCCGTGCTCACCTTCGGCACCGCGAGCCTTCCGGAATCGGCCGAACCGGCCATCGCCGGCACGCTCTCCATCGCCGCGACCGGCCTGGTCACCTGGATGGTGTTCTGGATGCTGCGCACGGCCCGCGACCTGAGCGGCCACCTCCGCGGCACGATCGACCGCTCCCTCGTCGGCACCGGCGTCGGCCTCGTCCTGATCGCCTTCCTCGCCGTCGGGCGGGAGGGCATCGAAACGGCCCTGTTCATCTGGGCCGCCGTGCAGTCCACCGGCGAGACCACGCTGCCGCTCATCGGGGCCGCGCTCGGCATCCTCAGCGCGGTCGGCCTCGGAGCGCTCATCTACTTCGGCATGCTCAAGATCAACCTCGCGCGGTTCTTTACCTGGAGCGGGGCGATCCTGATCGTCGTCGCGGCCGGGGTACTCTCCTACGGTGTGCACGACCTGCAGGAGTCCGGGATCCTCCCCGGCGAGCACAACCTCGCCTTCGACGTGAGCGCCGCCATCCCGCCGGAGAGCTGGTACGGCACGCTGCTGAAGGGCACCCTGAACTTCTCGCCGGAGACCACCTGGCTCTCGCTGCTGGTCTGGCTCGCATACACCGGAACGGTGCTCACGATCTTCCTCGTGTCGAGCGCCCGCAACCGGGCCGGGCGTCCGGTCGTCGCCCCCCGCGTCGATGCCGTGAAGATGGCCGCCACCGCCCGCTGAGCCCGCTGAACCCGCCGCACCGTCGCACCGTCGCCAAAGGAGACCACAGATGCCCGAATTCGTCCGGTCGGCCGATGGCACTCGGATCGCGTACGACAGCCTCGGTTCCGGGGACCCGGTCATCGTCATCGGCGGTGCCTTCAACACCCGGTCCTCCCCGTATCCGCTCGTGACCCTGCTCGCCGAGCACGTCACGGCGTACACCTTCGACCGGCGCGGCAAGGGCGAGAGCCCGGAATCCGGGCCGTACGCCGTCGAACGCGAAATCGAGGACCTGGCCGCCCTCGTCGCCGTGGCCGGAGGCGCAGCCGGCGTGTACGGCCATTCCTCCGGAGCGATCCTGGCGATCGAGGCCGCTGCCGCCGGCGTGCACATCACCCGGCTCGCAGTCTACGAGCCGCCATACACCGCCGATCCGGAGCACCCGGCCCCGGCGGACGACCTCGGCCTCCAGGCCGCCCTCGACGCCGGAGACCCCGCTGCCGCAGCGGCGCTCTTCCTCCG
Organism: Cryobacterium sp. MDB2-A-1; assembly: GCF_004402675.1. Classification (NCBI taxonomy): domain Bacteria; kingdom Bacillati; phylum Actinomycetota; class Actinomycetes; order Micrococcales; family Microbacteriaceae; genus Cryobacterium; species Cryobacterium sp. MDB2-A-1. Next base: position 62,744 of record NZ_SOFK01000011.1, on the reverse strand, counting down.
CATCACCGGAATGGACGACGCGGCCGTGCGCTCCATCACGTCCGCACCGTTCTGGCCTGGACTCGTCCACCTCGCCCCCACCCTGCCGCACGAACTCGCCCTGACGGGCGACGGCCTGCCCCCTCGTGAACGCCTGACCGCGATCACGGCACCCACGCTGGCACTCGCCGGTGGCAGGAGCCCGGCCTGGGCAGCCCGTGCAGCCGTGGCCGTGGCGTCCTGCGTCGCCGACGGTACGGTGCTGACCGTGCCCGGCCAGGGTCACGACGTCGACCAGGCCGTGCTGGCCCCGCTGCTCGCCGACTTCTTCCTGGGCCGCTGACCTCGTTCCGCCGATTCCGTGCCGCCGCGGGAACCTTTTCCGCCGCCGGGGCGTTGGAACCTGCATGAGAGCAATCGTCTACAGCGAAACCGGCACCCCCGACGTCCTCCGTCTCGTCGAACGCGATCTTCCGCAACCCGGACCCGGCGAGGTACGGGTGCGCATCCTCGTCTCGGGCGTGAACCCCACCGACTGGAAGTCGCGCGCGGGCAGCCGGCCCGGCGAAGCGCTCTTGTTCCCCGAGGTCGTGCCGAACCAGGACGGCGCCGGCATCGTCGACGCCGTCGGCGCGGGCGTCGAGCGCCTGGACGTCGGCGACCGGGTCTGGACGGCCATCGCCGCGTACGGACTCGCCTCCGGCGGCACCGCCCAGGACTTCACCGTGCTCCCGGCCGAACGGGTGTACCCGCTGCCGGACTCGGCGAGCTTCGACCTCGGCGCGACCCTCGGCGTTCCGGCCATGACAGCGCACCGCGCGCTCACCGTCGCCGAAGACGGACCCCGGCGCCTCTCCCCCGGTGCACTCACCGGACGGACTGTGCTCGTCGCCGGTGGCGCAGGCGCGGTCGGCCACGCGGCCATCGAGCTGGCCCGCTGGGCAGGGGCGACCGTCATCACGACGGTGAGCAGCGCGGAGAAGGGCGCACTCGCATCCGCCGCCGGCGCGCACCACGTCGTGAACTACCGCGAGGCGGATGCCGCCCGCGCCATCCGGGCGCTGGCGCCCGAAGGCGTCGACCTGGTCGTCGAAGTCGCTCCCGCGCAGAATGCGGTCCTCAACACGGCCGTGATCCGCACCCGCGGCTCGATCGCGGTGTACGCGACGACGGGAAAGCCGCTCGCGCTCGACATCCGTTCCCAGATGACCCTCAACGTGCGCTACCAGTTCCAGTTGCTCTACACGCTCGGCCAGGACCTCCTCGACGCCGCAGCCGCCGACATCGGTTCGGCCATCGGTGACGGCGCCCTCCACGTCGGTGCCGAAGCCGGCCTGCCCCTGCACCGCTTCCCCCTCGAGAGCACCGCGGGCGCGCACGCCGCCGTCGAGGCCGGCCTGGTCGGCAAGGTCCTCATCGACGTCGCCCCCTGAGGAATTCGGCGGGCAGGCGCCGTTCGGGGCCCGGCGGTCAGGAGACCGGCGTGACCGTATAGAGCAGGCCGTCCGTGTTTCCAGCGACGAGCACCGCGTAGTGGTCGTTCTTCATCGAGACGAGACCTGCGGAGCCCACCGTCGCCGAGACGTCGCTCCCGGCCACGAAACCGGCGGCCGTCAGGGTCCGGGTGGCCTCGGCTACGGGATCGGCGGCGGTTGCCTTGACGGTCACGGTCCAGCCGGGCTTGTCACCCTTCTGGGCCGACGCGAACAGGATTTCGCCGTCGACGATGGGCACCTCGGACGGCCAGCCGGCCGGGAGCGCGCCGCCCAGGCTCACGTCTCCGTTTGTCGCACCCTGCACGGCCCCGTTCACGGCCTTCTGCGCGGCGTCGGCGCTGCATCCGGTCAGCAGCGTGCCGCCGACCAGGGCAAGCGCGATCGTCGCCAGGACGCGGGCGTGCAGGAGGGGTGTCGTCATCTTCTTCTCTTCCTCAGTCGTGGGGCAAAACAAACGGCGCCGGCGGTGCCGCTCTGGTCTACCAGAGCGTAACCGCCGGCGCCGCCGACAAGCTGGGACTAGTTCGCGTCCTGCTTCTTGATGCGCGAGACGTTGCGTGCGCGAGCGGATGCCGCGAGCTCGACCTTGCGGATACGCACGATCGCGGGGGTCACCTCGACACACTCGTCTTCACGGGCGAATTCGAGGCACTCCTCGAGCGTCAGCTGACGCGACGGCGTCATCGACTCGAAGGTGTCGGAGGTGGACTGACGCATGTTGGTCAGTTTCTTTTCCTTGGTGATATTGACGTCCATGTCGTCGGCGCGCGAGTTCTCGCCGATGACCATGCCTTCGTAGACCTCTTCGGTCGGGTTGACGAAGAAGGACATCCGCTCCTGCAGGGCGATGATCGCGAACGGCGTCACGACGCCGTTGCGGTCGGCGACGATCGAGCCGTTGTTGCGGGTGATGATCGGGCCGGCCCAGGCCTCGTAGCCGTGGAAGATCGCGTTGGCGATACCGGTACCGCGGGTGTCGGTCAGGAACTGGGTGCGGAAGCCGATCAGGCCGCGGGACGGAACGATGAATTCCATCCGGACCCAGCCGGTGCCGTGGTTCGCCATGTTCTCCATGCGGCCCTTGCGCGCGGCGAGGAGCTGGGTGATCGCGCCGAGGTACTCTTCGGGCGAGTCGATGGTGAGGTGTTCGTACGGCTCGTGGATCTTGCCGTCGACGCGGTGCACGACGACCTGCGGCTTGCCGACGGTGAGCTCGAAGCCTTCGCGGCGCATCTGCTCGACGAGGATGGCGAGGGCGAGTTCGCCACGGCCCTGGACCTCCCAGGCGTCCGGGCGTCCGATGTCGACGACCTTCAGGGAGACGTTACCGACGAGTTCGCGGTCGAGACGGTCCTTGACCATGCGGGCGGTGAGCTTGTGGCCCTTGACCTTGCCCATGATGGGCGAGGTGTTGGTGCCGATCGTCATCGAGATGGCGGGCTCGTCGACCGTGATGGTCGGCAGCGCGCGGGGGTCGTCGGGGTCCGCGAGGGTCTCACCGATGGTGATGTCCTCGAAGCCGGCGACGGCGACGATGTCGCCGGGGCCCGCGCTCTCGGTCGGGTAGCGGTCGAGAGCCTTGGTGATCAGGAGCTCGGTCACGCGCACGTTGTGCACCGAACCGTCGTGCTTGATCCAGGCGACGGTCTGGCCCTTGCGGATCGTGCCGTGGAAGACGCGGAGCAGCGCGAGGCGGCCGAGGAACGGCGAGGCGTCGAGGTTGGTGACGTGGGCCTGCAGCGGGTGCTCGTCGTCGTAGACGGGGGCCGGGATGTGCTCGAGGATCGCTTCGAAGAGCGGCTCGAGGTCGGCGTTGTCGGGCAGCTGGCCGTTCTCGGGCTGGTTGCGGCTCGCGGCGCCGTTACGGCCGGACGCGTAGACGACGGGGACGTCGAGAATGGCGTCGAGGTCGAGGTCGGGGTGCGTGTCGGCCATGTCGCTCGCGAGGCCGATGAGCAGGTCCTGGCTCTCCGCGACGACCTCTTCGATGCGCGCGTCCGGGCGGTCGGTCTTGTTGACCAGGAGGATCACGGGCAGGTGGGCCTCGAGCGCCTTGCGCAGCACGAAGCGGGTCTGCGGCAGCGGGCCCTCGCTCGCGTCGACGAGGAGAACGACACCATCGACCATGGACAGGCCGCGCTCGACCTCGCCACCGAAGTCGGCGTGGCCGGGGGTGTCGATCACGTTGATCGTGATGGGGCCGTCGGTGGCGTGGATGCCCTTGTACGAGATCGCCGTGTTCTTGGCGAGGATGGTGATGCCCTTTTCGCGCTCGAGCTCGTTCGAGTCCATCGCGCGCTCGTCCACGTGCGAGTGGTCCGAGAACGAGTTGGTCTGCTGGAGCATCGCGTCAACCAGCGTGGTCTTGCCGTGGTCGACGTGGGCGACGATTGCGACATTTCGGAGGTTATTGCGCGTGGCAATCGCCATGAAGTGAATCCTTACGAAGAATGATGCCGCGGACAAACGGATGCGGCGAAGAATGGATGTATGTGGTCAAGGTCCGACCCAACGGATAATCCTACCGCACTCTCCCTGCCGGGAGGCTGGGAGCCCCGTTGTGGCCGCGTCTCCGGGGTGTTCCGGGCATCCGCTTGGACGACGAACGGGGCGGGGACCGCAGTCCCCGCCCCGTTTCTCGGCGCTGAAGCCGGTCGGTCCGGCCTAGCGCCCGAACTCGAAGTTGCCGCCAGGGATCGCGGCGAGCAGCTCCTGCGTGTAGGTCTGGCGGGGATTGTCGAAGACCTCGTCCGTCGTTGCGGCCTCGACGATCCGGCCCTGCTGCATGACGCAGACGTTGTCCGCGACGAGGCGGACCACGGCGAGGTCGTGGGTGATGAACAGGTAGGTCAGGTCGAGTTCCGTCTGCAGCTCGGTCAGGAGGTTGAGCACCTGGCCCTGCACGAGCACGTCGAGGGCGGAGACCGCCTCGTCGAGCACGAGCACGTCGGGTTTGAGCGCGAGCGCCCTGGCGATCGCGATGCGCTGCCGCTGGCCGCCCGAGAGTTCGCTCGGGTAGCGGTGCCGGGAGGCCCAGGGCAGGGAGACCTGGTCGAGGAGCTCGCGCACCCGTTCCTGTCGTTCCTTCGCCGTGCCGACCTTGTGTGCGAGCAACGGCTCTGCGATCGTGTTGCCGACGTTGTACTGCGGGTCGAGGGAGCCGTACGGGTCCTGGAAGACCGGTTGCACCCGGCGCCGGAACTTGAGCAGGTCCGCGCCCTTGAGGCCGGCGACATCCTGGCCGTCGAACTCGATCCGGCCGCTCGTGATGGTCTCGAGCTGCAGGATGAGCTTGGCGACGGTGGACTTGCCGGAGCCGGACTCGCCGACGAGAGCGGTCGTGGTGCCCTTCTGAATGCCGAAGGACACGTCGTTGACCGCGAGCAGGTCGTTGTACTTCAGGCCCTTGGTGCGGATCCGGTACATCTTGGAGATGCCCTCGACCGAGATGAGGTCCTTGGTCGGGGCGGCATCTTCCCGCTCCCTGGCGCGCTTGATCAGGACATCGTCGTTCGCCCCTGCCACGGACGTGGCGGGAGCGGCGACGACGGGATGCTTGGCCGACTGGATCCGACGCGATGCGAGGCTCGGAGCCGCCGCGACGAGACGCTGCGTGTAGGGATGCTGCGGGTTGGCCAGGATCTCCTGCGAGGGCCCGGATTCGACGACCTTGCCCTTGTACATCACCACGAGCTGTTCCGCACGCTCGGCGGCGAGGCCGAGGTCGTGGGTGATGAACAGCACGGACGTGCCGTAGTCACGCGTCAGGGTGGCGAGGTGGTCGAGAATCTGGCGCTGGACGGTCACGTCGAGCGCGGACGTCGGCTCGTCGGCGATCAGCAGCTTCGGACGGGCCGAGAGGCCGATCCCGATCAGCACGCGCTGCCGCATGCCGCCGGAGAACTGGTGCGGATACTGCTTGAGCCGGTCCTCTGCGTCGCTGAGCCCGGCCTCCTTGAGGACCTCGATCGTGCGGAGCTTCGCGGCCTTGCCCTGGGCGACCCCGTTGGCACGGATCGCCTCCTCGACCTGGAAGCCGATGTTCCAGACGGGATTGAGGTTCGACATCGGGTCCTGGGGGACGTACCCGATCAGGCGCCCGCGGACGTCCTGCATCTCCTTGGCCTTGAGGGTGGTGAGGTCGCGGCCCTCGAACAGGATCTGGCCGGCGGTCACCTTGCCGGTGTTGGCGAGCAGGTTGATGATCGCCTGCGCCGTCGTGGTCTTGCCCGAACCGGACTCGCCCACGATCGCGAGGGTCTGGCCCGGGTACAGGGTGAGGTTGACGCCGCGAACGGCGGGAACGACTCCGTGCTGGGTCTGGAAGCCGACCTCGAGGTCGCGGATCTCGAGGAGCGGGGAATTCTCGTCGCGTACGGCGGTGGTCACTGGTTCGATCACGGTCTGGCTCATCGGCGTGCCCTCGATTCGGGGTCGAGTGCGTCGCGCACGGCGTCGCCGAGCATCAGGAAGGCGAGCACGGTCATGGACAGGGCGATGGCCGGGTAGATCAGCACCTGCGGGTTGGTCCGGATCGAGGTCTGGGCCGAGTTGATGTCATTGCCCCAGGACATGATCTGCGGGGGCAGGCCGATGCCGAGGAAGGACAGCGTCGCCTCGGCGACGATGAACGTGCCGAGGGAGACCGTCGCGATCACGATCACGGGGGCGATCGCGTTGGGAACGACGTGACGGACGAGGATCCGGAACTTCGAGACGCCGAGGGCGATGGACGCCGTGACGTAGTCGGAATTCCGGGCCGAGAGCACGGAACCGCGCATGATCCGCGCGATCTGGGGCCACGCGAAGATCGACAGCACCAGGGCGATCGTGACCGGGGTGCGGTCCGGGAGGACCGACATCAGGACGATGGCACCGAGGACGGTCGGGACGGCGAAGAAGATGTCGCCGATCCGGGAGACGATCGCGTCGAAGACGCCGCCGTAGTAGCCCGCGAGGGCTCCCACGACCACGCCGAAGAGCGTGACGATGACGGTTGCGAGCAAGCCCACGGTGACGGAGGCCTGGGTGCCGTGGATCATCCGCGAGTACACGTCACAGCCCTGGCGGGTGAAGCCGAGCAGGTGTCCCTCTTCCGGGCCCTTGTTGCTGTTGGCGAGCAGGCAGTTCTGGTCCGGCGACACCTGCGTGAAGATGCCGGGGAAGAGCGCCACGATCACGATCAGCAGGATGAGGACGGAGGAGATCCAGAAGCTGGGCTTGCCGCGCAGCGACTCCCAGGCATCCGCCCACGTGCTGCGGGCCTTCTCGGTCTCGTCCAGGCGGTCGACCGCCGCGACGGGGGTGTCGTCGAGAGCCGCGACGAAGTGCGGCTGCGTGTTCCGGTTACTTGGCATAACGAATCCTCGGGTCCAGGGCTGCGTACAGCAGGTCGACGAGCAGGTTCGCCAGCACGAAGATCACGACCATGACGGCGATGAACGACACCACGGTCGGTCCCTCGCCGAGTTTGATCGCCTTGTAGACGGTGCCGCCGACACCGTTGATGTTGAAGATGCCCTCTGTCACGATCGCGCCGACCATCAGGGAGCCGAGGTCGACGCCGAGGAAGGTGACGACCGGGACAAGCGAGTTCCGCAGCACGTGCACGGTGACGACGCGGCGTCGCGACAGCCCCTTCGCCGTCGCGGTGCGCACGAAGTCAGCACCGAGGTTCTCTGAGACGCTGGCCCGGGTGAGCCGCACGATGTACGCGAACGAGACGGATGCGAGCACGATGGCCGGCAGGACCAGCTCGGAGAGCGGCGCCTCGCTGCTGACCGTCGTGCGGGCCCAGCCGAGCTTGACCGCGAACACGTACTGCAGGATGAAGCCGATCACGAACGTCGGCACGCTGATCAACAGCAGGCTGACCACGAGGGCGCTCGCGTCGAAGAGCTTGCCCTTGCGGAGTCCCGCGACGAGGCCGACGAGGATACCGGCGACGGACTCGAAGAACAGCGCGAGGAGCGCGAGCCGGGCGGTGATCGGGAAGGCGGCGGCCATCACGTCGGAAACGGCACGACCGGAGTACGTGGTGCCGAGGTCTCCGTGGAAGAACCCGCCGATGTAGATGAGGTACTGCACGATGAACGGCTGGTCCAGGTGGTACTGGATGCGGAGCTGTTCGATCACGCCGGGTGCCGGTTGCCGGTCACCGAAGAGTGCAGCGATGGGGTCTCCGGGGAGGGAGAACACCATGAAGTAGATGAGGAAGGTGGCGCCGAAGAATACCGGGATCATCTGGAGCAGGCGTTTGCCGGTGTACCAGAGCATCAGGTTCCCGCGCTGGAACGAACGGACATAAGGATCACAATCACTGGTCGAGTCTAGCGAGCGATGCCCGGGACTGAGTGCCCCGGGCATCGCTACGCATGAAACTGGGTCTTATTTTGTGGAGTTAGCCTTTGGTGATTTCGTTGTACAGCGGCACGGAATCCCAGCCGAAGACGACGTTCTCAACCTTGTCGGACCAGACGGCGGTCACGTTGGAGTACCAGAGCGGGATGGTCGGAAGGTCCTTGAGCAGGACTTCCTGGGCCGCCACGTACTTCGCGGTCGCGTCGTCGACGGACTTCGCTGCCGAACCCTCCTTGAGGAGGGTGTCGAACTCGGTGCTGCTGTACTGCTCGTAGTTCGAGCCGGCACCGGTCTGGTACAGCGGCGCGAGGAAGTTGTACATCGAGGGGTAGTCGCCCTGCCATCCGGCGCGGGTGGCACCGGTCAGCTTGTGCGCCTTGCGGTCGGCGAGAGCGGCCTTGAAGGTCGCGTACGGCTTGCCGACTGCGTCGATGCCGAGGGTGTTCTTGATGCTGTTCGCCACGGCGTCGACCCAGGCGGCGTGTCCGCCGTCTGCGTTGTACGCGATGTCGAAGGTGCCGGTGTACGGGGAGATCTTGTCAGCGGCCGCCCAGTCCTTGACGGCTTCTTCCTTGTTGAACTTCAGCACGTCGGAACCGTCGAGGGAGTCGGAGTAACCCGCGATGACCGGCGAGGTGAAGTCGGTCGCGGGGGTGCGGGTGCCCTGGAAGATGACGTCCGTGATTTCCTTGCGGTCGATGGCCATCGAGATGGCCGCGCGACGCAGCTTGCCCTCTTCGCCACTCCAGTGCTCGAGGTAGTACGGCATGTTGAACGCCTGGAAGATCGCGGCCGGCTGGTTCACGAATCGCTCCGGGAAGTCAGTCTGGTATGTCGCGAACGCGGAGTCGGGGACGGCGTCGAGGACGTCGAGGTTTCCGCCCTGCACGTCGGCGTATGCGGCATCCGTCGAGGAGTAGAAGACGATGCTCAGGCCGCCGTTTGCGGGGGTGCGCAGGCCCTTGTACTCCGGGTTCGTGATGAGGTCGATCTTGACGTTGTGCTCCCACGCGCCGGTCTTGGCCAGCATGTACGGGCCGTCGCCGATCGGGTTCTCACCGAATGCCGCCATGTCGGCGTATGCGACGGACGGCAGCGGCATGAAGGCCGTGTAGCCGAGGCGCAGCGGCCAGTCGGCCTCCGGCGAGGCGAGCGTGACGGTGAAGGTCGTGTCGTCGACGACCTTGAGCCCGGTGAGCTCGGTGTCGGCGTCGTAGCTGAAGCCCTCGATGTCGTCGAAGAAGTAGGAAGCGCTCTGCGTGTTGCTGAACTTGGCACCATAGTTCCAGGCGTCGACGAACGACTTGGACGTGACGGCCTCACCGTTGGTGAACTTCCACCCGGTGTTGAGCGTGATGGTCCAGTGCTGTGCGTCGTCGGCCGAGATCGACTTGGCGACCTCGTTCTTGCCCTCGCCCTTGGCGTCGTAGGACACCAGTCCGGCATAGATCGAGGTCATAATCTTGCCGCCACCGGTTTCGGTGGTGTTCGTCGTGATCAACGGGTTCTGCGGTTCGCTGCCGTTGGTCGAGATGATGGCTTTCGCGTCACCCGTCTTCGCCGGCGTCGTCGAGCCGCTGGCACAACCGGAGAGCATGAGCGCTCCCGCTGTGGCCAGAGCGATGGGAATGCCCAGTCTCCTGATTTTCAATTTTCCTCCAGTGCGCAGGGAAACGCCGCGCGATTCGGGACCGCGAAGACGCCTCAGATACTTCTGACCCTAAGTATTCGTTGAGCCAAAAGCACAATCATGAGTCGAATCGTTACCTCGACGAAACATTCTGCGCAAACATGTTGCGCAGATGGACGTTCTTTCGCCGAAACTCGCGCCGCTCTGCCGGGATCGCTCGCCGCCACGCCCTGCCGGCATCGATGCGAGGATAGGGGGATGACTGCTGGTATCCCCGCGCGCGCGACTGTGTTGATCTTCGACGGCGACTGCGCATTCTGCACGACCGCCGTCGGCTGGATGCGCCGCTTGTTGCCGGCAATGCCGGATGCGTCGCCGTACCAGTGGTCCGATCTTCCGGCGCTCGGCCTGACCGAGACGGATGCCCGCTCCCGGGTCTGGCTCGTCGATTCCGCTGGAGCGCGGTTCGGCGGTGCCGCCGCAGTGGCCGCCCTGCTCCGCCACCAGCCGGCTCCCGGCCTGCGTTTCCTCGGCTGGCTCGGCACCGTGCCGCCGTGGTCGTGGGCCGCTGAGGCCGGCTACCGGGTGGTGGCCCGCAACCGGCACCGCCTGCCCGGCGGGACCCCGGCCTGCCGGATGAAGCCGGCCGAGTAACCATCAGCGGAGGGAGCACCAGCTTGATGAGCACCAGCGGCAGGGATTCTTCCGGCGTGGTCCCCGCGGGGACCAGGGGCGTGAATCGGGCGCGACTGGCCTGGGAAGTCGTCATCGTCCTCGGGTTGTCGCTCGGGGCATCCGCCGTGTATTCGATCGTGTCGATCATCACGCGCCTGACCGACACGACCCCGCTCGGCAACCAGTCGACGACCATCAACGGCTCGCAGTCGACCCGGGAATGGCTCGACTTCACCTACCAGTTCCTCGGCATCTTCTTCGAACTGTTCGCGGTCGCCCTCGTGCTCTACCTGCTCTGGCGGCCCGGGGCCAGCAGTTTCCGGCGGCTCGGCTTCGACCTGACCCAGCCGCGGCTGGACCTGGCGGGCGGTGTCCTGCTCGTGCTCGCCATCGGCATCCCCGGTCTCGGCCTCTACCTCGCGGGACGGGCGCTCGGGATCACGGTTGCGGTCGTCGCCTCCCCCATCGACACGTTCTGGTGGACGATCCCGATCCTGCTGTTCTCCGCGCTCCGCGCCGCGCTCAGCGAGGAGCTCATCGTCGTCGGGTACCTCTTCACCCGGCTCAGGGAACTCGGCTGGTCGACCTGGACGATCATCACGGCATCCGCACTTCTCCGTGGCAGCTATCACCTGTACCAGGGCATCGGGCCGTTCATCGGCAACGCGGCCATGGGCGTCGTCTTCGGGTGGTGCTACACCCGCTGGGGCCGCACGGCGCCGCTCGTCGTGGCGCACACCATCCTCGACGTTGTCTCCTTCGTCGGCTACCCCCTCGCGCTGTCCTGGTGGCCCGCCCTCCTGGCTCCCGCCACCTGACCGACACGCTCCCCCGCGGCCCGTCCCCGTCCCGCCCCGTCCGTAATACCGCCGATTTCCTTCCGCGAGAGTACAGTTTTGGCCCTTAAGCCGATGATTTAAGGGCCAAAACTGTACTCTCGCGGCCGGGCTACGGACGCGTCAGGGCGCAGCGGATGCTGCTAGTCGGCGAAGGCCTCTGGCGGCGGGCAGGCGCAGACCAGGTTCCGGTCTCCGAAGGCGTTGTCGATCCTGCGGACCGGCGGCCAGTACTTGCCCCGGATGAGGCTGCGCAGCGGGTAGACGGCGGTCGCGCGGTCGTAGGCGTGCTCCCACTCCCCCTCGATCACTGACTGCGCCGTGTGCGGGGCATTGTGCAGAGGGTTGTCGTCGGCCGGCCAGACGCCGGCGGCGACGGCATCCGCTTCGGCCTTGATCGCGATCATGGCCTCGATGAAGCGGTCGATCTCGCCGAGGTCCTCGCTCTCGGTCGGTTCGACCATGAGCGTGCCCGAGACAGGGAAGCTCATCGTGGGCGCGTGGAAGCCGTAGTCGACGAGGCGCTTGGCGACGTCGTCGACGGTCACGCCCGTCGCGGCGGTCAGCGGGCGCAGGTCGAGGATGCACTCGTGTGCGACGAGACCGTTCTCCCCGGAGTAGAGCAGAGGGTAGGCGCCCTCGAGCCCCTTCGCGACGTAGTTGGCGGCGAGCACCGCAGCGCCGGTGGCCTGTTTGAGGCCGGCCGCGCCCATCATGCGCACGTAGGCCCACGAGATCGGCAGGATGCCCGGGCTCCCGTACGGTGCGGCAGAGACCGGGCCGCCGCCGTGCACGACGGTTCCGACGGTGCCGGTCGCGATGCCCGTTGCGATTGCGCCCACGGTGGCGCCGCCGCGCAGGTAGTGCTCCGCGTCCTGGGCGAGCGGGTGGCCCGGCAGGAACGGCGCAAGGTGCGCCTTGGCCGCGACCGGGCCGACACCGGGTCCGCCGCCGCCGTGCGGGATGCAGAAGGTCTTGTGCAGGTTGAGGTGCGACACGTCGCCGCCGAAGTCGCCGTACCGGGCGAAGCCGAGCAGCGCGTTGAGGTTGGCGCCGTCGACGTAGACCTGCCCGCCGGCCGCGTGCACGGCCTGGCAGATGGTGCCGACCTCGTGCTCGTAGACGCCGTGCGTCGAGGGGTAGGTGATCATGAGCGCGGCGAGGCTGTCGGCGTGCTCGGCGATCTTCGCGCGCAGGTCGTCGAGGTCGACGTTCCCGAGGTCGTCGCACGCGACGACGACGACCTTCATGCCGGCGAGCACGGCGGATGCCGCGTTCGTGCCGTGCGCGCTCGACGGGATCAGGCAGATGGTGCGTTCAGCGTTGCCGTTGGCGAGGTGATAGCCGCGGATGGCGAGCAGCCCGGACAGTTCGCCCTGGCTCCCCGCGTTCGGCTGGAGCGACACGGAATCGTACCCCGTGACATCCGTCAGCCACGTCTCGAGCTGCCGGATGAGTTCGAGGTAGCCGTCGACGTCGTCGCGTGGGGCGAAGGGGTGGATTCCGCTGAATTCGGGCCAGCTGACGGCCTCCATCTCGGTCGCCGCATTGAGCTTCATGGTGCAGGAGCCGAGTGGGATCATGCCGCGGTCGAGCGCGTAGTCGTAGTCGGCGAGGCGCTTGAGGTAGCGCATCATGCTCGTCTCGGAGCGGTGCGTGTTGAAGACAGGGTGCTCGAGGTACGTCGTGGTGCGGGCGAGCTCCTCGGGGAGCCCGGTGACGGATGCCTCGAGGTCGACGTGTCCGAAGGCATCCGTTCCGCCGAACGCGCCGAGCACCGCGGCGAGGTCGCTCCGGGTGGTGGTCTCGTCGACACTGATGCCGATCGTGTCGCAGTCGACCTGGTAGAGGTTGACGCCGGCGCCCGAGGCGCGGGCGACGATCTCGGCGGCACGGGACGGCATCGAGACCCGCACGGTGTCGAAGAAGGTGTCGTTCAGCACCGTCACGTCCGCGGCGCGGAGTGCGCCGACGAGCCGGCCGGCGTTCTCGTGCACCCCGCGGGCGATCTGGCGAAGCCCGTCCGGGCCGTGGTAGACCGCGTACATGCCCGCCATGACGGCGAGGAGCACCTGGGCGGTGCAGATGTTCGAGGTTGCCTTGTCCCGGCGGATGTGCTGCTCGCGCACCTGGAGCGACAGGCGGTAGGCCGGGTGGCCGGCCGCGTCGACGCTCACGCCGACGAGGCGCCCGGGCATCTGGCGTTCGAGGCCCTTGCGGACGGCGAGGTAGCCGGCGTGCGGACCGCCGAAGCCCATCGGCACGCCGAAGCGCTGGCTCGTGCCGACGGCCACGTCAGCACCGAGTTCGCCGGGCGACATGATCAGGGTGAGCGCGAGCAGGTCGGCGGCGACGACGGCGAGAGCGCCCTGGGCGTGTGCTGCCTCGATCACGGCGGCAGGATTCCAGACCGTCCCGGTCGCGCCGGGGTACTGCACGAACACGCCGAAGTAGTCGCCGAGCCCGGCGGAGGCATCGGCGTCACCGGCGGCGGCGGGCTCCGCGTCGGCGCCGGGCGTGCCGAAGTCGGTCTCCACGAGCTCGATCCCGAGCGCGGCGGCCCGGTTCGCGAGCAGTGCCTTCGTCTGCGGGAGCGCGTCGGCGTCGACGAGGAACCGGTGCGACGGCGACTTCGAGCCGCGCCTGGCGAGGAGCATGCCCTCGACGACGGCTGTCGACTCGTCGAGCATCGACGCGTTCGCGGTGTGCAGACCGGTCAGGTCGGCGATCATCGTCTGGAAGTTGATCAGCGCCTCGAGCCGGCCCTGGGAGATCTCGGGCTGGTAGGGGGTGTACGCCGTGTACCAGCTCGGGTTCTCGAGGACATTGCGCTTGATCACGGCCGGCGTGATCGTGTCGTAGTAGCCGAGCCCTATCATCGAGCGCTGTACGGTGTTGCGGCCGGCGAGGGCGCGCAGCTCCGCGAGCGCCTCGCGCTCGCTCGCTGCGGGCGGAAGCAGGGTGTCCGACTCCGACCGGAACGCGTCGACGTGGATCGAGGCGGGAACGGCGGCGGCCACGAGGGCGTTGACGGAGTCGTAGCCGAGGCGGGCGAGCATCGTGGCCTGCGCCGCGGCATCCGTGCCGATGTGCCGCTCGGTGAACGGGCGCTCGGTGGCCTGGGCTGAGGCCTGGGCGGTCAGGGTGGGACTGAGGTGCTTGGTCATCTGGCGCTGCCTGCTTCCTGGGAGCTTATTCGCCGGTGAGGGCGGAGTATTCGGCGTGGCTGAGGAGGGGCGGCAGCTCGAGGAACGTGACCTTGATCAGCCAGCCCTCTCCGAACGGGTCGCTGTTGACGAGCTCGGGGCTGTCGACGACACCGTCGTTGGTGGCCGTGACCGTGCCACTGACCGGCGCGAAGAGCTCGCCGACGGACTTGGTGGACTCGATCTCGCCGACGATCGAGCCGGCGATGACGCCTGTTCCGACGGCGGGCAGCTCGACGAAGACGACGTCACCGAGCTTCTCTGCCGCGTACGCCGTGATTCCGACGGTTGCGGTGCCGCCCTCGATGAGGACCCACTCGTGTTCTGCGGTGTACTGGAGGGTGGTCTGGTCGGTCATGGGGTGTCCTTTCGGCGGAACAACGGGCAGTGCGTGCTGGTCTGGAGGGGTGCCGGCGAGAATCGCCGCCGGGAGTGCGTGGGCGGATGCCCTCGGGGTCAGGGCTTGCGGGAGTAGAACGGGAGCGCGGTCACGGTCGCCGGGATGCGTGTGCCGCGCACGTCGACGAAGACCTCGGTGCCGAGCCGGGCGATCGACGGCGAGACGTACGCCATCATGACCGGATGTCCCAGGGTCGGGGAGAGGGCGCCGCTCGTGATCATCCCCTCCGGTGTGTGCGCGTCAGCGCTGCGGAAGACGTCGTAGGAGGCGCGGCCGGCGCGCTTGCCCGCGGACACGAGTCCGACGAGCACGGCGGACCCCGCCTGCGGCCCCTCTTCGCTCGCGGCGCGGCCGATGAAGTCGGTCTCCTTGGCGAGGTTGACGACCCGGCCGAGTCCGGCCTGGGCCGGGTAGGTCGCCTCGCTCAGTTCGTGGCCGTAGAGCGGCATGCCGGCCTCGAGGCGCAGGGTGTCGCGGCTCGCGAGTCCGGCGGGCACGAGGCCGTGGTCGGCGCCGGCCGCGGTGAGCGCATTCCAGAGGGCGAGGGCCCGATCGATGGGCACGTACAGTTCGAAGCCGTCCTCCCCGGTGTACCCGGTGCGGGCGATCAGCACCGGGACGTCGGTGAAGGTGCCCGTCATGGCCCGGTAGTAGCGGAGGGCGCCGAGGTCGTCGGTGGCCGTGAGACCGGCGGTCGCCTGGAGGATGGCGAGGGAGTTCGGGCCCTGGACGGCGATGAGCGCGGTGTCGTCGCTCTCGTCGGTCACGGTCACGTCGAAACGGGCAGCGCGCTTGGTGAGGGCCTCGAGCGCCGGGAAGTGGTTGCCGGCGTTGGCGATCACGAGGAACTCGGTCTCCCCGGTGCGGTAGACGACGATGTCGTCGACGATGCCGCCTGCCGCGTTCAGGATCAGGCTGTACTTCGCCTGGAAGAGGGCGATCGCGGAGAGCTTTCCGGCGAGGGCGTAGTCGAGGTACGCAGCGGCATCCGCCCCGCTCACCCGGATCTCGGCCATGTGGGAGAGGTCGAACAGGCCGGCGGCGGTACGCACCGCGTGGTGCTCGGCGAGATCGCTCGAGTAGCGCACCGGCATCTGCCAGCCGGCGAAGTCGGTGAAGCTGGCTCCGGCGTCGACGTGCGCCTGGTGCAGCGGGGAATACCGTTCGGTCAGATCCGGGGTCATGAGTTCTCCAGGCAGGTCGGCCGCGGCCGAGCGAGATTCTCGGGGTCGTGGCGACCCCGTGGGAACTCCCCCTCTGTCGTCAGGCCTGAGAGCTTCGCCGCGTCCTGGTCGGGACGTGACTTTCACCATGGGCGAGCCGCATTGTGCTGCGACTACTTTTCAGAGTGGCCAGTCCGATGCGGTACGAGTACCTGAGAGATTGTCGGGGAGGATTGCTCCTTCGGTGTCCGGCCGCCGAGGCGCCGGACTCTCCCGCATCGGCCGTGTCGGCCCGGTATTCAGTTGGACGGCGCGCCTGGTCGGGCTCAACCGCTTCGCGAGCAGCTTAGCAGCCGGAGTTCCACTGGGACCGGCTCCGGCCTGCCCGATCGCGCAGCACGCCGGCGCCGGATCCTGCCTCGCCGGGCACCCCGGTCAGGCGCCGAAGGAGTCGGCGACCGCGTCGGTGACCTCGACCAGCCGGGTGAGCAGGGCCTCCATCGACTCCGACCGCAGCAGCTCGATCTGGTCGAGGGGGCCGACCGGCGCGATCGCCGCGAGCTGCCAGGCCGCGACAGCCGGGTCGCCGGAGAGTTCGACGTCGGGCGCCCAGGGCTGCTCGGTGAATTCGCTCGCGAGCGCAAGCGCCCGGCGCACGACCCGTTCGGCCCGCTCCCGCAGAGGGAACAGCTCGTCGTCCCACTCCAGTTCGGGGAGCTCGCGCACACTCGCCTGCGGATACGGGTCGTCGTCGAGCCACTCGAGCACCTCGATGCGCCGCTCGCCGTGGGCGACCACGCCGACGAACCCCTCTGGGGCCTCGATCTGCGTGATCCTGGCCACCGTCCCGATCCCGAACCGGTGCTCACCGCCGCCGACTTCCTGGCCGCGCTCGATCAGCACGACGCCGAAGACCGCGGTCTCGGCGTCGAGCACCCGCGCCATCATCACCAGGTAGCGCTGTTCGAACACGCGCAGGTGCAGTGGCATGTGCGGAAACAGCACCGCGCCCAGCGGGAACATCGGCAGAGTGGTCACCCGCCCACCCAACCACGCTCGAGCCCGCGGACCAAGCCCCTCCCCTCCCGGAGCGCGAGGGTCAGGATTCGGTGACGGTGCCTGCGACGACCTTCCAGTGCCGGTCGGTGTGGACCGTGGCAAGCATCCGCCGGTCGTGGGTGACCAGGAGGAGCGTGCCGGTGTACCCCGCGAGCGCCTGCTCGAGCTGCTCGATCGCGGCGAGGTCGAGGTGGTTCGTCGGTTCGTCGAGCACGAGCAGGTTGACGCCGCGGGCCTGGAGCAGGGCGAGGGCCGCGCGGGTGCGCTCCCCCGGCGACAACTCGCCGGCCGGCCGGGTGACGTGATCGGCCTTGAGCCCGAACTTGGCGAGCAGGGTGCGTACCTCCGCCGTCGAGAGGTCGGGCACAAGCTCCTCGAAGCCCTCGGCGAGCGGCCGGGAACCCAGCAGCAATGACCTGGCCTGGTCGATCTCGCCGATCCGTACGCTCGCGCCAACGCTCGCGGTGCCGCTGTCCGGAACCGAGCGGCCGAGGAGGGCGCCCAGCAGGGTGGTCTTGCCCGCGCCGTTCGGCCCGGTGATGCCGATCCGTTCGCCCGCGTTGACCTGGAGCGACACCGGCCCGAGGGTGAACCCGCCCCGGCGGAAGACGGCCTCGTTGAGGGTCGCGACGACCGCGCCCGACCGCGGCGCCTCGCCGATCGTGAAGTCGAGCTGCCATTCCTTGCGCGGTTCCTCGACCTCGTCGAGGCGTTTGATCCGGCTCTCCATCTGCCGCACCTTCTGCGCCTGCTTCTCGCTCGATTCAGCGGATGCCTTCCGCCGGATCTTGTCGTTGTCCGGCGACTTCTTCATCGCGTTGCGCACGCCCTGGCTCGACCACTCCCGCTGGACGCGGGCCCGGCCGACGAGGTCGGCCTTCTTCTCGGCGAACTCCTCATAGTGTTCGCGCTTGTGCCTCCTGTCGGTTTCGCGCTCCTCGAGGTAGGAGTCGTAGCCGCCGCCGAAGATCCGGTTGGCGCCCTGGGCGAGATCGAGTTCGAGCACCCGGGTGACGCAGCGGGCCAGGAATTCCCGGTCGTGGCTGACGAGCACGACCCCGCCCCTGAGTCCGTGCACGAAGGCCTCGAGCCGTTCGAGTCCGTCGAGGTCGAGGTCGTTCGTGGGCTCGTCGAGCAGCACGACGTCGAAGCGGCTGAGCAGCAGGGCCGCCAGGCCCACCCGGGCGGCCTGACCGCCGGAGAGCGAGGTCATCGCCGCGTCGGCGGCGAGGCTGAGTCCGAGGTCGGCGAGCTGGGCGGGCATCCGCTCGTCGAGGTCGGCGGCGCCGCTCGCGAGCCAGCGATCGAGGGCAGCGGAGTAGACGTCGCCGGGATCGCGTCCGTCGGGGCGACCGCCGGCGCCGCCATCGCCGACGGTCGCCTCACCCGCGAGCAGGGCGGCGGCGGCATCGAGCTCGCGGCTCGCGTCGGCGCAGCCCGTGCGGCGGCCGATGTAGTCCGCGATCGATTCGCCCGGCCTGCGGTCCGGCTCCTGCGGCAACCAGCCGACGAAGGCATCCGCCGGGGAGAGTCCGACGCTGCCGGCCTGCGGGGCGAGCCGGCCGGCGAGCAGCCGCAGCAGCGTCGACTTGCCGGAGCCGTTGACCCCGACCACCCCGACGACGTCGCCGGGCGCGACGGTGAGGTCGAGTGAATCGAAAAGGGTACGGTGCGCGTACCCGCCGGCGAGGCCCTTGGCCACGAGCGTTGCGGTCATTACTCCATGGTCTCATTGCACCTGTTCTCCCGGCACCGCGTAGCCTGTTACTGTCCCGTGACCGGCACGGCGGCAGTTCGAAGGGCTTTCTTGTGGACACCACCCTGCTCCGGCGTTTCGTCACGACCGCCGAAGCCACTAACTGGGGTGCCGCGGCGAAGACCCTCAACATGACCCGCGCCACCCTCCTGATCTCCATCAGGAAGCTCGAGGAGGAGGTCGGCGGCGAACTGTTCGTCACCGTCGACGACGTGCCCACCCTGACGAGCGCCGGACTCGAGCTGCTCGAGGTCGCGCGTCCCGTGGTGCGGAAGCCCGCTGCAGCAGCAGCCCCGCAGAAGCCGGCGAAGGCCGGCGGCAAGGCGAAAGCCTCCAAGGGCCAGGGCCGGGCACCCGCGGTCAAGGGCGCGCCGAAGCCCAAGGGGCGCCGCCAGTCCCGCTGAGCGGCGTGACCGGCCCGCCCGATAGGGTGGTCTCGTCCACCCCGAGGAAGGGCACGATCATCAGAGAACCACGGCGAATCGATTCAGAGTCCGTCCAGCGGATGGCTTCCGCATGAACTGGGTGATCGCCGGGCTTCCCCTGCACCCACTTCTCGTGCACGCGAGCGTGATCCTGATCCCTCTTGCCGCCCTGTGCACGATCCTGACTCTGGTCTGGCCGGCCGCCCGGCGGCGGCTCGGCATCGTCACGCCGCTGCTCGCGTTCGCCGCGCTCGGCGCGACCCTGCTGACCGTGCAAGCCGGGGAGGCCCTGGCGCAGATCATCACCCCGACCGCGCTGAGCGGGGCGCACGTCGCCATCGGCGAGACCGTGCGGCCGTGGGTCTTCGGGCTGTTTCTCGTGGCTGCGGCCCAGTGGCTGTGGTTCCGGTATTTCGGGACCGGGCAGAAGTACGGCGCCCGGATCCCCTCCCCGGGAACCCGCACGGCCCTGACAGTCGTACTCGCTGTCGCAGTGGCCCTGACGAGCGTCGGATCCGTCGTTTCGGTCGTCGTCGTGGGCGATTCCGGCGCCAGGGCCGTGTGGTCGCCGGTCGTCGACGGCACGAAGTAGGGACGGCCGACGGGCCTGATTCCCACCCTCCTGCGGTGCCTTGACCACGGCCCGCGATGGGTGTATTACGGACGCCGTGAGGGCCCGGACCGGTTCCGGGCATGCCGTCCAAAGGAGGAATCATGGCACCCTTCACCCTTGACTCTCTGCGTGAACGAGTCCGCGGATCCGTGATCGGACCTGACGACCCGGGGTACGACGACGCGAGAGCCGTCTACAACGGGATGATCAACAAACGTCCGGCCGTCGTCGTCAGGCCCTCGCAGGTCGCCGACGTGATGACGAGCGTCGCGTTCGCCAGGGAACACGAACTCCCCGTCGCCGTTCGCGGCGGCGGGCACAGCGCCCCCGGGTTCGGCACGGTCGACGGCGGCCTCGTCATCGACTTCGTCGCGCAGACCGGTGTTCGGGTCGATCCGGCCGCGGAAACGGCACGTTCCGGGCCCGGGGCGACCTGGGCGGACTTCAACCACGCGACCCACGCCTTCGGCCTCGCAACGACCGGCGGGATCATCGGCTCGACGGGCGTGTCCGGGCTCACCCTCGGCGGCGGAATCGGGTACCTCTCGCGGCAATTCGGATTGTCGTGTGACAACCTGCTCTCCGCCGATGTCGTGACCGCGGACGGACGGTTCCTCGTGGCGAGTGAAACCGAGAACGCGGACCTGTTCTGGGCGCTGCGCGGCGGGGGCGGTAACTTCGGAGTGGTCACCTCGCTCGAGTTCCGGCTGCACCCGGTCTCCACCATCTACGGGGGCCTGGTGATCTACCCCGCGGCGGAGGCAGACACCGTCGGCCGCTTCTACCGGGATTTCATCGCGAACGCCCCGGAGGAGTTCGGCGTGTTCCTCGGGTTCCACCAGGGACCGCCGGTGCCGTTCCTGCCCGAGCAGTGGCACGGTCAACCCGCCTGCGTCATCGTCGGCGCCTGGACCGGACCCCTCGACGAGGGCGAGAAGCGCTGGCAGCCGATCCTCGACGCCGCGCCCGTCGCCGGTTCGTTTGTCGGGCCGCTCCCGTACCCCGTGCTGAACGGTCTGTTCGACCCGATGCTGCCGAAGGGCATGCAGGCGTACTGGAAGGCGGACTTCCTCGCCTCCCTGAGCGATGACGCGCTGCGGGTCGCCGTCGACTTCGGCAGCCGGATCCCGAGCATGGAGTCCGCGAACCACTACTACCCGATCGACGGGGCGGTGCAGCGGGTCGCACCGGGGGCGACGGCATTCCCCTACCGGAACGTGGACTTCGCGCCGGTCATCGCCGGGATGTGGCACGACCCCGCGGACAATGCGGCGAACATCCGCTGGGTTCGGGACTACTGGGAGGCGCTGCACCCCTTTGCCGAGCCCGGCGGCTACATCAATTTCATGGACGCCGACGATCAGGGCAGGATCGCGCAGAACTACGGGCCGAACTACGAGCGGCTCGCGGAGGTGAAGGCCGTCTACGACCCGGACAACGTGTTCCGCGTCAATCAGAACATCAGTCCGCGCGTCAGTGCCCCGTCCGCCGGCACCCAGGCTCCGGGGGTCCAGGAGGGAGGCGTCACGAGCGTCGAGGACTGACCGGTCGTCGCGTGACCTTGCGTGGCCTCGGGTCAGGCCTTCTTGACCACGCTCGACTTCAGCTGCATCGCTCCGACGCCGTCGATCTTGCAGTCGATGTCGTGGTCGCCGACGCCGTCGACCAGGCGGATGCCGCGCACCTTCGTGCCGACCTTCACCACGGTCGAGCTGCCCTTGACCTTGAGGTCCTTGATCACGGTGACGGTGTCGCCGTCCGCGAGGACGGTTCCGAAGGCATCCGTGATCACGCGCTCGGCGGATGCGTCACCCGGGTCGGCCGTCAGGCTCACGTCGGCCGCGGCCCACTCGTGCCCGCACAGCGGGCAGACGAGCAGTGCGCCCATCTCGTAGGCGAGGTCGCTGGAACATTCGGGGCACGGGGGCAGGGTATCGGTCACTTCCCCACCGTAGTCGAGGGGTCGAGCATCAGGCGGTTAGCGCCAGCTCCCGATGATCAGGCCCATGATCGTGAGATTGAGCACGTCGCTCGAGACCTCGATCAGCCAGACCCGGAATCCGGCCCCGGCGAAGAGCCGGTGCGAGAGCGACGAGGCAGCGGCGAGCCCGATGCCGAGCAGGAAGCCGGTGAGTGCGCCCTGGAGCGGGCCGAAACCGGGAGTGGCGGGCGCGACGAACGAGATCACGACGGCGACGCTGACGGCTTCGACGAACGCGGCGACGGCCGTCGCACCGAAGACGACGGCCATGTTGCTGGCGGCGCCCGGCACCGCCGCCGGGTCCTTGCCCATCAGTTTCCACCAGAGCGGGAAGAACGTCTTCGGGCCGAACCAGATGCCGCCCGCGATGAAGGCGGCGACGGTGGCGGCCAGAATCGCCAGCCAGTTGAGGTGGGTCAGGTCCACAATCGTTCCTATCGGTCGTCCGGCGCGAAGAACTCGACTGTATCGACAAGCGGATGTCCGCGGCTACCGGCACTGGGCTTCCGTTCGCCGTCGGCGATCGTGGTGACCGGCAGCAGGCGCCGCGTGTCTCGATCCCGGAACCGGTCCTTCCCACCGGTCCGGGCTGGATCCCTCACAGTGACAGGAGAGGGAAGACGTGCGAAGCTTCTGGTCAGGGGTGATTTTCGTCGTCCCTGTGATGGGGGATGCACGATGAGACGTCCGGTCCTGTTCCTTGCTGCGGCTTGTGCCGTCGCGCTCCTGCTGAGCGGATGCGCCGGGCCGGCCACGGGGGGCACCGCAGCCGATTCGTCCCCGCTCGCAACCCCGTCCCCCTCCCCTGCGCTGGTCTCGCCTGCGCCCACAGCCACGGCGAGCGCCGCCCGCCTCTCGATCGGCGCGCTCACCGTCAGCACCATCGACGCGACCGGCGCGACGATCGCGACGACCCCGTACTCCGACGGCGCCCCGGCCATGGTCGCCTTCCTCTCCGCGGCGATCGGGGTCGCGCCGACCGTGGCCCGCGCCGACCCCGAGACCGGCTGCTCGGGGGCGGCAACCACGTACTCCTGGGCCGCCGGGTTCCTCGTCAACGTTCCAGACACCGAGAGCCCGCCGCTCTACACCTGGACAGTCCAGGCCCGCTCCGCGCAGGTGGGCGCCGCCGGGGTGACCGTGCAGTCCAGCACGGGGCTCGTCGTCGGCACGGATGTCTCCGCGAGCGCCGCGAATCTCCCCGCCGACCAGAAGATCGACGAGTACAACGACGGCACCGGTCCCCTCGTCTTCGAGGTCGCCGGCCGGAACGCGGAGGGCAAGCCGTACGGCGGCGCTGCCCTCGTCGGGCAGGGGGGCGTGTTGTCTGCGATCGCGGCCCCCGCCGGCCTCGGCCAGTTCTACTGCTGACACGGACTCAGCCGGCCACCGGCATCCGCCTCCTGTAATGGCCGTAACGGCGTAACGACGAGATTAGGCCGTCGTCTTCGCGGCCGCCTTGGCCGCCCGCTTGGTCTCCCGTACCCGCGCGAGCGACTCGGCATCGACGATGTCGGCAACGGATGCGTGCGAGCCGTCCTGCCCGTACGGCGCAGACGCCTCCTGCCAGCCCGGCGCGGCGAGAGCGAATCGCTTCCCGAGGATGGCCAGGAAGATCTTCGCCTTCTGCTCGCCGAAACCGGGCAGCGCCCTGAGTCGACGGAGCACCTCTGCGCCGTCGGGGGCCCCGGAGGCCCAGATCGCGGAGGCGTCGCTGTTCCAGTCCCGCGCGACGACCTCGGCGAGCGCTTGCACCCGTCCGGCCATCGAGCCGGGAAAACGGTGCACGGCCGGCGTCGTTCGGAAGACTTCGACAAAGGAATCGGCGTCGAACGCCGCAATCCTCGCGGGATCCAGGGTGCCGATCCGGTCCCGGATCTTGGCCGGCCCGGCGAATGCCGTCTCCATCGGTACCTGCTGGTCCAGGAGCATCCCGACCAGGAGGGCGAACGGGTCTTCGCTGAGCAGGGCGTCTGAGGCGTCGTCGCCGGTGATGTGCAGCGTCATGCCGCCATTGTGCCACCGGCGGGACAGGGCCGCGCGGTCGACGCCGCGAGAAACCAGCGGCAGCGACAGCGCCTGCCGGAGTGATCAGCGTGCCCGCTTCGGCAGCCCGCGCCCGAAACGGCTGGCGCGGTTTGCCGATCCGGGTGCATCGGCGACGGTACCCCGCCTTCGGGGTATGCGGGGCGAGCCGACCGGAGCGGATGCCTCCTGGTTCACGCGCGCGTGTCATACTCCGCGGGTGACGCTCTTCGAATCCGGCCAGGACTGGGCCCCGCGCCCGGCGCGGCGACCGCCCCCGTGGCGACTGCGGGGCACCGTCTTCGGAATCGTGCTCGGGACCGTCGCCGGTGTGACGCTGGCCGCCACCTACCTCCCGTCGAGCCCGCTCGCTGGTGCCGCAGCGTACTCGCTCTCGGCGGATCTCTCGCCGATCGCCGACCGGATCGGCTTCAGTGACGAAGGCAGGGATATCTTCCTGACCACACGTCCGCAGCTCCTCGACAGCGGTGATTTTCGCAAGGCCTGCGAAGGGACACCGGATGGGACCGTCCACGGGGACTTCGCGACCGTCGGTTGCTTCTACGGTCTCGGGGAACACTTCGGACGGATAGCGATCTTCCGCCCCACCGACGCCAGGCTGGCCGACCAGATCGTGGTGACGGCTGCCCACGAGTTCCTGCACGCCGCGTACGCCCGGCTCACGTCCGGCGAGCAGGCGCGCCTCGACGCGCTCCTCGACAAGCGCTGGTCCACCATTGCGGCGGACGACCCGATTCAGGCCAGCGTCGATTCCTCGGTGGGGTCGGCGGCCGAGAACCGGTCTACCGAGGAATTCGCGTATTTCGGGACCGAGATCGCCGATGCGGTCGACCCGGCGCTCGAGGCGTACTACGCCCGCTATTTCCGCGACCGGGGTGCGCTCGTCGCGATCCACGACGCCGACCGCGCCCTCCGGGACGGCCTGGAGGCCGACTACAGCGCGAAGGCCGATGCCCTCGCCATCCGGGAACAGGCGAACGCGGACGCGGGCGCGCAGTTGCAGGCCGACCGTGCGCAACTGGCCGCCGACCGCGCCTGGTACAACCGGCAGGCCGATGAGTACAACGCTCTCTCCCCGGAGGTCCGCGCCCGCACCTACGTTGCAGACTCCGGCGGCACCGCGGGCGGTGAGCCGTATGGCAGCTATCTGGCCGGCAGACTGGCCGAATTCGCGACGAGGGAGGCAGACCAGTCGCAGCGTCAGAGCGAACTCGACGCGGCCGAAGCCGCAGCCCCGGCGGCGCGCACGGAGGTGGAACGACTCTATGCGGACATCGAGGCGCTCAATGTCGCCGCCGTGCCCGCCACGTGACGCGGCGCCGTTGTTGCCGAAAGCCGGCCGAGGTGCTCTGATGAGCGAATGAGCGAATCGCCCCTGCCCGTTCTGGCCACGAAGCTCTTCATCCCGTCGCCCCGACCGAACGCCGTCTCCCGCCCCCGCCTCATCGCGCGTTTGCGGGAGGGGCTCCGCGCCGGTCACCGGGCGACTCTTCTGTCGGCGCCGGCCGGATTCGGTAAGACCACGGTGGCGAGCCAGTGGATCGCCGACACCGTGGCCGGTGAACCCGGCGCTCGTGTCGCCTGGCTCTCGCTCGACGCGAGCGATAACGATCCCTCACGGTTCCTCACGTACCTCGTAGCGGCCCTGCACCGAGCCGATCCCGCGGTCGCCGCGGATGCACACGCACTTCCGCTTTCGTCGATCGAGGGCACGATGGCCGCGCTCATCAATGACGTGGCGGCAGCACAGCACCCGATGGTCCTGGTGCTCGACGACTTCCACCTCATCGAGGACGGCACGATCCGCGACGGGCTCGTGTTCCTGATCGATCACCTGCCGCCGAACCTGCACCTGGCCATCCTGAGTCGCTCCGACCCGCTCCTGCCGCTGGCCAGGCTGCGCGCGCGGGGCGAGTTGACCGAGTTGCGTGCCGCGGACCTGCGCTTCACTCCCGATGAGGCCGCAGCGTTCCTGAACGAGGTCATGCACCTGGGGCTCTCCCCCGCGCACGTCGCCGCCCTCGACACCCGGACGGAGGGCTGGATCGCAGGCCTCCAGCTTGCGGCACTGTCCATGCGGGACCGCTCGGACGTGGGCGGTTTCATCCAGGGCTTCACCGGCAGTCACCGGTTCGTGATCGACTACCTCGCCGAAGAGGTGCTGCACCGCCAGCCCGATCACGTCCGCGCCTTCCTCTTCGACACCGCGATCCTCGGCCGACTGAGCGCTCCCCTGTGCGACGCGGTCACCGGTCGCTCCGACAGCGGCGAGATGCTCGCGGCCCTCGAGCGGGACAACCTCTTCGTCGTCCCCCTCGACGACCGGCGCGAGTGGTATCGCTATCACCACCTCTTCGCCGACGTGCTGACGGCTCGCGTGCTTGCGGACGGTCCCGACCGGGTACCGGACCTGCACCGGCGCGCCAGCGAGTGGTTCGAACGGAATGGGCTGCCGGAAGATGCAGTCGCTCAGGCCCTGGCCGCCGGGGATTTCGGGCGGGCCGCCCGGGTGATCGAGTCGACGGTGCCCGGCGTGCGCAAGAGCAGGCAGGATGCGACCCTGCTCGGCTGGCTCGCGCTGCTTCCGGGCGACGTCATCAGGCGCAGGCCCGTTCTGGGCGTCTACCGCGCCTGGTCATTGCTCGTGTCCGGTGATGTGGATGCCGTCGAACCGTTGCTGGCGGACGCCGAGCGGGCTCTCGGCGCACCAACGGACGACGGCACGCCGGCCCATGATTCGGCAGCAGGCGAGGAACTGCGGATACTCCCCGTCACGATCGCCCTGTACCGTGCCGCGGTCGCACAGGCGCGCGGCGACGTCGCGGGAACCCAGGTGCAGGCGCGCCGGGCCCTCGATCTCACCGGCCCCGACGACCACTTCGGGCGCGGCGCAGCATCCGGTTTTCTCGGGCTGGCGTCCTGGGCCGTCGGCGACCTCGGCGCCGCGGTCGACGCGTTCGGCGAGGTCGCGACGAGCCTCCGGCGATCCGGCAACCTGGCCGACATGCTCGGCACCACGATCGTCATGGCCGACCTCCTCATCCAACAGGGGCGGTTGCGAGACGCCCAGCGCGCCTGCGAGGATGCCCTGCGCCTCGCGGCGGAACAGGGAGAGCCGGTTCCCCAGTCGACGGCAGACCTCCACGTCGCCGTCAGTGAGCTCCTTCGTGAACGCTCCGACCTGCCCGCCGCCCGGGAGCAATTACTGATCGGCCAGGCACTCGGCGAGCGGGCGTCCCTGCCCGAAAACCGGTATCGCTGGTTCGCCGCGATGTCCCGGATCGACGAGGCGGAGGGACGACTCGACGACGCCCTTGACGCGGTCGGCGCCGCGGAGCGCCTGTACCGGCCCGGGTTCTTCCCGGAGGTGCGGCCTCTTGCCGCGATGAAGGCCCGGCTCTGGGTCAAGCAGGGACGGCTCGGTGATGCCCAGGGCTGGGCAGACAGCCAGGGGCTCGCGACAACGGATGCGCCGGGTTACCTGCGCGAGTTCGACCACCTCACGCTGGCGAGGCTCTCGATCGCACGGCACACGTCCGATCCACAGGCCGGCTCCCTCGACGCGACAGCGGCCCTGCTCGACCGCTTGCTCGAAGCGGCGGATGCCGGTGGCCGCGCCGGCCGGTTGAACGAGATCCTGGTCCTGCAGACGTTGGCGCACGCGGCAGCCGGCAACACGGACCTGGCGCTCCGCCCGCTCGCGCGCGCCCTCGCCCAGGCGGAACCAGAGGGGTACGTACGGCTCTTCCTGGACGAGGGCGAGCCGATGGCCGCGCTTCTCCGAACGGCAGCCGACGAGGGAATCGCCCCCGACTATGCTCGCGGCCTCAGCGCGGCGTTCGTGCGCGAGGACGATCCGGGGGCATCCGCCCGGCCGCTCGCCGAAACGCTGAGCGAACGCGAACTGCACGTGCTCAGGCTTCTGGCGACCGAGTTGAGCGGGCCCGAGATCGCCCGCGAACTGTACGTCTCCGTGAACACCCTGCGCACCCACACCCGGCATATCTTCGGCAAACTCGAGGTCACCAACCGGGCGGATGCGATCCGTCGCGCTGAAAAGCTCGGCCTCGTCTGACAATCACCACAGGGATCACCACGTGGAGTGATGCCCCGTCATCACATGTCTCCCTAGATTCAGGGTGTCTTCAGGCAACCGCCTGAGTCACGCAGAACATCGGAGCCTCTCATGAGCATCACGACATCCACCCTCACCCGCGCGGCCGCCGGAGCGGCCGCACTCTCCGGGCTCATCTACATCATCATCCAGTTCATCCACCCGGCCGACGTGGTCGCCTCGCTCTCCACTCAGATGTGGATCACGGTGCACGTCCTCAGCTTCGGCATGGCCGTTCTGGCCATGATCGGTCTCACCGGAATCTACCTGCGGCAGGTGCAGAAGTTCGGGCTGCTCGGCCTGATCGCCTACCTGATGTTCGGATTCTTCTTCATCCTGCAGGCATCCTTCAACTTCACCGAAGCCCTCATCGCGCCGCTGGTCGCGACCGCAGCCCCCCAGCTCGCCGTGGACATCGTCGGACTGTTCGGCCGCTACCCGGCCGTGAACGACCTCGGCCCCCTCGCGGCGCTCCCCCAGGTCGGCGGTCTGCTCTACGTCGTCGGCGCCCTGCTGTTCGGCATCTCCATCCTCCGCGCCCGTGTCCTGTCACGCGGGGCCGGCATCCTTCTGATCGTCGCAGCGGCCGTGACGCCCATCGCGGGCGCACTGCTCCCGCACACCCTCGAACGGATGGCCGCCATCCCCATGGGCCTGGCCCTGATCTGGCTCGGATACTCCCTGTGGTCGAACCTGCGCACAACGACGGCGCCCGCGGCGGTCAACCCTGCACGGCTCGACACGACGCCGACGGTCTGACCCGGATTCGCCGGACCACCGAGGAGGAATGACATGAAAAACGGACACGTTGCGCCCCTCGGGCGCGGTGAACTCGACACCTACGAGATCCGGCTTCAGGGGCAGCTGGATGCCTGTTGGACCGACTGGTTCGACGGCTTCCGGCTGACCGAGGCGAACGACGGGACAACGACCCTCACCGGCCCGGTCGTGGACCAGGCCGCCCTGCACGGGCTACTGAGACGGGTCGCAGACCTCGGAGCCACGTTGATCTCGGTCAACGTCCTGACAAGGAGTGACCGGTGACGAACCACAAGATCACTCGAGACACGTCGACACGGGACAAGGCGACACGGGACAGGCCGACACAAGACGGTGCAACGCAGGACAGGCCGGCTGCCGCGGTTCCTCGCGCTGATCGCACCCGGGCACGCACGCGAACTCCGCGGCCGCAATGGCTCGCACCGGCCGGACTGATCCTGCTGAGCCTCATCCCGATTCTCGCCGGGGCTGCGCGCCTCACCGAGCTGACGGGGGGCTCCACCGCCACCGAGCACAACGTCCGGTTCCTCGACTCCCCCATGCCCGTCGTCACGCACATCGTCAGCGTGACCGTCTTCTGCCTCCTCGGCGCCCTCCAGTTCGTTCCCGCCCTGCGGCGCCGGGCGAGCAGGTGGCACCGCATCGCGGGAGTCATCCTCATCCCCGCCGGCCTGCTCTCCGCGCTGTCCGGCCTGTGGATGGTGGTGTTCTACCCGCACCCGCCGGGTGACGGCATCGCCCTCGGCGTGATTCGGCTCTTCTTCGGATCGGCGATGGCCGTGAGCCTCGTTCTCGGTATCCGCGCGATCCTGCGCCGCGATTTCGTCAGGCACGGCGAGTGGATGACTCGGGCCTACGCGATAGCCGTCGCCGCGGGCACGCAGGCGCTGCTGCTGATCCCGGGGGCGATCCTTTTCGGGGCGCAGGACGAGCCCTCCCGCGCGGTCCTGATGGGTGCCGCCTGGGTCCTGAACCTGACGGTCGCCGAGTACCTCATCCGCAGTCGGCGCCGTCGCCGTCGCTAGACGGCGTCGGCCCAGGTCCGTTCTAGAACGGTGTCGGGTCGTCGGGGTCGTCGGGTGCGGGGTCAAGGTTCCAGACGTCAACGATCGGGACCGGTGGTTTCGGTTCGGGTTTGGGTTTCCGGGGTGGTCTCATATCCGCGGAGGGTTCGACGATGTAGCTGTACCCGGCCGGGGAGGTCCATTCGATGCGACCATCGCCGAGGTGCCTCGGCGACCACCGTGTGTAGCTCTTCACCGCGTGGTGATACGGGCAGAGGTGGGCGAGGTTCATCGCGTCGGTCTCCCCGCCGTGCTGCCACTCCACACTGTGGTCGAGGTCGGACCGTTTGGCGGAGCGGCGGCACCCGGGGAAGGTGCAGGTTTCATCCCGTACCTCGAGCCACTTCTTCAAAGCCGCGGGCGGTTTGTAGGTGTCGCGTCCCATCGAGAGCACGACGCCGGTTTCCGGGTGGGTGAGCAGCCGGGTGAAGCTCGGCGCACCCGCCGCGAGACGCCGGGCCGTGTCGGGGTCGATCGGTCCGTACCCGGCGAGGTACCCGGGTTCCTCGCTCTTCCCCAGCAGGGTCAGCACCGGGACGGTGACGTTGACCTGCGCGGCCACCCCGGCACCGAGTCCGTCCGGGGTGACCCCACCGATCAGGACATCGGTGAGCACATCCGCCGCGATCTGCGTCAGGGTGCGTGACTCCTCCGGGCCCTGCAGGGTCAGCGCGGTGTCGAGGGTGCGGTGGTAGGCAGCCTGCACCTTCTCCGCATCCCCGGTCAGATACAGCGACGCCATGCCGTCGTTGAGGGCCTGGAACACCACGTGCCGATCTTCGACGCTTTTCTGGTGCCTCGCGGTGATGGTCTCCGGGTGGGTGCGCTCCCGCACCCTCCGGGCCCGGTCGGCGAGCTTCGCCACGGTCAGCACTTCCGCGTCGGGCACGAGGACTTCCTCGAATACGGCACGGGCCCGCGCGGCCGCTTCCGGGTCATCGACCCGGATGCCCCAGGCCTGCTCCATGATCACTTGCGCGTGCCGGTAACTGATCGCCCCGGTCGCGAGGGCCTCCCGGGTTGCGGGGAGGTCTTCGGCGAGGGTGCGGCTGGCTTCAATCAGGGTCTCCGCCGTCCGGCGCGGCAACCGGAGCAGAGCGCCGACCTCGCAGGTGAACTCCTCTTTCGTGGCTTCCTCCGGAGACCACGGCGGGCGAGGCCCACCGGCGCGTCCTGCGGCGTCCGCGCGGGCCCGGCCGACATCGGCGAGCACCCGTTGGGCGGTGTAGATCGCGGCCGCCCGGCGAGCGGCGGCCCGGTTCATCTCCCGGTCCGCCTCCCGGATCGCGTCATAGAAATCGGCGAGGGGCGGATCCACAAGGCTCAGATGCCGGGGGTTCAGGTAGGTGTCGGGAGGACTGTCGGGCGGGGTCCCGGGCGGGGGTTCCGCCGTGCTTTCGGGCTGAGGTTCTGAGGTATTTTCAGTTGTCATACCGGTCACTCTACGAACGACCACCGACATTCTTGAGGCATCCGCACGCCCACGAATCACCTGTGGAAAACCCGGTCAGAAGCACTTTGTTGAGGACAAGCCGGCGCCTAAGCCACACTCGTCCGGACGGTGCCACAGGTGCGCCACGGACTATCGACGTCGACGGGTCGGGAACTCAGTACTCGCCCTTGATCACGAAGTAGGAACCCCGGATGACGCCGGCCAGTTTCGATTTCTGCCTTGCGAATTTGAATCGAGTGGCCAGTTCTTCGGGCACCTCCATGCCATCGGCGAGCTTGAACCCGACGGCTCGCTTCTGACCGTCCTCGATGCCGTACATGACGTTGATCGACAATCCGGACTCGTAGAACACGTAGGCCATCCGAGTTCCCTCGACTTCGAAGGCGGTCACCTCGAGCGGGCTCGAGGCGATGACGATGTCACGCTCCTCCCTGAGGATGCGGCTCACCCACTCGAGCACGTCCGGAGCGTCGCTCACAGGGCTGACGGTGAAGACATGATCGTATTTGTTCTTGAAGTAGCGCGCCTCGTTGGCCCGCAAGCCGGCGAGCGCGTCCGCCACCGGCGACGATTCAAGTCCGACGGTCGATACGTTCACGAAGTCGACAATGTACGACATGCGGCCCCTCTTCGTTTGTGGTGCCGCCCACGCTAGCGCCGCATCCGCCTTCAGAGTATCGAACTAGCCGCAGAGTTCTTTAGCGATGCCGGCCTGCGGCGACACGATGATCTGGCTCACCTTGTCCTCCAGCACCACAAAATGGATCCACTTCCCCTCTCCGCTGGCCCGTGCGTACTGGGCGATGGGAGTGCCGGCATCCTGGTACGTGATCGCGGGGTACGCGATCGTGAGCTGGTCGAGCGTGGCACCGATTCCGATTCCCGCACTCGTCCGCGCCGACGACGTGGCGGAGCCAGCCGCGCTCTCCCCGGTCTGCACGACAACCTGCTGGATGATGCCGTCGCCGCCCTGATCGGCGATGACGAAGCTGGGGGATCCGGCCTCGGCGAAAGTGACGACAGAACGTGAGGGGCACTCGTCCCAGAGGGTCTGGCTGAAGGCGGTCATCGACTCCTTGGTCGAAGTCAGATCAGCCCCGAGCACCATCGGTCCGACACCGGAGAAGCCGATGATCCACGAGCTCGGGTCGTTCAGGTTAAGTGGAGCCGCTGTTGCGGTCACCGTAGGTGCAGACGTAGGCGCCGCGGTGGGCTGGATCGTGCTGGCGATCGGAACGGCAGAAGCGGTCGAACCCGGCGCCGGCGCATCCGCGTGCTGGCTGGAGCATCCGGACAGCAGGAGGCCCAGCGCCAGGATTCCGGCGAGCCTTGCCGTGGTGAGTCCGGATAGGTCGTGCACCATGTCGATTCCCCCGAGTTCTTGCTGATCAACCTAGCCAGAAGGCTAGCGCACCCAGAGTCCCGGCCCGCATAGGCCAAAATCGCGACTGATGTGGGATTTCGGCTCCGGCGGTTGGGCGCCCCATTGCACAGTGGAATGAACAGTGGTTCCGTGGATCCACGGATGCCGGAACCCCCCTCCCATCATCTCAACGACATTCACCATTCGACCTTCGAGCAGAGGAACCCGAACATGAATCTCGATCTTGCCGGAAAGACAGCCGTCGTCACGGGTGCCAGCAAGGGCATCGGACTCGCGGTGACCACCGCGCTCGTCGCCGAGGGAGCGCAGGTGATCGCAGGCTCCCGATCGTCGTCCTCCGAACTCGACGCTCTCGGCGACGCTGTCCGATTCGTTGCGGTTGATCTGTCGACCCCGACCGGCCCGGACAGGCTGATCGCCGAAGCCGCCGATGGCCTCGACATCCTCGTCAACAACGTCGGTGCGCTCACACCGCGCACTACGGGATTCCTCGACGTGACCGACGAGGACTGGCTCAACACCCTGAACCTCGATCTGATGGCCGTTGTGCGCACGACCCGAGCGGCCATTCCCCGGCTGATCGAGCGGGGAGGCGGAACCGTGGTCACCATCGCTTCCGTGAACGCTTACCTTCCCGACCCCGGAGTCATCGACTATTCCGTCGCGAAAGCAGGAGTCTGGAACCTCTCGAAGGCGCTCTCCAAGGAGTTCGGTGACCGGGGCATCCGCTTCAACACGGTCAGCCCCGGGCCGGTTTCGACGCCGCTGTGGTTGGGCGAAACCGGGGTGGCGTCGACGGTCGCTAAGGCCATGGGCGTCTCCCCCGACGAGGCACGCAAGCGCATCATCGAAGCCGGCGGCGGATTCTCCACCGGCCGCTTCACCGAACCAGGGGAAGTCGCGGACCTCGTGCTCCTGCTGGCCAGTGGGCGGGCCGGCAACGTCACGGGTGCCGACTTCAGAATCGACGGCGGGCTGACGAAGGAACTCTAGAACGACAGCGTGAGACGTCGCCGAGTGGGCGGAGAAGTTCCTGCTCACTCAGCGGGTGGCCGTCGCCCCGGGTTCCGCCTTTGGATCCGCCGGCGAGGGCTGGATCCGGGTCTGTCTGGCCGGA
Organism: Cryobacterium sp. MDB2-A-1; assembly: GCF_004402675.1. NCBI lineage: Bacteria > Bacillati > Actinomycetota > Actinomycetes > Micrococcales > Microbacteriaceae > Cryobacterium > Cryobacterium sp. MDB2-A-1. The sequence goes on along the minus strand of NZ_SOFK01000011.1, from coordinate 29,207 downwards.
CAGCAGGAACCGCTCCTGACGGCGCTCTCCCGCCTGCCCACACCCTGAGCCTTCACCCGGACGATGCCTGCGGTCGCGGGCTGGGCAGGGTGGCTACCTACTCCCGGCCGTCCTCAAGCGGGATGAGCATGGTGCGGAACGGTCCGGCGACGGCGTGGAGGTCCCAGATGCGATCGGCGACGCCGTCGATGCCGTTGGCCAACTGAAGCTGGGGAATGCCGCCCGGGATCACAAGCTGGCTGACCCGGATGCCCTCATCCGACAGGGCATCGTGGAGCATCTCGCCGTAGGCGCTCTCGGCAGGGAAGGCCACCGAGGTTCCTGCGAAGCCGGCGCGGGCCTTCACAGAGGTTCCGCCGTTGATCAGGATGATGCTGCCGCTCCCTGCCGCCCGCATCGCAGGCAGCACCGCACGCGCCGCGTGGATGAGCCCGAGGGCCGAGAACTGCAGTGCCTCCAGAGCCAGCTCCGGAGTCATCTCGAGAACCGGCTTCAGGTAGTCGCGGGACGGGAGCGGGCTGTACTGCAACACCGTGATGGCTCCGAGCTCCGCTTCGGCACGCGCAAGGGCCGCCTCGAGCGATGCCGGCGTGAGGACATCCGCTGCGTACGCCCTCGCGGTGAAGCCGGAAGCGGCCAGCTCGGCTGCCATGGCGTCCAGTTTCGACTGATTCCTGGCGATCAGGGCAATAGAGAAGCCTTCGCGCCCGAACCTTCGCGCGACGGCGGCTCCGAGTCCCGGTCCGGCTCCGATGATGGCGATGACGGGCACGGTGGTCTCCTTCGATGGATGCTGCTGCGATGACTATCGCAAGGAGCACGAGCCTAACGCGAAAGCGGATCTCAACCGGACGAGCGCAGACCGCGACCGGTTACTTTTCGGCCACTTTCGCTTGCCGCGCGCGCAGATATCCGCGCACAAATTGCCACTCCATGATGAGGCCGAGAGCTGTCAGGATGAATGCGGTCGGGGTCTGGGTCATCCCCATCACAACCGAAACCACGACGATGGCCGCACAGATCAACATGTTCCACAACGCCGCAAGTATTCGACCGTTTGGTGAGGTGAGCCAACCGAGCCCGTCGTGATCACTCATCGAATCTGCCCTGTGAGTGCTCCGATTGATGCGCAGATACCGAGAACCACCAGGAGTGCGCCGCTCACCGCCATCAGTGCGGGCGATTGAGTTCGCTGCGATACGCGGAGGCCCTGCTGGCGTCGTTGGCGTCTCGCCAACTCCGATATCCGAGCGCGCTTCACGATGAACGTCACCCCGAATGCAACCGCGAACGGTCCCCATAGGAGCGCAAATACCTGGCCGGAGCTCATGGTGTGAATCCTACGGGCCGAAGAAAGTTCACCCGGCCGTTTCGCGCTCGGAGTCTCCTGCGCGGTTCGGGTGCCATCCACGCGACGCCAACAACGGAAGAGCGACGACCGGCACCTCTGCCGGTCGTCGCTCAGAAATTGGGATGCCGGAGGCTAGACGTTGAAGCGGAACTCCACGACGTCGCCGTCCTGCATGACGTATTCCTTGCCCTCGATACGGGCCTTGCCCTTGGCGCGGGCCTCGGCGATCGAGCCGGCGGCGATCAGGTCGTCGAAGGAGAAGACTTCGGCCTTGATGAAGCCCTTCTGGAAGTCGGTGTGGATCACGCCGGCGGCCTGCGGGGCGGTCCAGCCCTTGTGGATCGTCCACGCGCGGGTCTCCTTCGGGCCTGCCGTCAGGTAGGTCTGCAGGCCGAGGGTGTCGAAGCCGATGCGGGCGAGCTGGTCGAGACCGCTCTCGGCCTGGCCGGTCGAGGCGAGCATCTCCGCGGCGTCGGCCGCGTCGAGCTCGCTGAGCTCTGACTCGAGCTTGGCGTCGAGGAACACTGCGTTGGCCGGGGCGACGAGGGCGGCCAGCACGGCAAGCTTCTCGGCGTCCTGCAGCACGGCCTCGTCGACGTTGAACACGTAGATGAAGGGCTTGGCGGTGAGGAGGCCGAGTTCCCGGATCGGCTCGATGTCGAGCTTCGCGGACGACAGCGGCTGGCCGGCGTCGAGCACGGCCTGCGCCTTGAGCGCGGTCTCGAGCACGATCGGAGGCATCTTGCGGCCCTTGACCTCCTTCTCGAAACGACTGATGGCCTTCTCGAGGGTCTGCAGGTCCGCGAGGATGAGCTCGGTGTTGATGGTCTCCATGTCGCCGGCCGGGTTCACGGCGCCGTCGACGTGCACCACGTCGGGGTCGGCGAATCCGCGGATGACCTGCGCGATGGCATCCGCTTCACGGATGTTCGCGAGGAACTTGTTGCCGAGGCCTTCGCCCTCGCTCGCGCCGCGCACGATGCCGGCGATGTCGACGAAGGACACCGGTGCCGGGAGCAGGCGTTCGCTGCCGAAGATCGCGGCGAGCGCGGCGAGCCGGGAGTCCGGCAGGTTCACGATCCCCACGTTCGGCTCGATCGTGGCGAACGGGTAGTTCGCCGCGAGCACGTTGTTCTTGGTCAACGCGTTGAAGAGGGTGGACTTGCCGACATTGGGCAGTCCGACGATTGCAATAGTAAGAGCCACGAGAATCCATCGTACCGGGCGGGCCCCGCCGGGCCTGTCGGTGGGCCGTGAGAGCATGAAGGGGTGCCCCTCAACTTCACCGCGATCGACTTCGAAACCGCCAACTCCTCAAGCGCCTCCGCGTGTTCGGTCGGGCTCGTGAAGGTGCGTGACGGGCTCGTGACCGATCGGGTCGGCTGGTTCATCCAGCCCGCGCCCGGGCACGACGAGTTCCTGAAGTGGAACATCAAGATCCACGGCATCTACCCGGCGGATGTCTTCGGCGCCCCGACCTGGGCCCAGCAGCTCCCGGCACTGGTCGCCTTCGCCGACGGTGACACCCTCGTGGCCCACAACGCCGGCTTCGACCTCGGCGTCATCAAGACCGCCTCGACGGTCGCGGGACTCCCGGTGCCCGACTTCAGCTATGTGTGCAGCCTGCAGGTCGCCCGCCGCACGTACCACCTCGACTCGTACCGGCTCCCGGTCGCCGCGATGGCGGCCGGTTTCGAGGACTTCGCGCACCACGACGCCCTCGCCGACGCGGAGGCGTGCGCCGCCATCATCATCCACGCGGCGAAACGGCACGGCGCGGACACGGTCGAAGACCTGGCCCGGATCACCAAGGTCGCGGTCGGAGCCATCGGGCCCGTCGCCATCGCAGCGAAGGCCGCGGTCCACGGGCCGATGGCCCTGAGCTAGCAGCAAGACGATCCGGGCCGCCATCGTGGACTCCGAAGACCTGCCACTGAGCCCCTGGCCCCAGGACATGCAGATCAACGTCGAGGAGTGCTGGTCGCCCCTGACCTTCCTGCTCTTCGTGCGCAGCGCCTGGCACCTCGAGATCGACAGCGTTCCGCGCCTGGATTCGGAGCCGGACCCGGGTACCTCGCGCCGGCCGGCCGACCTCGACGTCGACGCCGCCGTGCAGCGCTGGCTGGCCGAGTGGCGGCGGGCCTGGACCCACTTCGACGTGGCCGAACCGACCGTGAGCATCCCGGACGAGGAGATCCAGCGCCTCCTGGACACCCTCACCGACGCGGAGCTGTGGGCGGCGACATCGACCTCGACCTGGCCCTCGGACTTCTGGAACTCCGGCATCGACCAGGAAGCCTATGGAATGTGGCGCACGACGATGCCCGCACCGCTCGGCGCCCTGCCGGAGAACCGCGTCATCCCCGCGCTCGTCACGGCAGGACAGGGCGGCCTCACGACGATCATCCAGCTGCCGTACCTCGGATTCTTCGCGCAGCGGATCAACCGGGAACACCTCGTCGTGTCGCGGACCACCCGGAACGACCCGGAAATGCTGACTCTCGCGCTCGCGCTCGAAGCCTGACGCGCTCCCAGCTCACCGGGTCGCCAGACCGGTGAACCCTCCTCGGCGGGTTCCCGCCTGCCGCGACGCCAATGTCGGTGGCCACTGGCAGGGTTGAGACATGGATCCCTGGCTCACCCTCCTTCTCGGCATCGCCCTCGGCGCCGTACTCGGCGCCCTCTGCACGGTCATCGTGCTGCAACGCCGCGCCGCCCGGGACGGCGCAGCCACGCCCACCGTCGATCCCGCCGTTCTCGAAGCCCGCCACCAGGTCGACCTCGCCGAACTGCGGTCCTCCGAGGCCGCCGTCTCGGCCATCCTGCGTGAAGAACTGGCCTCGGTGCAGGCCACGACGGATGCCCTCCGCGAGCAACTCGCCGAGGCGCAGCGCCGGGGACGCGAGTTCGACGAGCGGCACCGCGAGGAGGCCGCCGCCCGCACCGAACGCGAACAGCGGGAGAGCAAGGTCCTGCAGGCCCTGGCCCCGGTGCGGGAAAGCCTGCACGACATGCAGCTGAAGGTCTCCGAACTCGAGGCCCAGCGCAGCCTGCAGCACGGCGAGCTCAGCCAGCAACTCCGCAGTGCCACTGAATCCGAAGAGCGCCTGCGCAGCACCGCCGAGTCACTGGCTTCCGCCTTGCGCGCCAACAACACGCGCGGAGTCTGGGGCGAGACCCAGCTGCGCAGCGTCGTCGAGGCCGCCGGGCTCATCGAGCGGGTCGATTTCGACGTGCAGTCGAGCATCAGCTCAGACGCGGGCGCCGGCCGGCCTGACATGGTCGTGCACCTGCCCGGAGGCAAGAACATCGCCGTCGACGCCAAGGTGCCGTTCACGGCGTTCCTCGAGGCGAGCCAGATCCCGGCGACGGCCACCGGTGCGGAGGGCGCACGGCGCACGGCTCTCCTGGGCGCCCACGTGAAGGCAGTGCGCGACCACATCACCGCCCTCGGCAGCAAGGCATACTGGCAGGGCCTCGAGGCCTCCCCCGAGATCGTGATCGCGTTCATCCCGAGCGAGTCGCTCGTGTCGTCCGCTCTCGAAGCCGACCCTTCGATCATGGAGTTCGCCTTCTCCAAACGGGTCGCGCTCGCCTCCCCCGTGACGCTCTGGTCGGTGCTCAAGACCGTCGCGTTCACCTGGCAACAGGATGTGCTCACGCACGACGCGAAAATGCTCTTCGACCTCAGCCGCGAGCTCTACGCCCGGCTGGCCGTCACCGCCACCCACATCGAGAAGCTGGGGCGCTCCATCGAGCGCACCGTCAAGGACTACAACGGTTTCGTCGGTTCGATGGAACGCCAGGTCCTGCCGACGGCGCGCAAGCTCAACGCACTCGACGAGTCCAAAGTGCTCGCCCCGCTGGCGGGCGTCGAGGAGTCCCCGCGGGAACTCGTCGCCTGGGAGTTCGTGACCGAACTGGAAGCCGCGGGACTCGCCGAGGCAGAACTCGAGGCATCCGCCCACCGCGCGGACTGAGCGGGCGCAATACGACAATCGCCGTTCCGGCCGAGCGTCTCCCGAAGAACGGGGGTACTCGGCCGAAACGGCGATTGTTGTAGGGAGATGCGGGGGTGCGGTCAGTGCGAGGTCAGTGCCCGCGGGCTACAGCCACTTGGCGGCGAGGTGGTCGGCCACGACCCGGCGGACGGTGCCGGACTTGCCGCGCATGACGATGCTCTCGGTGCGGATGATCGGACCCTTACGACGCACGCCGTCGACGAGACCGCCGTCGGTCACGCCGGTAGCGACGAAGAAGGTGTTGTCTCCCGAGACCATGTCGTCGAGGTCGAGCACCTTGTCGACGTCGAGTCCGGCAGCAATGGCCCTGGCACGTTCGGCGTCGTCCTTGGGGGCGAGTCGGCCCTGCATGAAGCCGCCGAGTGCCTTGAGCGCGCACGCCGTCGTGATGCCCTCCGGGCTGCCGCCGATACCGACGCACATGTCGATGCGGGTGCCGTAACGGGCGGCGTTGATGCCGCCGGCGACGTCGCCGTCGGACATGAGACGGGTGCCGGCTCCCGCGCTCCGGATCGCGTCGATCAGGCCTTCGTGGCGCGGACGGTTGAGCACGGCGACGACCATCTCGCCGATGGGCTTGCCGGTGGCCTGGGACAGCGCGCGCAGGTTGTCGCCGATCGGCTGGTCCAGGTGCACGACGCCGAAGCCGGCGGCGCCCGTGACGATCTTGTCCATGTAGAACACCGAGGAGGCATCGAGCATCGTGCCCCGGGACGATACGGCGATCACCGAGAGCGCGTTCTGGCGCCCCTCGGCCGTGAGGCTCGTGCCGTCGATGGGGTCCACGGCGATGTCGCAGGCCGGACCGGTGCCGTTTCCGACGTGCTCGCCGTTGAAGAGCATCGGGGCCTTGTCCTTCTCGCCCTCGCCGATGACGATGACTCCATCGAAGTTGACGGTACCGAGGAAGACTCGCATCGCGTCGACGGCGGCCTTGTCAGCCGCGTTCTTGTCTCCGCGGCCGATGAACGGCACCGCGCGGATAGCCGCGGCTTCGGTCGCGCGCACCAGCTCCATGGCCAGGTTTCGGTCCGGGTGGGTGAAATTGGGGGCGATTTCGGGGCTGTTCACAGATGGTCCTTCCCGGACGAAGAGTGCGGCAGTGGCAAGGCCCAGCGTTGGGCCGGCGCCGGTCGCCCAACGCTGCCGTTTAAGAGCCTAGCGCCCGCCCAGCGGGAACGGCTGATGTTTCCCGTCCAGCCATCCAGCCGCCATCGGTAGGATGGGAAGACCGAATCTGTACAACCGAGGAGACGCAGAAACATGCCCATCGCAACCCCAGACCAGTATGCAGAGATGCTCAACAAAGCCAAGACCCAGGGTTTCGCTTACCCGGCGTTCAACGTTGCGTCTTCCCAGAGCATTAATGCCGTCCTGCAGGGCCTGACTGAAGCCGGCTCCGACGGCATCATCCAGGTCACCACCGGTGGCGCCGATTATTTCGCCGGCCACACGGTCAAGAACCGCGCATCCGGTGCGCTCGCCATGGCTCACTTCGTGCAGTCCGTCGCCGACAATTACCCCGTTACCGTTGCCCTGCACACGGACCACTGCCCCAAGGGCGCCCTGGACGACTTCGTCCTCCCCCTCATCGCCGCTTCGGAAGCCGAAGTCAAGGCCGGGCGCAACCCGATCTTCCAGTCGCACATGTGGGACGGTTCCGCCATCCCGCTCGCCGAGAACCTCGTCATCGCGAAGGACATCCTCAAGCGCACCAAGAACATCAACGCGATCCTCGAGGTCGAGATCGGCGCCGTCGGAGGCGAAGAAGACGGTGTCGAGGGCGACATCAACGAGAACCTGTACACGACCCTCGCCGACGCGAGCGCCATGATCGACGCCCTCGGCCTCGGCGAAGACGGCCGCTACATGGCCGCGCTGACCTTCGGCAACGTCCACGGTGTCTACAAGCCCGGCAACGTCAAGCTGCGCCCGGAGCTCCTCAAGGAGATCCAGGACGGCCTCGCCGCCAAGTACGGCACCGGCCCGAAGCCGCTTGACCTCGTCTTCCACGGCGGGTCCGGCTCGACCGCCGACGAGATCGCCGAAGCCGTCGCCAACGGCGTCGTGAAGATGAACATCGACACCGACACCCAGTACGCGTTCACGCGTGCCGTCGCCGGCTACATGCTGAAGAACTACGACGGCGTCCTCAAGATCGACGGCGAAGTCGGCAACAAGAAGCTGTATGACCCGCGCGCCTGGGGCAAGGTCGCCGAGACGGCGATGGCCGCCCGCGTCGTCGAAGCCACCCAGCAGCTCGGCTCCGCTGGACACTCGGAGAGCTAATCCGGAGTAAATTCATCCAATGGGCGAAACATCGGCGTACTCCAGCCACCTGTTCGTGCGGGGAACCCGCAACAACAGCTGGTCCAACATGCTCTCCTTCATTCTTGAAGGATCGAGGGTGCTGGATGTGGGGTGCTCGGCCGGAAATTTCGGTGAAGCCCTGGAACAGATGAATAACTGCACCGTCGTCGGTGTCGACCTGAATCCGGTCGACATCGACGAGGCGCGGGGCAAGATCTCCGAGGCCTACGTGCTCGACGTGAGCGACACGGCCGCCGTCGCCGGGCTCGGAGCTTTCGACGTCGTGCTGTTCGCCGACGTCCTCGAACACCTGCCAGACCCGCGCGCGACCCTCGTGGCCATTCGCGCCCTGCTGCGGCCCGGCGGAGTCGTGGTCTACTCGATTCCCAATATGGGTCACCTTTCCGTACGGCTGGACCTGCTCGAGGGCCGGTTCACCTACACGGAGACCGGGCTGCTCGACAAGACCCACCTGCATTTCTACGATGCCTTCGAGATCGAAGACATGTTCACGGCCGCCGGTTACGGCATCCGTGAGGAGGACCCCGTCGTCTCGGAATATCCGGAACGCTGGGTGACCGAACGTCTTGCCGGCCTCGGACTCACCGCGGACGAGACGTTCTTCGACCTCCTCAAGGCCACGGACAGCCACGTCTACCAGTACGTCGGAGTCGCGATCCCCCTGGCCTCCCTGCCGCGGAACACCGCGCCGATCCGCACGCGTGCAACACCACCCGACGAGATCCTCGGATTCGCGAACCGGATCGCCGCCGAGAACGAGGCGCTCAAGAACACGGATGCCGCCCTCGTCACAGCCGCCCAGGCCCGCCTCGAGGCGGACCTCCTCGCCGCTGACAAAGCAACCGCCCTGGCCGAACGGGACGCCGCGACGGCCGAGCTCGTCGCCACCTCCGCCGCCAGGGATGCCCTGGCCGGCGAAGTAGCCGGTCTCCGGGCGCACCTCACCTATATGAAGACGCACCCCGTCGCCTTCCTCACCCGCAAATTAGTCGAACGGCTCCCCCGTGCCCAGCGAAAACGTCCCTGACAGCCCCCGCCGGGACCCCCGGCCCCAGCCCCGCTACGGGGAGCTGGCCCCTGAGGGCTGGAGCTGGGATCCGGGCGTCACCACGCCACGCTCGCCAACCGCTGGCCCGAACTCCGCTGTCTCCGCGCCGTCGCTTGGTACTCTGACCGGACCGGCCAGGCCCGATGTTCCCGCCTGGGACCGGCGGGTCACCCTCGGCCTGCTCGCGCTCGGCCTCGCCGCGACCTTCATGTCGATCGGGGTGCTCAACGCCCTCCCCGACGCCATCCAGATGCTCTACACCCAGTCCCACCTCGGTACCTACGTGCCGGACTCCTCCGTCGCCGGGCTCGTCACGGCGGGCGGAATCACCGAAGCGATCGTCTGGCTGCTCACCGCCGCCGCGGCGATCCTGCTCATCTCACGCCGCAAGCGGGCGTTCTACGTCCCGGTGATCGGCGCGGTGATCGCGCTCGTGGTGATCTTCGCCTTCATGATGGTCGTCGTGACCACCGACCCGACGCTGATCGACTTCTACAGCCAGCCGTAGGCATCCACGCGGGCGCCCCCCACCGGCGCCCCACGATGATCGGCGCTACTCGACCCGGGTCACTCGCCCGCCGAGCGCCCGTGCGTCGTTGTTGCCCGCGAGGTCCTTGCGCAGTTCCTTCGGGAGCGAGAAGAGCAGGTCCTCCTCGGCGGTCTTCACTTCCTGCACGTCACCGAATCCGGCGCCGGCGAGGTCGCGCAGGAGTTCGGTCACGAGTTCCTCGGGCACGGATGCCCCGCTCGTCACTCCGACGGTCGCGACGCCGTCGAGCCACTCCTGCTTGACCTCGCTCGCGAAGTCGACCCGGTAGGCGGCGCGGGCGCCGTATTCGAGGGCGACCTCGACGAGGCGCACCGAATTGGACGAGTTCGCCGAACCGACGACGAGCACGAGGTCTGAGGCCTCGGCGATCTTCTTGATCGCCACCTGCCGGTTCTGGGTGGCGTAGCAGATGTCATCGCTCGGCGGATCCTGCAGCAGCGGGAACCGGGCGCGCAGCCGGCTCACGGTCTCCATGGTCTCGTCGACGCTGAGGGTGGTCTGCGACAGCCAGACGACCTTCTCCGGGTTGCGCACCACGATCGTGTCGGCCTCGTCCGGGCTGCCCACGAGGGTCGTGTGCTCCGGGGCCTCCCCTGCCGTGCCCTCGACCTCTTCATGTCCTTCGTGGCCGATCAGCAGGATCTCGAAATCATCGCGGGCGAAGCGCACGGCCTCGCGGTGCACCTTGGTGACGAGCGGGCAGGTCGCGTCGATCGCGCGCAGCCCCCGCGCAGCGGCCGCGCTGACGACGGCCGGCGACACTCCATGGGCGCTGAAGACGAGGTGCGAGCCGCGGGGCACCTCATCGACCTCGTCGACGAAGATGGCGCCCTGCTTCTCGAGTTCGGAGACGACGTGCACGTTGTGCACGATCTGCTTGCGCACGTAGACGGGCGCTCCGTACAGCTCGAGCGCCTTCTCGACCGCGATGACGGCCCGGTCGACACCCGCGCAGTAGCCGCGCGGGGCAGCGAGCAGCACCCGTTTCGGCCCATCCACCGGGGTATCCTTGAGGACGTTGCGTGCCCGGGGAATCCGGGGCATGCCGAGGCCGATAACGCTTGAATCCGAGCTGATAGTCACCGGCTCATTCTATGGGTGCGTGGCTGGACAGGCCGTGGGAGGAACGATTCATGACCGATGCACCACCCACCCTCGAGGCCCCGTGGCCCGTCGCCCTGCTGGCGAACAAGATCCGCGGCTACATCGAGCGGCTCGGCACAGCCTGGGTCGAGGGTGAGATCACCCAGTGGGGCGTCAGTGGCGGCAACGTGTACGGCAAGCTCAAAGACCTCAGCGAGGACGCCACCGTCGGCTTCACCGTGTGGTCGTCCGTCAAGGCCCGGCTGAGCGACGAGTTCAAGCAGGGCGACCGCGTCATCGCACTGGTCAAACCGAATTACTGGGTCAAGGGCGGCACACTCACCATGCAGGTCTTCGACCTGCGCCACGTCGGCCTCGGCGACATGCTCGAACGCCTCGAGCGTCTCCGCAAGCAGCTCGCAGCCGAAGGCCTCTTCGCCACCTCCCGCAAGAAACCGCTCCCGTTCCTGCCGCACTGCATCGGCCTCGTCACCGGCAAGGACTCCGACGCCGAGAAGGACGTCATCCGCAACGCCCAGCTGCGCTGGCCCGCCGTCGATTTCCACCTCGCGTACGCGGCCATGCAGGGCGACCGCTCGGTGGCCGAGGTCGTCGCCGCGATCCAGCGCCTCGATGCCGACCCCGACGTCGACGTCATCATCGTCGCCCGCGGCGGCGGCGACTTCCAGAACCTGCTCGGCTTCAGCGACGAACGCGTGCTCCGCGCCGCGGCGGCCTGCGCCACCCCCCTGGTCAGTGCGATCGGCCACGAGGCCGACCGGCCCCTGCTCGACGAGGTCGCCGACCTCCGGGCCTCCACCCCGACGGATGCCGCCAAGCGGGTCGTTCCCGACGTCTCGGACGAACTCAACCGCGTCCAGCAGGCCAGGGCCCGGTTGAGCACCCGGCTGACCGGAATCCTCGCCGCCGAGGTCGACCGGATCGGCCAGCTCCGGTCACGCCCCGTGCTCAGCAGCACGGCCTGGATCGTCGATTCCCGTGCCGAGGACCTCACCCGGTACGTCGCCCGGGGAACGGAGCTAGTGGAACGCGTCGTCGAGGCATCCGCCGGCGTCGTCACGGAGCTCCGCTCGAGGCTCCGCACGCTGTCCCCGCAGGGCACCCTCGATCGCGGTTACGCGATCGTGCAGGTGCGCGACGGCCACGTGCTGCGTGCCGCCGCCGATGCTCCGGACGGTACCCGGCTCAGGATCACGCTCGGCGCGGGAACCCTCGCGGCCACAGCAGGCCCGTCCGCCGAGCCGGCCGCAGACCCGGCCGCGGACCCGGCAGCTGACCCGGCCACCGGGCCGAAAACGACAGCCAGGACTCAATAGAATGGACGCCATGACCGCTCCCGCCGACATCTCCACCCTGAGCTACGAGCAGGCCAGGGACGAACTCGTCCGGGTCGTGAGCGCCCTCGAACAGGGCTCTTCGACCCTCGAAGAGTCCCTCGCCCTGTGGGAACGCGGCGAGGAACTCGCGAGCCGCTGCGAGGAATGGCTGATCGGAGCCAAGGCCCGCCTCGACGCCGCTCGCGCGCGCCAACTGGACTCCGCCTCCCCCTCGACCGGCCCCGGCACCGAATGACCACCACGAAGCGCCCGCCCCGGGTCGTCGCCGAGCTCGGCAGGCCTGAGACCGCCCAGGAGACGGCGGACCGCCTCGCGACGAACTCGCGGAACTACCGGTCGCGCAAGACCGTCAACAACCTGGTCCTGTCCCTGCTCGCCACCCTCGGTGCGGTCTTCGTTCTCGTTCTCCTCGTTCCGCGCAGCGACGGGCCCGTCGACCGCACCGTCGATTTCGCCGCAGTCGCGAGCCAGGTGCAGGTCGGGATCGACGAGCCGCTTGTGGTCCCTGAGCTCCCGGATGGCTGGCGGGCGAACGCCGCCCAGTGGCGTCTCGGCGGCACAGACAAGATCCCGTCCTGGTACATCGGCCTGCTGACCCCCCGCAACGAGTTCATCGGCCTCACCCAGGCCCTCGGCGCGAATCCGACCTGGATCGGGCAGCAGTTGAACGACGCCCCCGCATCCCAGACGCTCACCCTCGCAGGTGTCACCTGGGACGTCTACCGGAACCCGGCGGCCGAGAAAGACCGCGGCAACTTCGAATACGCCCTCGTGACGAGCGCAGGGACGAGCAGCTACCTTCTCGTCGGAACGGCAGACGAAGACGAATTCGCGGCGCTCGCGACCGCGATCGCCGCCCAGATCAGTGCCAACGGACAGGCGGTGACCCAGTGACCGGACAGGGCAAAGACGTGCTCATCAGCCAGGCTGCGGCCCCGGGCGACGCCGTGGGCCCGGCAGCGGTGTGGAGCCGGCTGCAGCGCGGCAACCAGCGATTCGTGGACGGCGAGCCGCAGCATCCGCGCCAGGACGTCGACCGGCGCACCGAGCTCGCGACCGCGCAGACCCCGGCCGCGGCCCTCTTCGGGTGCAGCGACTCGCGTCTCGCCGCCGAGATCATCTTTGACATGGGCCTCGGCGACCTTTTCGTCGTGCGGAACGCCGGCCAGGTCATCTCCGATTCCGTGCTCGGCTCCCTCGAGTACGCGGTCGCCGTGCTCAAGGTCCCGCTCATCCTCGTGCTCGGCCACGACGGCTGCGGCGCGGTCCAGGCCGCCGTTGACGCGCAGGCGCCCGGGGCGGCTCCCCTGCCCGTGCACATCGGCCGGATCATTGAGAAGATCGTGCCCGCCGTGCACCGGGTGGTCGCGGCGACGGATGCGACGCTGACCGAACCCGGGAGCATCGATGCACTCATGGTCGGCAGGGAACACCTGCGCGACACCGTGACCGAGCTCCTGGAACAGTCCGAGTTGATCAGCGACGCCGTCGCAGCGGGTACATTGGCTATCGTCGGCGCCAATTACCGACTGCTCGAAGGCCGGGCCGTTCCCGACGTCGTCGTCGGCAACGTCTGATCCCACAGCCCGGGCAGTACCGTCTCCCAATCGAAAGGTCTTACACACAGTGGTGCAAAAAACCGCAGATGCCGGCTACCGAATCGAACACGACACGATGGGCGAGGTGCAGGTTCCCGTCGACGCCCTCTACGGCGCCCAGACCCAGCGGGCCGTTGAGAACTTCCCGATCTCCGGCTCCGTCCTCGAACCCGCGCAGATCTCGGCCCTCGCCCGCATCAAGAAATCCGCCGCCCTCGCGAACGCGCAGCTCGGGGTGCTCGACGGCGACATCGCCGAGGCGATCGCCGGAGCAGCAGACGAGGTCATCACCGGTCTCTACGACGACCAGTTCCCGATCGACGTCTACCAGACCGGCAGCGGCACCTCCTCGAACATGAACATGAACGAGGTGCTCGCGACCCTCGCCACCCGCACCCTCGGCCGCCCGGTGCACCCGAACGACCACGTCAACGCCTCACAGTCCTCGAACGACGTCTTCCCCACGTCGGTGCACCTCGCCGTCACGAGCGCGCTCATCGACGACCTCATCCCCGGGCTCGACCACCTCGCCGTCGCCCTCGAGGCCAAGTCGGTGCTCTGGGCCGATGCCGTCAAGGCCGGCCGTACCCACCTGATGGACGCGACCCCGGTCACCCTCGGCCAGGAGTTCGGCGGCTACGCCCGCCAGATGCGGCTCGGCATCGAGCGCATCCGCAGCGCCCTCCCCCGCGTCGCCGAGGTGCCCCTGGGCGGCACTGCAGTGGGCACCGGCATCAACACCCCCGCCGGCTTCCCCCAGCTCGTGATCGAGCTCCTGGTCGCCGAGACCGAGCTTCCCGTGACGGAAGCGCGCGACCACTTCGAAGCGCAGGCCAACCGCGACGGCCTCGTCGACGCATCCGGTGCCCTGCGCACCATCGCGGTCAGCCTCACCAAGATCTGCAACGACCTGCGCTGGATGGGCTCCGGCCCCAACACCGGCTTCGGCGAGCTGCAGATCCCCGATCTTCAGCCCGGCTCCTCGATCATGCCCGGCAAGGTCAACCCGGTCATCCCCGAGGCCGTGCTGATGGTCTGCTCCCGCGTGATCGGGAACGACGCGACCGTGGCATGGTCGGGCGCGTCCGGCTCCTTCGAGCTCAACGTGGCCATCCCCGTGATGGGCACCGCGCTGCTCGAGTCGATCCGCCTGCTCTCGAACGCGACGCGGGTGCTCGCCGACAAGACCATCGACGGGCTCGAGGCCAACCTCGACCGGGCGAAGGCCCTGGCCGGCTCCTCCCCCGCCATCGTGACGCCGCTCAACCGGGTGATCGGCTACGAGGCCGCGGCGAAGGTCGCCAAGCACGCGGTCGCGCACGGCGTCCCGGTGCGCCAGGCCGTCATCGACCTCGGTTTCGTGGAACGCGGCGAAGTCACCCTGGCCCAGCTCGACACGGCCCTGGACCTGCTCAGCATGACGCGTCCCCCCGCGCGCACCGCCTAGCCCCGGTACCTTTCCGGTCGAGGGCGCCCTTTCCGCGGGTCACTCTCGACCGGAAAGGGCACCTTCGCCGGAACGCGGGGTCAGTTCGGGTCGTTGCCCTCGAGCATCTCGGTGACGAGCGCGGCGATCGCGCTGCGCTCCGAGCGGGTGAGCGTCATGTGGGCGAACAGCGGATGCCCCTTGAGCGTCTCGATCACGGATGCGACGCCGTCGAAGCGGCCGACCCGGAGATTGTCCCGCTGGGCGACGTCGTGGGTGAGGACCACCCGCGAGTTCTGCCCGATGCGACTGAGCACCGTGAGCAGCACGTTGCGCTCGAGGGACTGCGCCTCATCGACGATCACGAACGCGTCGTGCAGCGAACGGCCCCGGATGTGGGTGAGCGGCAGGACCTCGAGGATCCCCCGCTCGAGGACCTCTTCGAGCACGTTCTCGGACACGAGCGCGCCGAGGGTGTCGAAGACCGCCTGGGCCCACGGGCTCATCTTCTCGCTCGCGTCACCGGGCAGATAGCCGAGTTCCTGGCCGCCGACCGCGTAGAGCGGGCGGAACACCATGATCTTGCGATGCTGCTGGCGTTCCAGGACGGCTTCGAGTCCCGCACAGAGCGCGAGCGCCGACTTCCCCGTCCCCGCTCGCCCTCCCAGGGAGAGGATCCCGATCTCAGGGTCGAGCAGCAGGTCGATCGCCAGGCGCTGCTCCGCCGACCGGCCCTTGAGGCCGAACAGGTCCCGGTCGCCGCGCACGAGCCGCATTTCGCCCTTGCCGGTGACCCGGCCGAGCGCCGAGCCGCGGTCAGAATGGACCACGAGGCCGGTGTTGATCGGCATGTCCTGCACCAGACGGGTGTTGAGCACCTCGTTGTCGTAGAGTTCGCTGATCTGGTTCGACCCGAGAGTGATCTCGTCCATCCCCGTCCAGCCGGAATCGACCGCGAGCTCGTGTCGGTACTCATCCGCGAGCAGGCCGATCGATGCCGCCTTGACCCGCAATGGCAGGTCCTTGGAGACGACCGTGACGGCGAGACCGTCGTTGGCGAGGTTCATCGCGACCGCGAGGATCCTCGAATCGTTGTCGCCGAGTTGCAGGCCCGAGGGGAGCACCGACATGTTGGAGTGGTTCAGCTCGACACGCAGGCTGCCACCCTC
The DNA here is from genome assembly GCF_004402675.1 of Cryobacterium sp. MDB2-A-1. Taxonomy (NCBI): domain Bacteria; kingdom Bacillati; phylum Actinomycetota; class Actinomycetes; order Micrococcales; family Microbacteriaceae; genus Cryobacterium; species Cryobacterium sp. MDB2-A-1. The sequence continues at coordinate 13,271 of NZ_SOFK01000011.1, read as the reverse complement.
TCCGACCGGGATCGGGAAGTCGAGGCGTTCATGCTTGACACGCAATTCGTCGAGGAGCCGGAGGGCCTGGCGGGCGAAGTACCCGATCTCCGGGTCGTTGCGCTTGGATTCGAGTTCGGCGATCACGACGACCGGCAGCACGATGGCATGCTCGGCGAACCGGAAGATCGCCTTGGGATCCGACAGGAGGACCGAGGTGTCCAGCACGAAGGTGCGCTCGGTTTGCTTGATGTCGGAAGCCGTCTGGTTCGAACCCTGATAGTCGGTCTGATTAGCGGTCACAACCACTCCCACCCCGTGCCTCGAAAGGCGCGGATTGTGTTGGCGAGCTGGCCACGGGGGTTCTCGAGCCGTACTTATGTGGCCGTCTCGATCAGGCGCCGTACCTGATGGGGATGACGCTACTTACACTCGGTGAATATCGGAAGTGCGACACACACATTGTCACCAGACGTTAATGGGCGCGGCATCTGGGACTCAGTAAATGGCCGCCGTCGCATACGACGTGAATGCCCCGCGCAGCATGTCCACGGTGTCGACGCTGAGCACGGCGTGGGCGCTGAGCCGCACCCGGCCGTCGCGGGTCGTTGCGGTGATCCCGTGGTTGTGCAGGGCGATCGTGAGCGTGTTGAGCTGGGCGGGAGGGGGCTCGAGCACGAGGATCCCTGCCCGCTCGCGTTCATCCCTCGGCGACACCACGGGTACCGCGTACTCGTCGGCGAGGTCGATCAGTTGCGACACGTTGTCCGCGACCGCGGCCTCGATGATATGAATGCCCGTCACGGCAATCTCTTCGAGAGCCGCGGAGAACCGCGCCTGCGCGATCGCGTCTCCATTGCTGACCCGGAATGCGCGGGCGCTGTGGCTGGGCGGCAGCACCTCGTCCCACGGCTCGGCAACGTCCGTTCCCGCGAAGCCCGAGAACACCGGAACGAGTCGTTCGACCGCACGGTCGCTCAGCGCCAGGAAACCGGTGCCCCAGCCCGAGCGCACCCATTTCTGGCCACCGGATGCGACGACATCCGCCATCTCATAGGCTGCGTCGGTGACACCGAAGCCCTGGATCGCGTCAACGATCAACAGACGGTCGCCGATCACCTGGCGGACGCCGTCGAGGTCCACCCGGAATCCGGTCCGCGAGTCGACGAGGCAGACCGCGACGGCGACCGTCGCGGGAGTGAGCTGCTCGCGGATCTCGCCGGGGGTCACCCTGCCGTGCTCGGTCCCCAGCCAGATCGGGGTCACGACGCGCAGGGCCTCAGCCGCGCGCACGGCAGCAAAGGGGACGGTGGGGAAATCGCCGGGCGAGAGCAGCACGCCCCCGGTCAGGCCGAACATGGCCTGCATGATGCCGGTCGTCGTGTTCGGCTCGCAGACGACCTGGTCGGCCCGGAAACCGGTCACGGCGGAGACGGCCTCGCGCATCCGCTCGTCCTGCTGGAAGAGGTGGTCGAGGCTGCCGAAGCGGGCGCGGGACAGGATCTCGGTCTGGCCGAGGCTCTCGGCCACCACCGTCGCCGAGAGCGGTCCGACGCGGCCGTAGTCGAGGTAACCGGGCTCCTCGACGAACCCCGCGGCATAGGCATCGATCTCGGTCATCCGGTCTCCTAGCTTCCGAAGCGGCGCTGGCGTTTGGCGAAGTCGCGCAGGGCGCGCAGGAAGTCGACCTGGCGGAGGTCGGGTCCGAGCGCCTCGACGAAGTAGAACTCGCTGTGGGCGCTCTGCCAGAGCATGAAGTCGCTGATCCGCTGCTCACCGGAGGTGCGGATCACGAGGTCGGGGTCGGGCTGGCCACCGGTGTAGAGGTGCTGGCCGATGAGCTCGGGAGTAAGCGTCTCGGCGAGGTCCGCGAGGGTGTGCCCGTTCTCGAGGTGCGCGGCGACGATGCTGCGCATGGCGTCGGTGATCTCGGTGCGTCCGCCGTAGCCGACCGCGAGATTGATGTGCATGCCCTTCTTGCCCGCGGTGCGGGTCTCGGCGTCGCAGAGCGCCGCGATGAGCGGCGCGGGCAGGCCCTTCTTCGTGCCGACCTGCTGGACCCGCCAGTTGCGCTGGCGCGAGAGCTCCTCGGCGAGCTTGGCGATGATCTTGGTGAGCTCGGAGAGTTCCTCGCTCGGGCGGTTGGTGAGGTTGTCCGAGGAGAGCAGGTAGAGCGTGACCACCGAGATGCCGAGGTCGTCGCACCAGCTCAGGAACTCCCGCATCTTCGCCGCGCCGGCACGGTGGCCGTGTGCGGCGGACTCGAGCCCGAGCTGCCGGGCCCAGCGGCGGTTGCCGTCGATGATCATCGCGACGTGGCGTGGCAGGTTCTCCGGCGTCAGCCCGCGACGAAGGCGGCGCTCGTACAACCGGTAGAGGATGTCGCGCGCCAAGGGGACCTGCCTCTTCTGCACGTATTTACGCTAGCCCACTCGGGCAGCCCGTGCTTCTTCCGGCATGTTCGCTGTCGTATTCTGGCTGCATGGCCGCAGAGAGCAGCACCGGGGACGACGCAACCGCACGACAGCCGCTGAAGGCGCCCGACGACGAGTTCATCCCGCAGCTGCCGCTGCTCGAGTCGGAGGTGCCCCGGCCGGAGGATCTCAAGCCCACCTGGCGCGGCTGGATCCACGCGGGCACCTTCCCGGTCACGATCGTCGCGGGGATCGTGCTTCTGTCCCTCGCAGAGGGACCCGCGGCGAAGTGGAGCTGCCTCGTCTTCGTGATCAGCTCCCTGCTCCTGTTCGGTAACTCGGCGCTGTACCACCGCATCAACTGGAAGCCGCGCACGAAGCTCGTCTTCAAGCGCATCGACCACGCCAACATCTTCCTGCTGATCGCCGGTTCCTACACGCCGATCACGGTGCTCGCGCTACCGCCGTCGAAGTCCGTGCTCCTGCTCTCCCTCGTCTGGGGCGGCGCACTTCTCGGCATCGCCTTCCGGGTGTTCTGGATCACCGCACCGCGCTGGCTCTACGTGCCGTTGTACCTGCTTCTCGGCTGGGGCTCACTGATGTTCATCGTCGACTTCTTCCAGGCGAACGCCGCGATGATGACCCTCATCATGATCGGCGGCCTGTGCTACTCGGTCGGCGCTGTCATCTACGCGCTCAAGAAGCCCAACCCGTTTCCCGGGGTCTTCGGGTTCCACGAGATCTTCCACAGCCTGACCGTTGTCGCGTTCCTCTGCCACTGGGCGGCGATCCTGATCATCGCCACGCATCCGCTCTACCCCTGAGGCTGCTGGGTCTCCCGCGGGGTGGATGCCTCACCCGGGTGCGTCTCCGCCTCGACGCGGGCAGCGAGTTCCGCCTGCAGGCGCTCGGCGATCTCCGCGCGATACGTCGTGCGGCGGATGCGGCGGACCAGATCGAAGCCGAGCAGCACGACGGCGACCACGACGAAGAGGATCGCCAGGAAGCCGGCGGGCCCCGGCGTGACGGTGTCGGGGTTGAATTCGGGCGGCGGCGTGTTGGCGAGCATGAAGCCCGTCACCGCGTCGACGAGGTGCGGGAACAGGACGGCGCTCATGCCTCGTCCCGGATACCGGCGAACAGATCTGATTCAGGCATGACCGTTTCAACTTTCGATTCGACGAGCTGGAAGTCCTCGTACGGCCACGCCTCACGGATGAGGTCGTTCGGCCAGAAGAAGAAGCTGCTCGTGGGGGAAACCTGGCTCGCGTGGGCTCGCAGCGCCGCGTCCCTCGCGTCCAGGAAGTCGCCGACCGGAACGTGGGTCGTCGCCAGGGCCGGGTAGTTCTTCATCCAGTCGCGGGCCTCCCCGAGCGGCTCGAGCAGCGGGGACTCCGGTTCCTTGACGCTCAGCAGCAGGAAGAGGGCATCGATGCGTTCGAGGTTGAAGATGCGATCGTAGTAGAGCTTGTCGATCTGCCATGGTTCCCCGTCACCCGGGTACCGGGTGGGGTCCGCGGCGGCGCGATACGCGGCCATCGAGATCTCGTGGCAGCGGATGTGGTCCGGGTGCGGGTATCCGCCGTTCTCGTCGTACGTGATCAGGACCTGGGGGCGGAATTCGCGGATGATCCGCACGAGCGGTTCCGCGGAGAACTCGAGGTCGATGGTCGAGAAGGAATTCGGCGGGACCGAACCGTCTTCGTTCATGCCGGAATCCTGGTAGCCGAGCCACCGGTGTTCGATGCCGAGGGCCTGCTGCGCCTGGCGCATCTCCCGTCGGCGCAGGCCGGCCATGTCTCGCTCGGCCATCGCCGTGTCTGCGAGGGCGTCGTTGAGGATGCTGCCGCCCTCTCCGCCCGTGCAGCTCACGACCATGACCTCGGCGCCGCGGCTCCGGTAGTACGCATAGCTCGCAGCCCCCTTGCTCGACTCGTCGTCGGGATGGGCGTGAACGGCCAGGAGGCGCAGTGTCATCGGACTCCTCAGAAATGGCGGATAACCTAGGGACAAGACTAATCGTTGAACCGTGAGTGTGGAGTCTGAGTGACCGGCAGCAGGAACGTCGACAGCGGTACCCGCAGCGAGGGCACCCTGGATTCCCGGTACGGTCGCGCCCCGAACCGGCGCCTGCGCGACCGTCGGTCCCTGTGGATCACCGCCGGAGCCTTCGCCGTCGTGCTGGTGGGCTGGGTCGTCTGGGTCGGGCTCGGCGCCTCCCAGCCCCTGCTCGAAACCAGGGACATCCGCAACGTCGTCCAGGACGACCGGAACGTGACGGTGACCTTCGAGGCCTCGATTCCGGTGGGGTCACCGGCGAGTTGCGCGGTCGAGGCGCTCAACCAGAGCTTCGCGGTCGTAGGGTGGAAGGTGATCGACCTGCCGCCGAGTGACCAGTATTCACGTACGTTCACGGAGCAGCTACTGACGAGCGAGCCCGCCACCACCGGATTGATTTACCGGTGCTGGCTGACCTAGACTGACGTATTCGCCCCGACGTTCTTCGCCGGGGCGAGCGTTGTTTTCCTGCTGCGATCCGCCCGGAATCACGCACACAACACCGCACGATCACGCACATCCGGTACCACACGCATGACTCGAGCATGAGGAGGAGACCCACCCATGACTACTGAAACCACCGTCACCTGGCTGACGCAGGAGGCGTACGACCGCCTCGCCTCCGAGCTGGAGGCCCTGAGCACCGTCGGCCGGATCGAGATCGCGAAGAAGATCGAATCCGCACGTGAAGAGGGCGACCTCAAGGAGAACTCGGGGTACCACGCGGCGAAGGACGAACAGGGCAAGCAGGAGGCGCGCATCCGCACGCTCATCGTGCTGCTCCGCAACGCCGAGGTCGGCCACGCCCCCGAGAGCAAGGGCGTTGTCGAGTCCGGAACCGTGATCACCGCCACCATCGCCGGTGACGAGGAGCGCTTCCTGATCGGCAGCCGCGAGATCGCCGGCGACAGCGACCTCAACGTCTACAGCGAGCAGAGCCCGCTCGGCGCCGCGATCCTCGGCCTCAAGGTCGGATCGAAGACGAGCTACACCACCCCGAACGGCAAGGAAATCGCCGTGGAGATCTTCGCCGTCGAAACCTGGGGCGGCGACTAGCAGCATCCGCGGCAACTGTGGCCGTTACGGTCGACTGCGCCCCGTGCACGGGCCGCAGTCGACCGTAACGGCCACAGTCGTCCCGCGACGCGACCCTCAGTCGATCTGGGGGTCGTAACCGGCCGAGGTGAGTACGTCGACGACGTGCTGGCGGTGGTCGGGGCCGCGGGTCTCGACGCTGACGTTGAGTTCGACCTCGCTGATCTGCAGTCCGACGCCGTGCCGGGTGTGCAGGACCTCGACGACATTGGCGTGCGCTTCGGCGAGCAGCTCGGAGATGCGGGCGAGCTGTCCGGGGCGGTCCGGCAGCATGATGCGCAGGGTGAGATACCGACCGGATGCCGCAAGGCCGTGGCTGATGACACGCTGCATCAGCAGGGGGTCGATATTGCCCCCGCTGAGGATCGCAACGGTGGGGCCATCCGGGGTGACCTTGCCGGCCAGGATGGCTGCGACCGCGACGGCGCCGGCCGGTTCGACGACGAGCTTCGCGCGTTCGAGGAGCACGAGAAGCGCACGGGCGGTGTCGTCCTCTGTGACGGTGACGATCTCGTCGACCACGTCCCTGATGATCTCGAAGTTGAGCAGCCCCGGCTTCGCTACGGCGATGCCGTCGGCGATCGTCGGCAGGATCGGCACCTCGATCGCCTTCCCTGCCTCGATGGAGGGCGGGTAGGCGGCGGCGTTGGCGGCCTGCACGCCGATGATCCGGATCGTGCGACCGTCGAGGAGCGCCTTCTGCTTCAGCGCGCTCGCGACGCCGGAGATGAGTCCGCCGCCGCCGATCGGGACGACGACGGTGTGCAGGTCGGGAACCTGGTCGAGGATCTCGAGGCCCAGCGTTCCCTGGCCGGCGATCACGTCCGCGTGGTCGAACGGCGGGATCAGGATCGCACCGGTCTCCGCGGCGTACGCCGCGGCGGCAAGCAACGGCTCGGCGACCGTGCTGCCCCGGAGGATGACGTGCGCGCCATAGTCCCTGGTGGCCTGGAGCTTGGGCAGGGCGACGCCGACGGGCATGAAGATCGTGGCCTTGATGCCGAGCTCGCGGGCGGCGAACGCAACGCCCTGGGCGTGGTTCCCGGCCGAGGCCGCCACGACGCCGTGTTCCTTCTCCTCGTCGGTGAGCTTCGAGAGGCGGTTGTACGCTCCACGGATCTTGTACGAACCGGTGCGTTGCAGGTTCTCGCACTTGAGGTGCACCTCGGCGCCGAGGACCGCGCTCAGGTAGCGGGAGCCTTCCATCGGGGTCACGGCGGCGACCTGGGAGACCACGGCGCGGGCGGCTTCGAACTCGGCGAGGCTCGGCCCGACGAGGGACAGGTTGGTCATGGGGTGCCTTCGGTAGTGGTCGTGCTGGACGGATTTCTTCTGGTCCTGGTGAAGCCGGGTCGTTGCGGGACGGTCCGCCACAGCGGCGATCCGGTACCCCGCGGAACGTCAGGGAGGTCGGCACGCCAACTGCCGCCCTGAATGTAGTTGATCATGACATTGAGCACGGCCGCGACCGGAACCGCGAAGAGCGCCCCCGGGATCCCGGCGAGCAACGAACCCGCAGCGACGACGAGCACAACGCCGAGCGGATGCACCTTGACCGCCGTTCCCATGATGAGTGGCTGGAGGACGTGCCCTTCGACCTGCTGGACCAGGAGCACGACCCCGAGCATGGCGAGCGCGATCGGCCAGGAGTTGAAGAGCAGAGCGATCACGACGGCGACGGCGCCGGTCGCGACGGCGCCCACGATCGGGATGAAGGAACCGAGGAAGACCAGGACACCGATCGGGATGGCGAGCGGGACGCCGAGCAGGAACGCGCCGAGCCCGATGCCGAGGGCGTCGATCGAGGCGACGAGGATCTGCACCTTCGCGAAATTGCCGAGGGTGGTCCAGCCGGCCTGCCCGGCGCCGTCGATCGCCGCCCGTGCCCGCCTCGGGAAGATCCGCACGATCCAGGCCCAGATTCCGGGGCCGTCGATCAGGAGGAAGAGCAGGCTGAAGAGCGTGAGCAGCAGCCCGGTGAGACCGTGGCCGAGCGAGGTGCCGAGCGAGAGTGCGCCGCTCAGGAAGACCTGGCTGTCGGCCTGGATCGCCGCAAGCGCCTGCTGCAGGTAGTCGTTGATCTGCGGTTCCGTGAGGTGCAGCGGTGACGCGAGCAGCAACGCCTTGAGGTCGCCGTAGGAGCCGGCGAGCCGGTCGCTGAGGCCGGAGAGGCCGCCGGCGAGCTGGGTCGCCGCGAGCGTGATCAGGGCGGCAGGGACGAGGAGAGTGGTGAGCACCGCGACGGCGATGGCCAGGCCCTTGGGCCAGCGGTGCCGCACGAGAAAGGAGACGAAGGGCGCCACGATCGAGGAGACCAGCACGGCGATGAGCAGCGGGATGACGATGAGCCGGAGCTGCACGACGACGAACAGGAAGACGGCGATGACGGCGAAGACGGCGAGGAGCCGCCACGACCACGCGCCGGCGAGCCGGATTCCCGCCGGGACGTTCTCATCGACGCCGTTCGGCGGAGCAGAGACGACGGCGATCGCTGCCGCTCCGGCCCGTTCGCCGGCCGCGGTGCGAGCTCCCGTGCCTGGCCCGCTGCCGGGCTCCCGGCCGATCGGGGCGGCACGTCTGCGCCGCCCGGTGAGGAGTGCGCTCCAGCCCGGCCTACCCGCGGATTCCGTCATCGGACCAGTCTAGGCAATCGGAGGCAGTCACTGTCCCCGGTCCTCGCTAGGGTCGAGGAATGGTCCAGTCCCTCTCCCCCGCACTCGCCAGGCGCGTGGCCCTGGCCGCCCAGGGATTCGGGCGTCCCGTCCCGGCCGTCCCCGGCATCCGCCAGCTGGACGCCCTGGTGACGCGGCTCGGCCTGTTGCAGATCGACTCGGTCAACGTCTTCGAGCGCAGCCATTACCTGCCGGCCTTCAGTCGGCTCGGCGGCTACGACAAGGCGCAGCTCGACCGGCTGACCTTCGCTGTCGGCAAGCAGGCCCGCTATACCGAGTACTGGGCGCACGAGGCCTCGTTCGTGCCCCTCGAGAGCTGGCCGCTGTTCGCCTGGCGGATGGACGATTTCCGCGAGCGGTCGGCGCGGACGCCGGGCGCCTGGTCGCAGGGCAACCGGCCGATGCTCGACTGGCTGCTCGCGGAACTGGCCGATAAGGGCCCGTTGCCGGCGAGTGCGATCGAGCACGACGCGAACAAGCGCAGCGGCCCGTGGTGGGGCTGGTCGGACGTCAAGAGCGGTCTCGAGACGCTGTTCCGCTGGGGCGACGTCGTCACCGCGGGCCGCAGCCGGTTCGAGCGGGTCTACGCGCTGCCTGGACAGGTTCTTTCCCAGGAGCTGCTGGCCCGCCGGGTGCACCGGGACGATGCACATCGCGAACTCGTCCGCCGGTCGGCGCGGGCGCACGGCATCGGCACGGCGAAGGACTTCGCCGACTACTTCCGCCTGAAGACGCCGGCGACTCTCGTCGCGATCCATGAACTCGAGGACGCCGGCGAGCTGATCCCCGTCGTCGTGCCCGGCTGGGGCCCGGGTGGCACGCCCGGTGCCGCCTGGCTGCACCGGGACGCCCGGCTGCCGCGGTCCCTGGACGCCGCGGCGGTGCTCTCGCCGTTCGACCCCGTGGTCTGGGACCGGGCCAGGGCTCTCCGCCTGTTCGGATTCCACTACCGCATCGAGATCTACACCCCCGAACCGAAACGGGTCTTCGGGTACTACTCGCTGCCGATCCTGCTCGGCGACACCCTCGTCGGGCGCGTCGACCTCAAGAACGACCGGCAGGCCGGCGTGCTGCGCGTTCAGGCGGCGTGGGCCGAAGCGGATGCCCCGGCCGACACCGCAGAACGCCTCGCGCCGGTGCTGCGCGCGACCGCCCTCTGGCAGGGACTCACCGAGATCACGGTCGCGCAGCGGGGTACCCTCGCGCCGGCACTCGCCGCCCTTCTCGCCTGAGCGCAGTCGTCAGAACTTGTTGCCCATGGCGTGCAGGCGGTCGATCCGGTCCTCGATCGGCGGGTGCGTGCTGAACAGCTTCGCCATCATGCCGGGCTTGAGCGGGTTCGCGATCCACAGGTGCGCCATCGACGTGTTCTGCTTCTGCATCGGGCGCCCGTAGGTCTCGAGCTTGGCGAGGGCGCTCGCGAGGGCATCCGGATGCCGCGTCGTCAGCGCGCTCGTGGCATCGGCGAGGTATTCGCGCTGCCGGGAGACGGCGAGCTGCACCATGCTGGCGACGAGCGGTGCCACGATCATCGCGACCAGGCCGAAGACCATCACGACGGGGTTGCCGTTGTTGTTGTTATTGCGACCGAAGAACGCCATCCGCAGGAACATGTCCGAGATGAAGCCGACCGCGACGACGAGGCCGAACACGACCATCGACACCCGGATGTCGTAGTTGCGCACGTGCCCGAGTTCGTGGGCCATCACGCCCTCGAGCTCGGAGTCATCCATGATGGCGAGCAGGCCCGTCGTCGCGGCGACGATCGCGTGCTGCGGGTCGCGCCCGGTCGCGAACGCGTTCGGCGCGGGGTCGTTGATGATGTAGATCTCCGGCATCGGCGTTCCGGTCGTGATCGACAGGTTCTCGACGGTGTTCCAGAGCCGCGGATGCTCCGCCTTGCTGTTCACCCGGATGCCGCCGCTCATCGCGATCGCCTGGCGCCCGGCCGCGAAGTACTGCACGAGGGCGTAACCCGCGGCGACGACGATCGTGAGGATCAGGATGCCGTAGCCGCCGCGACCGTAGACGGCGTTGGCAATCCAGCCGAGGCCGGCGATGATCCCCAGGAAGAGGATGATGATGAAAACGGTGTTGCGCTTGTTCCGCGCGATCGCACTGTACATCTGGGCCTGCCGCTAGAACTGGACGCGAGGCGGCTCCGCGATGGCTGCGGAGTCGGTGACCTCGAAGAAGTCGCGCTGGGTGAATCCGAGGTTCTTCGCGATCAGGTTGTTCGGGAAGACCTGGATCTTCGTGTTGAGCTCCCGCACCCCGCCGTTGTAGAAGCGGCGCGACGCCTGGATCTTGTCCTCGGTGTCGACGAGCTCGGCCTGCAGCTGCAGGTAGTTCTGGCTGGCCTGGAGCTGCGGGTACGCTTCCGCGACCGCGAAGATGCTGCGCAGGGCGGACTGCATGTGGTTCTCGGCGGCCGCGGCATCCGCAGGGGTCGTCGCACTGATCGACTCGGCGCGGGCCTTGGCGACGTTCTCGAAGACCGCCTTCTCGTGCGCCGCGTAGCCCTTGACCGTCTCGATGAGGTTCGGGATGAGGTCGGCACGCCGCTTGAGCTGCACCGTGATGTCGCTCCACGCTTCGTCCACCCGCACCTTGAGGGTCACGAGGGAGTTGTACGTCGCCCAGAAGTAGATTCCGACGATGACGACAAGCACAACAACGATGAGTAGCGGGATGAGCCATTCCATGGCAGCGTCTCCTTGTATTTCAGCGGTGCGAGCGAGCGGGCCGCGGCGGCATACGAACAATGGTGCCATCATAACGACGCCGCCTGACACTCTCATCCGCTTCCCACCAGACTCCAAGAAACACCCCCGATCCATGGTTCTTTCCGGCCGAACCGGCGAATAATCAAAGGCATGAGCCATCTGTCTGCGCCCGCGGTCCACGTGACGGACCTGTTCGCCCGCCGGGGCAGGCATCCGGTGCTGCACGGGTTGAGCCTCACGGTGCCCCGCGGCCTCGTCGTGGGCCTGATCGGGCCGAGCGGATGCGGCAAGACGACCCTGATGCGCTCGATCGTCGGCGTCCAGCTCGTGCAGTCCGGGGAGGTCACCGTGCTCGGCCGCCCCGCCGGCTCCGTCTCGCTCCGGAACAGGGTCGGCTATGTCACGCAGGATGCGAGTGTCTACGACGACCTCACCGTGCGGCAGAACCTGAGGTACTTCCGGTCGGTGCTCGGCGCCCCCGCGAGCGATGTCGACCGGGTGATCGACGCGACCGACCTGGGAAGATATGCCGGCCAGCTGGCGGGTTCGCTCTCCGGCGGCCAGCGCAGCCGGGTGTCGCTCGCCGGCGCCCTGCTCGGGTCCCCCGAGCTGCTCGTGCTCGACGAACCCACCGTCGGCCTCGACCCGGTCCTCCGGGTGGAGCTCTGGGAGCTCTTCCACCGGCTCGCGGCCGGAGGGACGAGCCTGCTCGTGTCGAGCCATGTCATGGACGAAGCGAGCCGCTGCGACCGGCTGCTCCTGATGCGGGACGGTGAGATCCTCGCAGACGACACCCCGGCCGGGCTGCTCGCGTCGACCGCGACCGACGACGTCGAGGCGGCGTTCCTGAGCCTGATCCGGCGGCATCCGTCGCCAGAAGACCCGCAAGCCGATGACCCGTCGTCCGAAGGCCGGCCGACCGGGACCGGGTCGACCGGATTCGATGGTGCGCTGTGAACCCGCGCCGTACGCTCGCAACGGCCGGACGGGTGCTCGCCCAGATCCGGCACGACCCCCGCACGATCGTGCTGCTCCTCGTCGTCCCGAGCCTGCTGATCGGCCTGGTGGCGTGGATCTTCTCCGACACGCCCGTGTTCGACAGGATCGGGCCGGCGATGATCGCCCTGTTCCCGTTCATCGTGATGTTCCTCGTGACGAGCATCACGACCCTGCGGGAACGCCGCACCGGGACGCTGGAACGGCTGCTCTCGATGCCGCTCGGCAAGGGCGACTTCATCCTCGGCTACACCCTCGCCTTCGGGCTGCTCGCGGTGCTGCAGTCCGCGGTCGCGGTCGGGTACGCGGTCTGGGTCTGCGGCCTCACGATCGCCGGTTCGGTCTGGTTGCTTCTCGCGGTCGCCGTCGCCGACGCGGTTCTCGGCACGACCTTCGGGCTGCTCGCGAGCGCGTTCGCCCGCACCGAGTTCCAGGTCGTGCAGTTCATGCCCGCGCTCGTGTTCCCGCAGATCCTGCTCGGCGGTATCTTCCTCCCCCGCGACCAGCTTCCGGACGCCCTGCGGATCATCAGCGACTGGCTTCCGCTCTCGCACGCGATCGACGCCCTCCAGGCGGTCGCCTCGAATTCGCAGGACGCCGCGTACATCGGCGGCGAACTGCTCATCATCGGGGCGTGGATCGTGGGAGCGGTCGTCGTCGGCTCGATCACGCTCCGCCGCCGCACCCCCTGACCCATCCCCCGCCGCGGATTTCGGCGGGCGGGAAACGGGCGGGAGCCGGGCGCCGGTCAGCGGGCGGCGAGCACCTTCTGGAGCCAGCGGTACGAGGACTTCGGCGTGCGCTTCCGCTCGGGGTCTGCGAAGTCGACCCGCACCAGGCCGTAACGCTGGGTGTAGCCCGCGGTCCACTCGAAGCCGTCGAGCAGCGACCAGACAAAGGCCCCGCGCATGCTCACCCCCGCCGCCGGCTTGCCCGGTGCAACGGCGTCGAGTGCGGCCACGAGGTGTTCGGCGAGGTAGTCGATCCTGGCCGGGTCGTCGACGGCGCCGCGGCTGTCGACCTGGTCAGGGAAACTCGCTCCGAGGCTCGTGAGGTACACCGGCGGGAGTGCGTCGCCGTACCGGGTCGCGAGCTCGGTGAGGGCGACGCCGAGGTAGTCCGGCGCGATCGCGCGTCCCGCCCCCGTGACCGTGAACTCGCGGAACGGGAGCACGTGGAACGGGAAGGAGACCACGGGCGCGTTCTCGTCGACCCTGCCTGCGTTCGCGGCGGTCCGCGGCCCGACGCCCGAGCCGGCGGCACCCGGTCCGCCAGGGCCGCCCGCCCGGCTCGCCGGCCCGCGGGAGCCGGGAACGCGGGAGCCGGGGCCG